>CBESWV010000027.1:0-24287 GCA_965533305.1 uncultured bacterium | reverse complement strand
GATCCGGGTTTCATGATCGCGTCCGCCGCCGATGAAAACTCCGCCCATCTGGTGTCCCCCGCCACAATTGGAGGCGGTATTCGATCACCGATGCATCCCTCCTGCCGGTGCTTCGCGAATTCGACGTACGAAACGGTACGCCTCATTCGCGAAGCACCGGCAGGAGCGCGCCTCGGCACTCTCGATACTTCACCCCAATTGTGGCGGCGTACACTAGAGCAGCATTCCGGCAATGGTAGCCGTGAGCCACGATGCGATGGCGCCCCCGAACATCGCCTTGAGACCGAGGGCGGCCAACGCCGATTTTCGACTCGGCGCGACAGCGGCGATCCCCCCGATCTGGATCCCGATGGACGAAAAATTGGCGAACCCACAAAGGGCATAAGTGGAGATCACCGCCGCCCGTTCGCTCATGACGCCATCTTGGATATAGTTGCCGAGGGCGCCATAGGCAACGAACTCGTTGAGCGAGATTTTGATCCCGAGGAGGTTTCCGACCAGCCCCGCATCGGCCCAGGGCACACCCATCAGCCAGGCCAACGGGCGAAAGAGGGTGCCGAAAAAGGTCTGCAGCGAACCCGGGAAGAAACCGCGAAATTCTCCCACCGCCGGCGACCAGAGAGTCTGCACCGAATACGCAACATACTCGCCGTCGAGGAGGCGTCCGTCGATGAGGCTATCGATCCAGCCGAGGAGACTGTCGATGACCGCGATGAGAGCGATGAAACCGATGAGCATGGCTCCCACGTTGAGGGCCAGCTTAAGTCCGTCGCTGATGCCGTTTGTCGCGGCTTCGATGACGTTGCCGCCCGAATCGATCTCCGGCAGACCGACATCACCGGCGGTCGTCGAATGTTGGGTTTCCGGATAGATGATCTTGCCGACAACCAACGCCGCGGGTGCGGACATGACACTGGCCGCGATGAGGTGGCCGGCGGGGACACCCAACGCGATGTACCCGGCGAGCACTCCCCCCGCGATGGTGGCAAAGCCACCGACCATGATCGTGAGCAGCTCGGATCGGGTCATGTCCTCGAGGAACGGTTTGATGAGCAACGGACCCTCGGTCTGACCGACAAAAACGTTGGCGGTGCACGAAAGGGTCTCGGCGCCGCTGGTTCCGACCGTCCATTTCATGAACCGCGCAAGACTCTCGATGACGATCTGCATGATGCCCAGGTAATAGAGCACGCCCATGAACCCGCCAAAGAAGATGATGGTCGGCAGGACTTTGAATGCGAATTGAAAACCAAAACCCGGCCAGGCGGAGTCCTGCCCGACAAAGTAGTGCCGACTATCCGCCAAATTACCGAAGAGGAACCGCGCCCCGTAGTCGGAAAGCGCGAGGAAATTCGCCGCTTTCTGGCTGAAGGCGGCAAAGATGGTCTGACCGTGGATTCCGTTGGCGATGAGCCAGGTGGTGCCGAAGACCACAACGAGCGCCCCGCAGACCTTTCTGACCGGTTGGGGAATGGCAATCCTGCCGCCGACGGCAGCGACGATGGCGACCACGATGGTGAGCCACCCGAGCGCCTGGGGAAACAACAGACCTGAAAGCCCGCCCGCCGCCGCCGCGCCAAGAAGCACGACCACGATCCCGGGGGCGCCGGCGAGTCGCTTCTTCTGCTCGTCCTGCATGATGTAGACCACTAAAAGAGCGGCGAGCACCACCATGCCGATAAAGCTCCATTTGTCCTGCTTGAGGATGATGAGCGCGAAGGTGAATTGCAGGCCGAGCCCCCAGGCCACCGTCCGCAAGCGGACACGCCGCGGATGATAGGACATGGCCCACGCGAGACCGAGCAGGACGACGAGTCCGATCAGACTGAGAAACTGCATTGCTCCCCCTTGCGACCCAATTACTCTACACTGTCTTCGACCGTTAGAACCTGGTCGGTTTTGAGGGTATAATCAATTCGAAATCGCCCACGTTCGGGCCACATACGGAGAAGCCAGTGTCCATGGATTTCGCCACCGTCCGGTTCCTCAGGGTTGTGTTCGCCATCACAGGCGGTCTCATCGGGGCAGCTGCCGGCTATCGCTACTTGGCCGGCTTCCCGATATTCGGTCCCATCGGTGGGGCCGTGGTCGGCGCCATCGTCGGCTGGAACGCGGTCGACCTGATCAAAGGCCGCGCTCACAAGTAACCGAATCTGGAATCGGCGTTTCCCGGGAGAACTCATGGGGCGAAAACATGGTCCCGCCCTTCGGCGCACCGGGCTTCAGTTCAGCCGCTCAGTCTTCGAAGAAGTGGTTTCAGACGCTCTCGATCGCCTCCCCGATGAATTCGCCGAACTCATGGAAAATATCGCCATCCAGATCGAGGACCGGCCGGACGACGATACCCTCCGCGATCTCGACCTCAATCCCCGTTCCGACACCCTGTACGGCCTCTACACCGGTGTTCCGTTGGATGAGCGGGGCGGCTGGTATGGAAATGTCCTGCCCGATGTCATCCTGCTCTACCGGCTGCCGCTTCTCGATGACTGCCGCGACCGCGAGGACCTCATCCACGAGATCCAACTCACCCTGCTCCATGAAATCGGTCACCATTTCGGCTTCACCGATGACGACATGGACGCTTGGGAACGGGAGTTCGAGGGGCTCACCGAAGGCGAGCAAGTCGACAGTTGACAGTCAACTGTTGACTGTCGACTGTCGACTCTCCAGACCGTGCTCCTCGGTTGGATCAATCTCGAGATACCTCGACAGCCACCTCACCCCCATGTAGAACGGCAGGGTGTCGACAGCAGCGATGGTGAACTTAAAGACATAACCCGTGATGATGAAGATCACCAACTGGCGGGCGATGGGCTGATCGGGGTCGATCGGAAGGGCGTGGGCGTAGTAGTGGGTGATGAGAATCACCGCTGTGGTGTCGACGAGCTGGCTGATCATGGTCGAGCCGTTGTTTCGCACCCACAACAGTTTGCCCTTGGTCAGCCGTTTCCAAAAATGGAAGACATAGACATCGCAGAACTGCGCCGCCATGTACGCGATCATCGAGGCGGTCACGGCCCCGAACGTGAGCGCCCGCACCTCGAAGAAAACGGGAAGCCGGCCGGCGGCGTCGCGGACCATCTCCCCCGTTGCCGGATCGAGGGCTTCGAAGCCCGGCAAGACACCACCGAGCCACATGACAAAGACCACCCAGATGTTGAGCAGGAGACCGACGAAGACCACGAAATTTGCTCGCCTACGGCCATAGAACTCGCTGATGAAATCGGTGCAGAGAAAGGTCAGCGGGTAGGGCAGGACGCCGACGGCGATGGCGAAAACCAGGTTCGTGCCATCACCGGTCATCACCTCGCCGAGCTTGATGAAGCGGCTGATGCCGAGGATGTTAAGCATGGCCAGAGTGCCGAGAAAGAGGCCGGAGAGGACCAGGAACACACGCTCGCGCCGAGCGTGAAGAACCGAAGCCTCGATGGGGTGGAGCTCGCGTTCGGGTGTCACTCATGAAAGGATAGCCGAACCCCGTTTCGGCGGCAGTATCCCGCCTCCGTGTCCGTGTCCGTGTCCGCATCCGTTCCCGTTCCCGTTCCCGATCCCGTTCCCGATTCCACAAGCGCGGACCCTGTTACCATCCCCCCACGATCAGATTCGCGTTTTGGAGGTCGTCATGCGCAGACACATCGGGCTCGTGGTTTTATTGATCGTCGTGGCCTTTTCGGCCTCGGCGATGGACATCTTCGTCGACTATGATCGCTCGGGCCGGTTCTCCTGGTACAAGACCATGGCCTGGATGGATACCGATGAGACATCGCTCGAGGGGCACAACGATCTGATGCACTCGCGAATCAAGACCGCCATCATGCAGCAGCTCTCTCGAGGTCGGCTGACCGTAACCACCGACAACCCAAATCTCTACGTCACCTACCACGCGGGTTCTCGCCAGGCGATGAATGTCGATCCCGTTTCCTTCGGCTATGGATTCGGCAATACGTGGGGCGGGGCCGGGGTTTCCAGCGCTCGGTCATCCACCTACGAGCAAGGAACCCTGGTCATCGACATCTGGGAAGCGGAGACAAAGAAACTCGTCTGGCGCGGAGTCGCCATCGACGCGTTCTCCGACAACCCGGACAAAGCCGACAA
Organism: uncultured bacterium; assembly: GCA_965533305.1. Lineage (GTDB taxonomy): Bacteria > Acidobacteriota > Thermoanaerobaculia > Thermoanaerobaculales > Sulfomarinibacteraceae > JAHECW01. Next base: position 20,192 of record CBESWV010000027.1, on the reverse strand, counting down.
GAAGATCAACAAGGCCATCGAGAAGATGATCAAAAAGTGGCGCAAGATGAAGCCGGGGCTGTGAGTCATCGCAGTCTATTCACTCTCGTGTAATCCGCGGTAATCGGCGACGATGGGGTAGCGGCGACCGATGCCGAAGGCCTTGGCGGTGATCTTGATCCCCGGCGCAGCCTGGCGCCGCTTGTACTCGGCACGATCGATGAGTTCGACAACAGCGACGACGACATCGCGATCGATCCCCTCGGCGACCAGTTCCTCAACCGACAGGTTGCGCTCGACGTATCCCTCGACCACACGATCGAGATCCTCATATGGCGGCAGGCTGTCCTGATCCCGCTGGTCGGGACGGAGCTCGGCCGATGGCGGCTTGTCGATGATCGATTCGGGAATGGTATCGGTCTCTCGGTTGAGAAAACGGGCGATGTCATAGACCAGCGTCTTTGGCACATCGGAGATGACCGCCAACCCTCCTGCCATGTCTCCGTAGAGGGTTGAGTACCCCACCGCGACCTCGGATTTGTTGCCCGTGGTCAGCAGAAGCCGGCCGAACTTGTTCGACAGGGCCATGAGCACTCCACCGCGAATCCGAGCCTGGATGTTCTCCTCGGTGACATCGGATTCGGTGCCCGCAAAGACCTCCTCGAGACCGTCGAGATAGGACTGGAAAATCTCGTCGATGGGGATCACTCGATAGTCGATGCCGAGGTTGTCGACGAGGGCCCGGGCGTCGTCGACGCTTCCTTTGGATGAGTAGCGGGTCGGCAGCGCCACACCGAGCACCTTGTCGGGCCCGAGGGCGCGGGCGGCGATGGCCGCGGTCAGCGCGGAGTCGATCCCACCCGAGAGCCCGAGCAGGACCGTGTCGAAACCGGTCTTCCTCGCATAGTCCCTGAGACCGAGTTCGAGGGCCTTGACGGCCTCTTCCTCGGTGCTTTCGGCAACCGTGCGGAGATCGCCGGGAATACCCGATGAGGCATCGGGGTCGATGTCGTAGACGAGGAGATCGGCGGCGAAATCGCGCCCTCGAACCACCACCTGACCGGTGGGATCGACAACGATGGAGTGGCCGTCGAAGACAAGTTCGTCGTTGCCTCCGACCTGGTTCGCGTAGACAAAGAAACGGCCGGACTGCGCCGCATACCGCCGCACGAGGTCGCGCCGCAGAGCCGCCTTGCCGAGTTCGAACGGGCTCGCCGAGATATTGATCAGGATCTGGGCGCCGAACTCCACCTGCTCGAGCACCGGATCTCGGTGGTAGATGCTTCGCCCATCGAGATCCGGATCGGCCCAGACGTCCTCGCACACCGAGATCCCGAGTCGGACGCCCTTAAAGAGCAGTGGTCGGGCCGGGCCGCCGGGTTCGAAGTGGCGGGCCTCGTCAAAGACGTCGTACGAGGGGAGCAGACACTTGTGGTACCGGGCCACCGCGCGACCGCCGACGCACAGCGCGGCTGAATTGAACAGCCCCTTGCCGTGGCCCGCGGGATTTCGATCGACATAGCCCACGATGATCCCAAGCGCATCATCCGACAGCGCTGCGACGCGGTCGAGTTGACGCAGATTGCGATCGACGAAATCACGACGTTCGAGGAGATCGCCCGGCGGGTATCCCACCGTCGCCAACTCACTGAAGACGACGAGATCGGACCCGAGGGTGCGAGCCTCGGCCACGGCATCACGCATCAGTGCGAGATTGGCGTCGAAGGCGCCGACGGTGTAGTCGAGTTGGGCGATGGCGATTCTCATCGGTGAAACCCCCGGGATCGAAGTGTAGCTTGACCCGGGGCTCTGCACACCAGCGCTCGTGTCCGTGTCCGTGTCCGTGTCCGTACCCGATGGCCGAGTCCGTATCCGTTCCCGTTCCCGTTCCCGTTCCCGAATGAAACCGTATCCGTATCCGCGTCCGTTTCCGTGTCCGTGTCCGTGTCCGCCTCCGTACCCGATGGCCGAGTCCGTATCCGTTCCCGATCCCGATCCCGATCCCGATTCCGAATGAAATGATCCAGCATCGGACACGGGTACGTGGGAAAAGGGGCTGCCCCGCCGGGGAGGGGGTTCCGACGGGGCAGCGAGGAAGGAGGAGAGGTGAAACGTTGTGTCATCGTTTCTCTCATCTGGATATACGGGAGAGTGGGGGGGTTCGTTTACCGAAAACCGCTGGTTTTTGTAACACAACGGTAAAAGGGGAATACCAGATTCGAGATGCCAGATCCTCGTTGCGCATCCTCAGATCCTCGAGCCCTCAAGTCCCCATGACCCTAAAACCTAGTTGCGGTTGAGACTACGTTCAAGCTAGCATGTATGGACAAATCATCGGGGAGGCAACGTGGATCGGATCGGTCACTACAAAATTGTGTCGGAACTCGGCCGTGGCGGGATGGGCGTCGTCCTCAAGGCTCACGAGGAATCACTCAACCGTTTCGTCGCCATCAAGTTGCTCGGGGATCACCTCGAGGAGGACGCCGAATATGTCGAGCGGTTCGTCCGTGAGGCGCAGAGTGCCGCCGCCCTGAGCCACCCCAATATCGTCCAGATCTACGCGATTTCCGAGGACGATGGCCACCACTACTTCGTGATGGAGTACGTCCACGGCACCAGCGTCCAGCGGATGATCCAGACAAAGGGCAAGATTCCTCCCGCTGAGGCCGCCCGTCTGATCATCCAGGCGGCCGCCGGGTTGCAGGTTGCTCACGCCCAGAATGTCGTCCACCGCGACATCAAACCCGCAAACCTCATGGTCACCGACCAGGGGTTGGTCAAGATCGCCGACTTCGGGCTCGCCCTCATGGGTGCGGCCACAACCCGCCTGACGGCGACCGGCATGCTCATGGGAACCCCGGGCTATCTTTCGCCCGAGCAGTGTCTCGATCAGTCGCCGGACCACCGGACCGATATCTACTCCCTTGGGGTCACTTTCTTCGAGATGGTCACCGGCACCATGCCTTTCCGGGCCGACAGTCCCCTGGCCCTTCTCAGGCTCATCGTCGAGGTCGAACCTCCCGATGTCCGAGAGCTCAACCCCGAGGTTGACACCGAGCTACGTGGCATCATCGCGCGAATGCTCGCCAAGGACCGCGAGGAGCGATACTCGAGCTGCACCGAGGTCATGGCCGACATCCAGAGTTGGCTGGAGGCGAACGGAGAACCGTTGCAGAGCACCGCCGGCACCGCGGCTGGTGTGATGCCTCCCCCGCCGCCATCGGCATCCGACGAAGACATCAACACCCAGCCGACAATTGCGGTCCAGAGCACCGCCACGAGCGCGCCGGCGCCCCCTTCCCCTCCACCGGCGCCGATCGCGGCCGCCACCGCCCCGTCGCCTCAGGCAACGGCCCCCGCAACCCAGCCTCAAACCTCGCAATCACGTTCTCGAACCGGTCTGATCGTAGCCGCCATCGTCGTGTTCGTCGTTTTGGGTACGGCGGCTGCGGCGGTCGTGACCCTGAAAAGCGGGATTCTCGACCGCATCATCAACCGGGATGACCGTCAACAGATCGTGGAGCTCTCAGAACAGGAAGAAACCGCCGCCCAGGAACCGGACGATGCGGCGGCCCTCACAGACCCGGATCCGCGGGGCGAAGAGAATCACTCAAGCGCCACCGGCGACGTCGTCGAACCTGCAACCACCGATTCTCCGGTCGTCCGCGGGGTGCCTCCATCCGCAGCCACCGGCAGCGAAACCATCGTGACAACCCCAAACAACCAGGGTTCGACAAAGACATCGAACATCCACCGAGAAGCCGACGCGATGGCCGAAGGCAATGCCTCGACCTCACCGCCACCCCAGATCGTGGCGCCCCCACCCACCGCCACAATCGTCCTGGCGGTCGGTGAACAGCTGCTGGCGGTGGAAGCCGAGGAATACGTCAAAGGACGACTCCGGCAGGCTGGTGTCGAAATCCTCGAGGTCACCGCCATCCCGGGGCTCGAGGGCTTTGTCAACACCGAATCTCGACCCTCCCCCGAGCAGGTTCGTGAAGCGCTTCGCCCATACGCACGCTTCTTGGTCCCGCTTCGAGTGGAGTACCTGGGCGATCGGGCCATCTCGTACATGGGGCAGCGCGACATCGTCTACCAGGCGCGGGTCAACATGGGCCTCGTGGACCTGCAGTCGGGCCGCCCCATGGGCAGGCCGAGGATGATCAAGCTCGAATACACCCAGCTCAACGCTGATGAAGTTGTCGCCAGGGATCTCAGGAAGGCCACCACCACTCTCGTTCAAAAGCTCCCTCGGAAGTGAAACCGCTGGGCTCAGTGCTGCGCGGATTCACCATCCTGCTCACCATCCTCGCGGTGGAAGGTGCGGCAGTTGAGTCACCAACCCCGGCGCTGGCCATCGAGGGCGCCGCCGCCGAGGTCTTTCTCCTCGAAGCCGAGGTCGTCGAACTCGAAGGCTTCGGCAGCAAGGGCATCACCAGACCCCGAAAAGCGACACTCATCGACGGCGAGCGCACGGTGCACGCGGTTTTCAAGGACATCGATGTTTACGAACCCAAATCGAAGACTCCCGACGGCCGGGTCTTCTTCGGTCTGAGTGATTCCTTCAAGCATGAGATCGCCTCGTACGAACTCTCCAAACTCCTGGGGTTGGACATCGTCCCGCCAACGGTCGGCAGGACCATCGATGGAAAGAACGGTTCGCTCCAACTCTGGGTAGACGGATCCATGCGCGAATGGGAGCGAAAAAACGTCAGGAAACTGATTCCGCCCGATATGGAACGGTGGAACAACCAGATCGCGACCATCAAGCTCTTTCTCCAGTTGATCTGGGATACCGATTTCAACAACATCTCCAATCTTCTGGTCGACGAGAGCTGGAAGATCTGGAAGATCGACGCCTCGCGCGCCTTCCATGTCGACAAGAAGCTCCGCCGCGAAGACTCGCTGGATCGGTTCTCGAGGAGGTTCATCGCCGCCCTCGAGGCCCTGGATCGGGAGACGCTCGGCACGACCCTCGATCCCTGGCTCAGCGCTCGACAGATCGATGCGCTGTGGCAGCGCCGGACTCGTATCCTCGAACTCGCCGCAGAAAGGGCGACCAAATTCGGTGAGGAGTCCGTGCTCTACGACTGACGTCGCCGCAATTCTCCTCGTTGAGGCTCGGGATAGAGCCAACCGAAGAACAACCGCGAAAGACCGGGCATGACGAACCAGGTCATGAGCGGAATCCCGATCACCAGAGATGCGCCCAATCTCAACGCAAGGGGCCAGTCTCCCACTATCGGATTCAGAAGAGCGCTCAGTATGAGCAACAGGGGATAGACTCCGAGCGCCGTCAGCATCGCCATCTTCCATCGAGCCGGTGGCCGGTTGACCACCCGGTTGGGAAGAGTGAACCACGGCTCGAGGCCGGTCAACGACTCCACGTCCTCGTCGTCGACCGTGAGTTCCCTCGCGTGGTCCAACCATCGCCGACGTTCGTCGGAAGTCATCCAGCCCTCGAGATTCACGGCGGAGTCAAAGGTGAAGATCGCGGTGAACTCGGAGGGCGCATCGCCGTGAGGACCGAGGACCGTCACTCCCTGATGGCCTTGGAAACCACGCGCGACCCGCGCCACTTCGCGCAGACCTTCAGCGTACTCGTCCTCGCGACCCGGCACGACCCGGCGAGTCACCATGGTGGTTACCTGACATGGAAAATGGAGTCCGTCTGCGCTCATTGCTCACCCTGAAATTCTGCGACCCGAAAATCGCTCAGTTTCTGCGGCCACCGAGCAGCCCGGATCTGAAGAGAAAATAGAGGAGGGTCATGAGGGTCGAAACCGCAGCCGCAACATATGTCAGCGCCGCGGCATTGAGCACCCGGTCCACTCCCTCTCGCTCGGGGCCTGAGACGATGCCGTGCTCGACGAGCATGACCTTGGCCCTCTTCGACGCGTCAAACTCGACCGGCAGCGTCACAACCTGGAAGAACAGCACCGCCGAGAAGAGTACAGCTCCGACGAGCACCATGTTCGTCGAGGACAGGAAGAGCCCGCCGAGCATGACGAAGTACCCCAGGCTCGATCCGATCTTGGCGGTGGGAACCAACATCGAGCGCAGACCCAGCGGTTTGTAGTGTTGGGCATGTTGGATCGCGTGACCGGCCTCGTGGGCGGCCACGCCGACCGCCGCCACCGAACGCGAATCGAAGACACCCTCCGAGAGGTTCAGGGTGCGGTTGCCGGGGTTGTAGTGATCGGTGAGGATCCCCTTGGAACGCAGGATCCTGACATCGCCCAGCCCGGCCGAGGCGAGCAGCCGGGCCGCGGCCTCGGCACCAGTCTGGCCGTTGGCGGTGGGAACCCGCGAGTACTTTTTGAACGCGGATTTGGTTTTGAAGCTCGCCCACATCGACAGTAGGAGGGCCGGGATGACGAAGACGAAGTACATGGGATCAAAGAACATTGATTTCCTCCGGGTGATGCGGCGACGTTTCCGCCATCACCTTCGTCTCACAGAACAAAACAATCGACGGTTTTCTTCTCGTTAGTTCAACTCCTCACTTCCGGGAGCAGGAGTATGATCCCAGGGTTCGAGGCAGGAGGTCATATGCCATCTCAACGCTCGGCGGGGAGCCGCCGTTTCGTCATTCACGCGATCCTCACGCTCGCGATTGCCTTCGCGATCGTTGGCATCGCCAGCCTCTTCGCCCCGTGGGAGTTCACCGGCGGCAACGTCGTACTGCGTGCTCAACGCGGCATGACCCATGATTTCGTCGCTCCCGAAGGCGGTCAGCTGGTCGTTCCTTCTCACAACCGCCGTGATCTCGTTGTCGCCGAAGAGTCCCGGCCACGCAATGTGATCCTCATGATCGGAGACGGGATGGGAGTCGGTCAGGCCAGCGCCGCGTCGGCGATGATCCACGGACCTGACGGTGGCCTTTTCGTAGAATCAGCTCCCATCACCGGCCTGGTCCGCACCTTGGCCGGAAACGAACTCGTCACTGACTCGGCTGCGGCATCGACCGCCATGGCAACCGGTTTCAAGGCGCCCAAGACATCGATTTCGATCCTCGTCGACGGCCGCCGACCCTCGACCCTGATGGAGGCGGCCAAAGCTTCCGGCCTGGCGACCGGCGTCTTGACGACATCGGGCCTCGCCGATGCCACCCCTGCCGGGTTTCTCGTCCACGCCGAGGATCGCTATCAGTATGCCGACATTTTTTCGAAGATCCTGGAAACCGACAACGACATCCTGATGGGCGGCAACTGGATCCACCACCACAAAGCCAAACACGATCAGGAGTATCTCGATCTCGTCGGTCGGGTTGTGGAGCTCGGAACCGCCGCCGGCTTCCACGTGATCCAGGATGAATCCGGTCTCGCCTCCGCAACGACACCGGTACTCGCGCTCTTCGAACCGCGCGGAGATTCAGCCGACGGCCACGGACCGGAACTGACCACTACCAGTCGATTTCTCCTTGACACCCTGGGCGCCGGCGATGAGGGATTCTTCGCCCTCATCGAATCCGAGGTCACCGATGGCAGCGGTCACAAAAACAACATCTCAGCAGTGGTTGATGCCGTACGAGAGTTCGACGACGCGGTGGCTCTGACCGTCCGCTGGGCCGAGGCGCGTGGAGACACCCTCGTGATCGTGACCGCGGATCACGATACCGGGGGTCTCGGGGTCGTCAACGGCGACTACGGCAAGGGAGTCGCCGAAGTGCGTTGGGCCACGGATCTCCACACCGGACAGTGGGTCCCTCTATTCGCCTTTGGTCCCGGCGCCGAGCAATTCAGCGGTGTGATGGACAATACCGATATCGGCGTCCTGATCGCCAAACTCCTTGGAATCGATGACTTCCCCAACGCCCAACCTTGAAATTTCAAGACGAGGATGTTAATGTCCCGTCCCGATTGAGCATTGCCACCCGGCGATGACACTTTCCCGAAAGGACCGAGCCATGAATCTCACCGCAGGCCTCAAGAGGCTGATGCTGGGACCGGAAGAAGAGAAAATCCCCAACCTCAAGCGGAATGACCGCTGCTGGTGTGGAAGCGAAAAGAAATACAAGGCATGCCACCAGGCCGCCGACGACCGCAAACGCGCGGCGCATCGGTCCGCATCATCCAAGCAACAGGCCGGAAGCCTCAAGCGCGGATTCTGATCGCCCACCCGCAACCCACCAAATACCAAGCTTTCGGACTAGATTTCGCCGCCATTGTGTTGCATCCCTCGGGAGCATCACCATGGCCGAACTCGACATCGTCAATCAGTTTCCTCACAACCACAGCGTCGGCGACATCGACGAGGTGCTCGTGGATGTCGTCGACGAACTCAACGCGCAACGAGACTCTCTCGCGACATCCGTTCGACTGACCTTCCAAGGTCACCCTCTGCCGTCGCGCTCAGAGATCTCCAGGGTCGTCGAGTTGCTGCGCTCGGTGATCTTCCCCGGCTATTTCGGCAACCGTGACGTCACCGAAGAAAGCCTCGGGTACCACATGGGCGCCACCCTTCACCGGGTGTCGTTGATGATGGTGGACGAAGTCCACCGCGGTCTGTGTTTCGCGTGCGGCAAAGACACCCTCAACCGGACACCGGCGGCCTGTCTGACCCGCGCCAAGCACATCACGGGCGAGTTTCTCAAGCGGCTGCCCGAGATCAGAAAGGCGCTTGCCTTCGACGCGGTCGCGGCGTACGAGGGCGACCCGGCGGCATCCGGTCCTTCCGAGGCGATCTTCTGTTATCCCGGAGTCTTGGCACTGACGAGCCACCGCATCGCCCATGAACTCTACAAACTCGAGGTGCCGCTCATCCCACGCATCATCTCTGAGCTTGCCCACTCCGAGACCGGGATCGACATCCACCCCGGCGCCACCATCGGCGAACGCTTCTTCATCGACCACGGAACCGGTGTGGTCATCGGCGAAACCACCGTCATCGGTGACCGCGTTCGTCTCTACCAGGGCGTGACCCTGGGCGCCAAGAGCTTCCCCCTCGACGAAGATGGCAATCCCATCAAGGGAATCGACCGCCACCCGATCCTCGAAGACGAGGTGACCGTCTACTCGGGCGCGACGATCCTCGGCCGGGTCACCATCGGCAGGGGTTCCATCATCGGGGGCAACGTCTGGCTGACAAAGGGCGTCCCGGCGGGCAGCAGAATTTCCCAGGGCAAGCCGAGAACACAGGCGTTCGAGAATGGCGGGGGCATCTAGTCCATCACAAATTTTGAATTATGAGTTTTGAATTATGAATTTCATCGCAGCCGGCCCTTGACGGTATGCGATGAAATTAAGAATTCAGCCTCTTGCAAAAATCAAGAATCGGACACTGAGGTCTTCCGACCCTCCTCACCATCAAGCCGGCGAGACACCGGCTCTACAATGGACCTCAGCCCTTTGTAGTGCTGGCGTCTCGCCGGCACAGAGACCACGAATCATCGGAAAAGAGAGTTTTTGCAAGAGGCTCAATTGAGAATTCAAAATTAAGAATTTTTCGTGAGTTCGCGCCAGAGGACTTCGAACTCCTCGGTGAGCGTATCCGCCTTTCGCTCGAGTTGATCGGTTTTGTCGATCAACCGCCGCATATGTCAAATGTTGTAACACATGGGTGCCGGTGACCGTAAAAACCAGCCTTGGGAATGATTCCCAAGAACAGAATAGTCGCGAAAGCGTATCATTGATGTGATGTCACGCGTCCACCGTCAATTCGCGGTGCTCCTCGCACCGGGGGCTATAGCCTTCCTCTTGGCCGTCCTCTCGGTGGCGGACATGTTCTTCCCCCGTCCCTATGATGGGGTCATTCTCGAATCCGATGTTCCGGGATCCACCGTGGTGCGAAAGGTCGTCCCGGGTTCGGGCGCCCACCGCGCAGGGATCCGCCAGGGCGATGTCATCGTCGGCATCGACCGCGCCATCCTGTCATCGGCCGGCCACGCTCAGGAACTGCTCAACCGCCACTCCATCGGCGAGTCGGTTCCCTACATGTTCCGCTCGGGCGGCAGCATCAAGGAGCGCGCGGTCGAACTTGGACGGCGAAGGATCGGTGATACCTCATATCTCTATGCGGCATTGCTCGGCTTTCTCTTCTTCGGGGTCGGCGCCTTTGTCGTCATCCGCCAACCACGGTTGCCGACGGCGCGCGTCTTCTACATCATGAGCAGCCTCTTCATGCTCTTTCTGGTGTGCCGGCTTCGGCCCGCGTCCTACTCGTGGGTCGACACCTTCGTGCTCACCACGGGCACCATGGCATTGCTCTTCCTTCCCGCGGCCTTTCTCCACTTCTTTCTGATTTTTCCGCGACCCGTGTGGGAGTGGCGGCGCGACCCCATTGCCGACACCATCGGATGGATTGCTCGGATCAGCCCGCGCCTGGTCCCCATCTATCTGCTCCCGCCAATGGTCTACGCGGCGACGCTGGCCGGTTCCTGGTGGACCGGTTCCCAGATGGCGTTGATCTCCGGCGCACCCATGGCGAACTGGTGGGTCATGGTCGGATACATGGTGCTCGGGCTGGGCGCCCTCGGTCTGAGTGCACGCTACCTGCCCGATGTCCACCAGCGCCGCGGGGCGGGGCTGGTCTTTGTCGGCACCCTCTTCGGGGTGGTGCCCTTCATTCTCCTCGCGGTCGCCTTCCCATCGTTCCTCGATACCGAACGGTTCATCTTCTATGGGGTCGTACCGCTGGTCCTCGTTCCCATTACCTTTGCCTACGCGATCATCCGCTTCCAGCTCCTGGACATCCGGGTCATCCTCCGAAAGAGCCTGCTCTACGCTCTCACAACAGCGCTGGTGACCGCCCTCTATGCCCTGGGAATCGCATCGTTCAACCGGGTCTTCCAGGGAACCCAGCTCGCGGACTCGCCGTATTTTCCGGTCGTATTCGCCCTGACCATCGTGTTGCTCTTCGAGCCTCTCCGCCATCGCCTGCAGCGGCCCGTCGACAGATTTTTCTTCGCCGAACGCCACCGGCTGCAAAAGGCCATGGTGGATGTGGGTGAAGCGCTGACCAACGAGGTCGAAATCGGACCCGTGGTCACCCAGCTCGTCGAACGTCTGCCCGAACTCCTCGGTCTCCACTTCGCCGCCCTCTATCTGCCCCAGAACCACCGTCTCGAACGGGTCGCGGGGCCGACCGAACTGCCCGCCGAACTTCCGGTCATCGGCATCCTCCATGATTTCCTCAAGAACAAGGGCCCACTCCTGCGGATGGACGAACTCGCGCCGATTCGACTGCTTTCGGCCGAAGTCGAGCAACTCGGCGACGAGCTCGGTTCCTGCGGGGTGGAGGTTGTCGGTCTGCTCTCCACCACCCGGCGGTCGGTCGGCATCATGCTGCTGTCGGGAAAGACCGGCCAGACCGCCCTCGAACACGAAGAGCTCGATCTGCTGCGCGGTCTGCTCAACCACGCGTCCATCGCATTGGAGACCAATCTCCTCCTCGACGAGCGGGCTCGGCAAGCCGAATTCGAACGCGAACTCAAGATCGCGGCGTCCATCCAGTCATCGCTGCTCCCGCAACAACTCAAATCCGCCGCCGGATGGGACATCGCCGCTGTCTGCCGCCCGGCGCGCGAGGTCGGCGGAGATTTCTACACCGAACTCCCCGGGGAACTGTCCGGCGAACACGCCCTGGCCTATGGGGATGTCTCGGGCAAATCCATCTCCGGCGCACTGATGATGATGGCGGCGCACGAAGTGCTCAACACTCTCGCCCTCGCCCATCCCAATCCCGAGGAGCTTTTTCGCCTCGCCAACGAGCGGCTTTACGCCCTTCGGGGCACCCGACGCGGCGGCCTTCGCGGCGGGAGTTTCGTAGCTCTGGGCTACCTAGCTTTTCGATCGTCCTTGGGGAGGGTCCGGTACTCCCTCGCCGGTCAGCCGCCCCCATTGGTGCGACGAAACTCCTCACCGGTGGAGACCCTCTGCATGCCGAACCACCGCCTTCCCCTGGGCGCCCTCAAGATCGGCGGCCATCAGGTGCTCGAGGTCGACCTCGAACCGGGAGATCTGCTTCTCGCCTACTCGGACGGTGTGGTCGAGGCGCAGGCCCCCGACGGAGAGCTCTTTGGGGAGGAACGACTCGCCGAGGTCCTGTACGACGCACCGAGGACCTCACCCCAGGCCGCCGTCAACCACGTCCTCGAGGAAATCGAGGCCTTCACCTGCGGCCATACCCCCTACGACGATGTGACATTGCTCGCGGCCGGACGGACCAGGGGCTAGAACAAAAAACCCCCTTCCCAGGGGAAGGAGGTTCGGGGTTCATCGAATCAGTGATTATTGGTTCTGCATCCTGGCCATGAAGTCGAACTCTTCCTTGACGTAGCCGGCCGGCGGCTCATAGGTCCCGGCGGGCGCGTCGGCTTTCTCGATGGACTTGACCACGTCACTGGAACCGATGGTGGTCTCACCCATCATTTTCATGGACATGATTGCCTCCTGGCTGACGACATAACCATCGATCTCACGCATCTGCTCCAGCATGCTGTCCATCCCCGGTTGCAGGCTCATGACAACCGAGAACAGGTCGAAGAAGGCCTCATCGTCTATGGGAGTCTCCGTCGATGCCCAGATCACCGTTTCGAGACTCATCATGGCCGATGTCATCTTCAGGTCGTAGCGCTTGGCGTTCCACTCGCCCACCTTCTTGGTTTCATCGGAGGCCGTGACGGTGACATCGAACTTCAGCATGGCCATCATCTGTTCCGCCATCCCGGGGGGCATCAGCGCGGCCAGATCCACCGGAAGATCAACCTCGGTGTAGGTCTTGTCGTCATGGTCGATCAACATCATCTTGCCGGCATCGGTCTTGACAATGGTCGACGACGAGCCCTGGTCCATCCGCAGTTTCTTGTCGCCGATCCACGTCACGTGTTCTTCGTCGGTCGGAGCCTGGGTCTGTCCCATCATCGAGAAACCATCCTGATGGTGCTGGAGTACCACCTTATATTCGGCGCCGGCGACCCCGACGGTCATCAGAACCATCACCGCTATCATCATGATCTTCTTCATTCGCTTTTGTCTCCTTGGTCTTGTTTGTAAATTCTTCACCCATTCACATCCGTTCAACCGCCACTCAGCTTACAACGGGATCTCGCTGGGCTCATTCCTCGGTGGTGGCTTCCCACCCATGTTCGGGACTTCGATAGTCGAGACGGTATGAAGGCAGCTCGGTCCCGGCCGACATGAGGAAGTGGTCGAACCACCTCAGCAGCCGGAGCTGATAGTCAAAGCGCGATGCCGCACGGCGGTTGCCATGACCCTCCGCCTTGTACCGAACCAACCGCACCGGAGCCTTGCCATGGGTCTTCAATGCGCGGTACATCTCCATCGATTGGGTCGGGCTGACACGCGGGTCGGCGTCCCCGCCCATGATGAGCAGCGGCGTTGCACCCTTCTCGGCGTGTTTCACGGGAGACCGCTCGAGGAAGAAATCCCACTTCTCCCAGGGGTAGTTGAGAGCATGGACCAGGGTCTCCTCCTCGGGAATGTCAGTCGTCCCAAACTTCGAGATCTTGTTGGAGATCCCGACAAACATCACCCCGGCCGCGAAGCGCTCACTGTACCGGGTGGTCAACCAGGCGGTGGCGTATCCGCCGTACGAGCCCCCAGTCACCCCGATCCGATTCTTGTCGGCGACACCAGTCTCGATGAGGTGGTCCACGGCGTCCACAAGGTCGTCGAACTCGGCGCCCGCCGCGTCAGCCTGCCCAAGCTTTGAGAAGCCGACTCCGCGTCCGGTGCTCCCGCGGTAGTTGGGGAAGAAAACCGCATACCCCCGCGCTGCGAGGACCTGTGCCGGGGAGCTGTACCGGCTCAGCCAGCCATTGCTCCGATGACCCTCCGGTCCGCCGTGCACGACCATCACCAGGGGTGCAGGACTCTCCGGTGAACCATCGAGAGGCCGGATGAGAATGCCCTCGAGCTCGAGACCATCACGGGCCTCGTGGAGTACGACCTCCTGCGGGGCGAGCCGGATCCCGGCGAGCCACGGGTTGACTTCGGTCAATCTGGCCGGCGGGAGTTCGCCGGCGAGATCCAGGGAGAAGACCTCACCGGGATGTGAGTACGAGTTGCCGATCAATGCGACGTGGCGTCCATCATTTGCCACGCTCATGGAGGTATAGACAACACTGCCGTCAAATCGTTCGAGCGGTTTCCTCGGGCCACCGGCGGCGGTGAGGCGATAGAGCTCGGTAGTCACACCCACATCGGCGAGAAACACCAGGACATCGGCGTCCAACCACGCCAACGCTTTGACCGAACCCTCGAATCCTCGAGTCAGATTCTTCGGAACCCCCCCGTCCGCGGAGACGACCATGAGGGACGACGCCGATGGATCATGGATATCCTCACCGCTGATCATGGCGAGACGGTCCCCATCCGGGCTCCACTCGAACGCGCCGAGCTTGCCCTCACGGTCCACCGTTGCCTCGATTTCACCGGTGGCCGCATCAACGATGTGGATCTGCTGGAACATGATCCGGTCGTCCACCAACGGCCGGGGCGCCATGGCGACAGCCAGGCGCTGCCCATCGGGGCTCCACCGCACCCTCACGGCCGAGCCTTCGAGATCGAGCGATCGAGGAACTCCGGCCGCACCGATTTCGGCGATCCAGATCCGAAGAGGCCTGGCATCCTCCTCGAATACCTGTTGGTCGAAACCCTTCCCTTCAAGCTCCTCTTCGGCCTCGGTCTTCGGATCCTCCGCGATCAACGCAACCCGGGCGCCGTCCCGACTCCAGGCATAGCTCGAGATCGTGGTCTTAACCGAAACCACCGGCTGCGCTTCACCACCGGTGATGGGGATGAGGTAGAGCGTGATGTGTTCGTCGTCCACACGCTTTGCAAGGAACGAAACGGCTGAGTTGTCCGGTCGCCATTCGACGCCGGAAACCTTGACCTCACCGGTGACGAACGGTCGTGCAACTCCGGTCGCCACATCGATGATGTAGAGCTCGGCCCAGTTCGGGCCGTCCACCTGATCGAAGAGCGTTCTCGGAACCGAACGGACGGCGGCGATGAGCGAACCGTCCGGCGAGATTCTCGCCGAACTCATTCTTTGCATTTGTGCGAGATCGAGCGGTGTCATCGGCCGTTGGTCATCGGCTGCGAAGGTCGTGCCGAGTCCAATGGTGAGAACAAACAGCAGAAGAACCAGGTGGTGGCGTGTCAAGGTCATCCCGGGGGGCCTCCTTCAATCATCGGCGGATAGTGTCGCACATGCCAGAGGCGGACCACCCCGTCGACGAACCGCGTGCATCAGTCCTTCAGCCGACGGCAGAAATCGGCGAACTTCTCGAGCGCCTCACCGAAGCGCTTCTCCATCCCCTCATCGACAAACCGATGATCGTCATCAAGCGCATTGCCGACATTGGGGATAAAGACCCGCCGGCCGCAGAGGTGGGCGTGCCGGTACTGAAAAACCATCTCGAGTTGTTCTACGGCTCGCACGGCGCCCCACGGACCGGCCGAAATCCCGATGAACCCCACCGGCTTCTCCAAAAGGCTGTCCGGGAATCGGAGCATATCGATGAAGTACTTCATCACGCCCGGGCAGGCGCCGTTGTACTCGGGAATGACGGTGAGAATTCCGTCAGTCGCGGTGATTTTGTCCTGGAAAGCGGCGAACGCTGCCGGTTTCTCACCATAGCTCGCACCATCGAAGAGTTCGAGTGGCAACTCGGTGAGATCGAGAAGCTCGACCTCCTCGCCGATCCGTCGCAGGCCGTCGACCGCGTTCTTGGCGATCTTGATGGTGTTGCTGTCGGGTCGATTCGTACCGGATATGACGGTGATCATGAGTTTCTCCCGGGTGGCCCATTGTGCCATCGCCACATGAAACGACCCAGATACCGGACCGCATTCCAAAAACCTCGATCGGTGAACACGGTGACCGTCGGGTGACAAAAACCCGCACCGATCTCGATAGAATGCGCGGTGGAGGCGATGATGATATTGAGTGTCGTTCGAAACACACTGGTGATGTGTGCGGTTCTGGCCGCACCGAGTCTCTGCTGGTCGACCCCCACCCACCACGAGCTCGAGGTCCGGATTGATCCAGCCACTCACCGTATCGAGGTGCTGGACCGAATCCTGGTCGGCCGCGAGGTCGCCATCAACGCCGACGGGACCTACCACCTGGTGCTCCACGCCGGCCTTGACCCCGAGGTCCTGACACCGGGTTGGCGGCTCGAAGCCGTCGAAGGGCCGGTCGAGGCCACCTTCTTCGGCATCAACGCCACCACCGACACCGTGGCCGAGAACGTTCCGCTCGAGGCGTGGAGACTTCGTCGGGCCCAGGATGTGGGCGGCCCGGTGGAACTCCGCTATGGCGGCGTCATCCACCACGAACTTCACACCCAGGGCGAAGAGTACCAACGCAGCTTCTCCGAGACCCCCGGCATCATCGACGCCGAGGGGGTCTTCCTTGCCGGCACCACATTCTGGGTTCCGACCTTTGGTGACGGTCTGGTCACGTTCTCGCTCGAGGTCAGCGGACTCAATCCGCCGTGGGACGTGATCAGCCAAGGCCGACGCACCCGGCACGAAATCACTCCCGACGGCACCCGGACCACCGTCTGGTCCCTCGACCACCCCACCGAAGAGATCTATCTCGTGGCAGGCCCATGGCACGCCACCTCCGACAAGGCCGGAGAGGTTGAGATCCACGCATTTCTCCGTGAGGACGATCCGGGTCTCGCCGGCCGCTATATCGACGCGACCAAACGCTATCTCAAACTTTACGAAGGGATGCTCCCGCCGTACCCATATGCCTCCTTCGCCCTGGTCGAGAACTTCTGGGAGACCGGTTACGGCATGCCCGGTTTCACCCTGCTCGGCCCGCAGGTGATCCGCTTCCCCTGGATCCTCACCTCCTCCTACCCACACGAACTGCTCCACAACTGGTGGGGCAATTCGATCTATGTCGACGCGGCCACCGGCAACTGGTGTGAGGGCCTCACCGCCTACATGGCCGATCACCTCTTCGCCGAGCAACGCGGTGATGGCGCCACCTATCGTCGCGCCACCCTCAAGAAATTCAGCGATCTCGTGTCCTCCGGCAACGACTTCCCCCTCTCCGAGTTCGGATCGCGGCAATCGGCCGCATCCGAAGCGGTGGGCTACGGCAAGAGCCTGATGCTCTTCCACATGCTCCGCCGCGCCCTCGGCAACGAGGCGTTCCTGGCTGGTCTCGGGCGTTTCGATAGCGACCACCGCTACAGCCGCGCCGGATTCGCGGACATCTCACAAGCCCTCAGCAACGAGGTCGGCGGCGACTGGGACGGCTTCATGGACCAGTGGGTCCTGCGCACGGGCGCCCCGAGTTTGGAGATCACCGAGGTCCAGGTCACCGAGGATCCGGCGGCCGAGCTCCCCTGGAAGACCGCCGTCAAGATCCGCCAGACCCAGGACGGCGATCCGTATCCGCTGACGTTGCCCGTTGCGGTCACTGTCGAGGGGAGGACCGAGCCGATCTGGAGCGAGGCGGGCACCTGCGGCGGCGGTCGCGACTGCATGATCGAGGTTCTGAGTCCCTCACGACCACTGAGGCTCGATATCGATCCCGCATTTGACGTGATGCGCCGTCTCGATCCCCTTGAGGTGCCACCGGCCCTCACGACCCTTTTCGGCGCCGATGACCCGGTCTTTGTCCTGCCTTCGGCCGCGACCGAAACCGAGCAGAAGGCATGGCGCGACCTGGCGGCGGGCTGGGCCAAACCCGAGGAGCCGAAGCTTGTCCTCGATGACGAGATCGACACCCTCCCCGGCGGTTCGGTGTGGATCCTCGGCTGGGACAATGCATTCTCCGCTGCCCTCAGCGACCAAATCACCGAGCAGGGCGCGCTGGTGAGCGAGAAATCAATCACCTTCCCCTCGGACGAGATGCCCCGCGCCGACCACTCGTTGGTGTTGGTGGCCCGCGCCGAATCCGATCCCGCAGCGGCCCTCGGATGGGTGGCCGCCGATCCGGAAGAGGCGATTCCGGGGCTCGCCCGCAAGCTCCCCCACTACACCCGATACTCCTATCTCGGTTTCAAGGGCTCCGAGCCCGAAAACGTGGCCAAAGGCATGTGGAAACCGCTGTCGTCGCCGCTGGTTCGCAACCTCACCGACGGTGAAATGCCGGAGCTGGTCCTTCCCGCTCGGCAGCCCCTCGCCGAGCTGCCGGCGGTTTTCGACGCCGATAGGCTGCAGCAGACCGTCGACTATCTGGCGCAACCCTGCCTCAAGGGTCGCGGCGTTGGCGAATCGGGCCTCGACGCCGCCACCACATGGGTCGAGTACACGCTCTCCGAAACCGGAGTCAGCCCTGCCGGCGCCGCGGGTTTCCGCCAGACCTGGACCTGGCGTGGGGGTGAGCCTGAGAGGTCCATGGAACTGTCCAATCTGATCGCGGCCGTCCCGGGTTCCGACCCGAAGTTATCGCCGGTACTCGTCATGGCTCACCTCGACCACCTCGGCACCGGCTGGCCGGATGTACGGACCGGCAACGAAGGCCTCGTCCATCCCGGCGCCGATGACAACGCTTCAGGCGTCGCGGTCCTGCTCGAGCTCGCCCGGGCCATGGCGGCCGAGCCGACCAGGCCTCGGACCGTAATCTTCGCTGTCGTCACCGGTGAAGAGGCCGGCAGGGTCGGATCCAAGCATCTGCTCGGGGGAATCCCCGATGGCGAGCGCCCGTACGCGTGCGTCAACCTCGATACCGTGGGCCGGCTCGCCGAGGGCGAACTTTTTGTTCTCAATGCTGACTCGGCACGCGAGTGGCGCTTTATCTTCATGGGTGTCGGCTACACGACGGGAGCGCCGATCAAGGTCGTGCCGGAGCCCCTCGACAGTTCGGATCAGATGAGCTGCATCGAGCTCGGAATCCCAGCGGTCCAGCTCTTCACCGGACCGACCCCGGACTACCACCGGCCATCCGACACCGCCGACACCATCGATCCCGATGGAATGGCCGTGGTGACCGAAGCCGCACACGAGGCGGTGGTCTATCTCGCCGAACGGTTGGAACCGCTCACCGTCACCATCAAGGGCGAAGCGGCGCCGACCGATCATCCAGGCGGCGCACCTGCGGCGAGCGCCCGACGGGCGAGCCTCGGAACCATGCCCGACTTCGGTTTCGAGGGGCCGGGGGTCCGCGTCCAGCAGGTCATGCCGAGCTCGGCGGCGGAGAAAGCGGGGCTTGGAGCCGGTGATGTCCTCATCGCCTTCGACGGCGAGCCGGTCACCGATCTCCGTGGGTACTCGACGCTGCTGAAATCGAAGAGCCCGGGCGATCAGGTCGTGGTCACCGTGCTTCGAGACGGCGAAGAAAAGACCGTCACGGCCACTCTCGGTCAAAGGTAAGTCTCGATCGAAGCGAGAAAAGGCAAAGCCATCAGCAGTCAGCTGCCAGCCCCACAGCACTCGATATTGTGATGTTTGGGATGGAGCTGATGGCTGACTGCTTTCTTGATGTTCGTCAAACCGTGAGCGCGGGATTTTGTGATAGGGTCCCCCGGGTCGGAATGACGAGCCGCGGCGCGACTGTTCTGACTAGCACGGGTTGATTCACCAATCCGCTCACGGAGGCATCATGATCACATTTACCGACGAAGCAAAAACCAAGATCGGCGAATACGTGGAGCAGATCGACGGCTGTCTCGGGGTCCGAATCGGAGCCCAACGCCTCGGCCCGCACCGCTTCAACTACGACATCACTCTGGTCAACGAGAACGACACCAGGGATTCCGACGAGATCACCGATCTCGGCAACTTCGGCTGCTACCTCGACCCCGATAGCGTCGCCAACCTCGAGGGCGCCTCGGTGGACTGGGTATCCGATCTCAGCGGCGCGGGTTTCAAGATCGACAACCCGCAGGCGGTGATCACCTGGGACGACCCCGTCGCCCAGAAGGTCCAGACCGTGCTCGACGAGAAGGTTGCCCCCGGGCTCGCCGGCCACGGTGGATGGGTCGAGCTCACCGCCGTCGAAGGTGATGCAGCCTACATCCAGTTCGGTGGCGGCTGCCAGGGGTGCGGTCAGTCACAGGTGACCCTCGACGAGGGCATCAAGACCGCCATCCTCGCCGACGTTCCCGAGATCAAACGGGTCCTCGACGGCACCGATCACGCCTCGGGAACCAACCCGTACTACCAGGGTGGTGGTTGAGGATCCGGCGGCCACTAGCGGTTCGCTAGTCCATCGTCACAACCGCCAAGGGTCGGAGACACAACGAAAACTCAAAAGAAATGAAGCGGGTCGGCCCTTGGCCG
>CBESWV010000026.1:0-24444 GCA_965533305.1 uncultured bacterium | reverse complement strand
CAAATGCCCAGAGCGCAAGGAGTTGGTGCAGATCGCCGGTGAGAATCGCTCAATTTAGGTGTTACTCTTTGTAGAAGGGTTCCTCGCCCGATTCGTGGTCAGTTACATCGACCACGTGCTCGATCTCGTCGATGTCCTGGCAGAGGGCCTGCTCGATCCCGGCTGACAGGGTGAAGCCGGCGCTCGAACATCCCTGGCACCCGCCGCCGAGGCTGACGAACGCAGTGTCTCCTTCGATGCGATCGAGCTCGACCCAACCCCCGTGGGCCCCAACCACCGGCAGCACCTTTTCGTCGATCACCTGCTGGACCCTCTGGTGCAGCGGATCTTCCCATCCCGGATCTGACGCCGGGTTGTTGATCTCGAAACCCTCTCCGGTTTCGAGGTCGAGATAGTCGAGGGTGGCACCGGCCATGAGTTGGGCGGTCTGGACATCGAGAACGACGCAGAAGCCATTAAAGTCGACCCGGGTGTCGCCGTCGATGGAGTCCTGTTCGCGGTTCAACTGCATCTGGTAGCGATAGGTGTGGCGACCGACCTTGGCGGCGAGTACGCGGATGCCGATGCACTCGTCGTCTGCCTCGTCAACGAACTCTACGATCTTGTCGCGGGCGGTTTGGGTGAGGGTGATCATTCGAATGCGCTCCCTTCGGCGCCACTTTACACCGATCCACGGTTTTCGGTGTCAACCGGATCGGCCCACCGACGTCTCACCCACGATCACGAGGCCCACTGCTGCGGTGACCATCGGGATCTGGAAACCGAGATCAGAAGGAGTGCCCATGAAACGCCTGTTCCTGCCGATACTGTTGCTCGCTCTCGCAATGCCGGCCGCCGCCCAGGAGAAGCCGCCGCAAGAAGACCCCGGCCCGATCATGAACGGCGCCCGCCACCTTGTCATCGAGTTCCTCAAACTCGATGACGATCAGGCCGCCGCATGGGAGGTGCTGTGGGCCGATCACCGCGCGGCGGAGGAACCGATCCGCCGGCAGATCGCCGATGTCCAGACGATGATCGAGGACCTCTTTGCGGCCGGCGCACCCGACCCCACCGAACTCGGTCTGCTCATGATCGAACGACGCGTCCTCGGCGAATCGCTCGCCGATGTTCACCGGGTCTATATCGAGGGCTTCGATTTTCTCCTCGATGAGAAACAGGCGAGGCGTCTTCGAGAGATCCGGATCGCGGAGCGAATCCAGGGCTTCATCCCAGCCTTCAAGGCTTTCGATCTGGTTCGACGCTGAACGAAACACGAATCACGCGAGTCAAACCGGGGCGGCGACGCCCCGGTTTTCTCGTGACTCGTTACCGCCCATCGCAGGCCGTCTTGCGGGGCGCCATTTGCTGCCTTGATTGAACTGTCATGACGCCCACGGCGTGCGAGCCGTCGACCGTGACTGTGGCCGGCCTATTTCAGCGGGGGTCCATTGGAGTCGGCGGTGCCACCGAGCTGTTGGCAGCGGCGGTAGGCGGCCCAAACGGCATCAGAGAGCACGGTCCTGAGCCGACCTCGCTCGAGCTGGTATTGGGCCGCAGCCGAGGTCCCGCCCGGTGACGTCACCTGGTTTCGCAGCTTGGCCAGGTGATCGGGCTCCCCCTTTGCAAACTCGGCGGCGCCGAGCACGGTTTCGAAAACCAGCTTCTCGGCAACCCGTCTCGAGAAACCCATGTGGACCCCGGCATCGACGAGGGCTTCCATAAACATGAAGACATAGGCCGGGCCGGTTCCACTCAGTGCGGTCGCCATATCGAGTTCGTTCTCGTGTATCACGTACTCCTCGGCACCCAAAGCCGACAGAATGACTCGCACCTTGGTTCGTCCGGACTCATCGACGGCGTCGGTGGCGGTCCAGACCGACATGCCGCGGCCGATCTGCGCCGGAATGTTGGGCATGACCCTGACCACTCGACTGACACCGAAATCCGATCCCAATCGCGCCATCGTGGCGCCGGCGACAACGGAGAGCGCGGTCGCGTCCATGTTCAGCACACCGTCAAGGTCATTCACGACCTCGCCAAGGAATTGCGGTTTAACGGCAACGACGGCGAAGGTCGCATCGGCCGCCGCCTCCGCGTTGCTGTCGGTCACCCGAACACCGTACCGATTCTCGAGTTCGAGACAGCGTTCGGCGCGTGGGTGGCTGGCGATGATCTGCCGCGGATCGACAAGGCCTTCACGCAGCAATCCCTTCACCATGGCCTCGCCCATCATTCCACAACCGACAAACGCCAGGGTTTCGTCTCTCAGTGTCATTGTGCCTCCGGATTCGTGAGGCGAAGGTTAACACGGAAGGGTCGGTCAGCCGATCGATGACGTCGGGATCATCTCCACGATCGCACAGGGAGCCTCACTCATCCGCGAGGACGGCGATGAATTTCGGACCGAGACACTCGAGACGCCAGCCCGTGAGGCCCGCCGCACGAAGATCAGCGGTATCGGCGCACCGAGGCTCATGTGATGCTACGGCCAATGCACAGCTCTTCGGACAGACGAGACCGGGTTCGAGCGCGAGTTCGGCGGCGACCTCGTCGCGGACGACGGCGAGCCGCTTCATCCGGCGTGCGACGACGGGCGCCGTCTCCGGCTGCCGCGGCCCCCGCTTCCACTGCGGGGCTTTCTCGGGCCGCGTGATCGCCTGCATGACCTTAATACCCCACCGGCGGACAAATCTGGGACCGATTCCCGCCACCTTGGCGAGTTCGGAAACTCTCTCCGGCGGTTTCTCCGCGAGATTGACCAGGGGCTGGGCACCGAGCACCTTGAACGGCGGAACATCGAGCTTCTGCGCCTCTGCCTCACGCCATTCAAAAAGGGAGAACGCGCGGTCTCGAGCATCGCCCCTCAACGACCGCACCCCCTTGACCCTTTCGAACGCCAACGGGTTCGGCTCGACGGGGTTGTGCCGCACCTGCTCGAGCTTGTGATACTCCTCTTGAGCCCACTCCCAACGACCGAGTTCTTCGAGGCGCGCCCGGAGCTTCGCGGCCAGAGTCCCAAGAAACGCAGTGTCGGCAGCCGCGTATGCGACCTGCGACCGCGTCAGCGGGCGTTGACCCCAATCGGCGCGTTGGTGCCGTTTGTCGAGAACCACGCCCTCTTCTTTTTCCAGCAGAGCCGCGAGCCCCGTCTTGGGTTCGCCCAGGACCTGGGCCATGGCCTGGGTATCGACAAGCCCCAGAATCCGGGTGTCGTAGTCCCGGTCGAGAACCCGGATGTCGTAGTCGGACCCGTGCATCAGTACCGGAATCTCGGGATCCTTGACAACCCGCCACAACGGGACGAGATCGCTCGAGTCCATGGCCAGCGGATCGATGACGAAGTTGCGGTTGTCGGCCGTCACCTGGACGAGACACGTCTTGTGGAAATACGAATGGAGTGAATCCGCTTCGGTGTCGAGGGCAAGCCAACCCGCCGAACGGGCCGCTGCCGCCACTTCATCGACGCCGGCACGAGTGTCCACCCAGATCGGGTCAAGATCATCCAACATGGCGGGGATGGTAGCACTTGCGAGTCGACGCACGATGCACGTTGCTGGATGCCGGATGCTGAACAGGGCGTCGCGCCATCACCCAGTTGAACCGACAAGGCCCAAAGGGCTCAAAGACATCGCGAATGAAACTGCAGATTGCGCAGATCAATCGCGCACCAACGTCGTCGGACAACTTCCTGCTACACTCCCTCCATGAGACCGATTCTCGACCTTTCCACCGCCAAGATCGGCGTCGAACTGACCAGCCGCTGCAACCTCCGCTGCGGGATGTGTCCGATGGGCAATCTGGGCCGGCCGGAAGACGACATGCCGTGGTGGCTTGTCAAGAAGGTCGCCGCGGATTTCCGCGAGAACGGCATCCAAGCGCGGTGGCTGCACGAAATGGGCGAACCCCTGCTTTATCCTCGACTCGCAGAGGCCATCGATCTCTTCCCCAGGGTCGGCGTCTCGACCAACGTCATGATGCTCGATGCAGACTACGGCAGAGAGCTTCTGGCGACGTCCCTCGAGCGCATCCGACTCTGCGTCGACACTATCAACCCTGAGGTCTACCCGGAGATTCGCCGCGGTGGCCGCTGGGATGAGGTGGTGGCGAAGATTCGGACCTTCCTCGAGATCTCCAAGGGACACGAGATCCGGGTCGAAATCCAAAAGATGGTGTCGCTCAAGACCGCCGACGAGACCATCACAGACTTCGGGACCTTCTTCGAGATCGATCGGTTCCCACAGGCGACGATCATCGAAAAGACCTGCGAGGGACTCGACACGACCGATGCCACCGACCTCCACGAGGAGTACTACGGTTGCTTCCAGGGCTACCCCTTCCGCTGGTTCGTCGTCCTCTCCGACGGCCGGGTGACCCACTGCTGCTATGACTACGACGGGTCGCAGGCCATCGGCGACATGAATACCCAGACGGTGAATGAAATCCTCGCTTCGGATCGGATTCTCGAGCTCATGGAGGCCTTCAAGAAGCGTGATTTCGAAACCCTGCCTCGGTGCGGCGAGTGCTACAAGAACACTTCGGGCAAGGCGGCGGTGGTGGACCAACTCATTCGGATCGGCCACAAGCTCGATCGAGTCCTCCCGGTCAAGCAGGTCGCCCGTAAGATCATCAACCGCTGAGTTCTCAGTTCTTAGTTTTTAGCAATGAGTTATTCATCTCAGGTGAACCATGGGTAAAGCGGAGTGGGGCGCAGATCCCGAGTTTTTCGGACCGCGGCACGCACATCGTGAAGACCGCCTCGAAGGCGCTATCCGCAAAAGCGTCCCATCGGGCGGGCTTCACCTCGAGTGTGCGGCCGGGGTCGGCTCGCTGAGCATCACCCTCGCCCGCACAGGCGCTACAGTGGTCGCTGCCGACATGTCCCTCCGATCATTGGCGGTGGTGGCACACCGGGTCGAAGCCGCGGGCTATGGCGCCACCGTCCTGCCCGTGGTCGCCGACATCACCAACCTCCCCTTCCACGATGACGCCTTCCCTTCGGTCTCATCCGCCGAGACCCTCGAGCACATTCCGGCCGACGCCGCCGCCAGCCGGGAACTCTCCAGGGTCCTGGCTCCCGGTGGATGGCTCTGCGGCACCGTGCCCGCCGATCCCGGCCAGTGGTCCGATTGGGACGACTGGGGCGGCCACCTCAGGCGCTATCAGAAGCCGGGAATGACCAAGATGCTGAGGGCGGCCGGACTCGAGCCCGAGGTCACCGTCTGGGGCTGGCCGGTGCTCCGCATCTATGACGATGTCTTCATGAAACGAGTGAACCGGCGGCGGCTTCAAAACCCGGGTGCCCTGGAAGACGATCCAGCACTGGCCAAGGTTTCAGATCTAGGCAAGAAGCGCTGGCTGGTCAATTCCGTCCGCTCCGCCTTCTCAATCGACCGCCTCTTCGACGGCGCCCCGTGGGGCGTGGGCTTGTTGTTCAGGGCCCGCAAGCCCTAGCCCGCATATCTCACCGGGTTTCGTCACGAGGGCGGCGAGGTGCAGTGCTCAGGTGGGTTTTCTCATCTCCGGGCGCGGAGGCGTACTTTGCGGTACGTAGGGACCTCGCGCACCGCCCGTGAGGGCGGTCCCGATGGAATCGGGAGGCCCCGTAGGGGCCCAGCGTGGGCTGGAGCACCCGGAGATGAGAAAGCACGGCTGAGTGCTGTGCATCGTCGTCCGCAGTAGACAGCTGGTGAGATATGGGGGCTAGTAGCGTGTAGTGAATAGAATTGGCGGCGCCTGACCAAGAGGCGCCGAGGGCGCGACGACTTTCGGAGCACGAACCAGCCGCAGCCGCTACCGCACCCTTGGACCGGTGCCTGGGACGACGATGTTGCCGACGAGGGTTCGGCCCAGTCCGTCGATCAAGACTGTCTGAAGCCGATGGTCCCTCGCAGGATCGGCGCCGGACCAGGTCCCGAGGACACCGTCTTCAACATATTCGGTCCCACCACCGATCAGCAGCGGCGGTCCTCCGTCGCCACTCGAAACCTCGAGACGCCACTCCCCCGCGGCGACCTCGGGATCAAGACTGAACTGCGCGGCCGAACCCGACAGAATCGCGCTTCCGGCCGGTGGCGAGGACGGCGGTTCATGGACATAGCTCACGGCGATGAGTCCGCGGCCACTCAGGGCCGGAATCGTCTGCACGGGTGTCTGGTCGGCGAACAACCGACCATCGTCATATGCCCCGAACCGCGTCCACAATCCGGTGGGGTCCACCGGGTAGGGCTCAACCGAACTCGAGTGGAGCTCGATGGTGCTCGACTGAGTAGCCTCAATGGTGCATGTGAAACGGCAGTCGTCGGCGATGATCCGCGAGTTGTCCCTGGCCCCGAAGAATCCACCGGTTCCATCAATGGTGGTCCGCTCCATCCGCACCCGTGAGTTCTCCAGACTGAGGATTTCACCGAGGTGGGAATCACGCACTGTGACGTGGGCGTCAGCCTGGGGATAGAGGTTCCAGGTATCAACCGACGCATTGATCACACGAAACTCCCTATCCTCCAGGTCGAGGCTGTGGTCGGCATGGAACTGATCGTTGACAAGGCCCTCGACCAAACCATCGTTGGGCATGTGGAAACCGACGACAATCCAGTGCTCTTCGGGGATGTCTCTCAGCGTGACCCGGCTGTCCTCGCGAACAAGCATGGGCCAGAGCAGGGCGTCACAACGGTCGACCCTCACCTGCTGGGCGATTCCCGTCGATCCCGGAGGTGGGAAGGTCCAGGTGTCGATGAATCCGGGCATGGGCGGCGAATACTCAGCTTCAGAGCCGGCCGGGAATTCAACCCACACCCAGATCTTTCCCAGGTCGGGCGCCCTCGGGATGTCCGCCAGGAGCATGGTGGAGTCGTCCTGGACGATGACTTCGAAATTCCCCGTCAGTCGCCGTGCATCGATGCTCGCATCCTGGGCCGAGATGAGCTGCACATCACCGAAATCGGTGTCCTCGACCACCATCGAAGCTCGACCCGTCGAAAAGAGCGCGTGCTGCACATCGTGAGGCACACGGTAGTCACAACCCGTCACCTCGATGACGGCATCCTCGGCGCCGACCAAGGCGTACTGTCCGTGGAACACGCTCATGAATTGAATGACCGAGTTCTCGAGGCGAACGACGGCGTCGCCGACGGCCCAGATGTGGCCGGTCACCCGCAGACCCGGCTCCGGAAGATCACGGACCGTCAACGACCCACCCGACAGGATGATGACGTGGCCGACCTCAGCGGGTTCGGTCACGACAACGGGTTGCGTGATGATCCACGGTTCGTCCTCGGCCGCGGCGCCCGCCGTCACTGCGAACACCACAACTGCAAAAGCCAACACACCGAGAGTGGGCCTTGGATTCAATGCAGACTCCTTCCCCGAACCATTCTCTCTCAGTTGTCAGGTAATCGAGCGGTCGCCGGTGAATTCGTGGATCAACTGCGCGATCTCATCCGGCTTCTCCATCGGCAGGAAATGCGAGGTGCCCTGGAGTTCGACCACCCGTGAATCGGGCATCTCCCTGCCCATTCGGCGCGCTGCGCCGGGCATCAATGTGTCCGAGGTCTCACCCCGAACCACCATGGTGGGAACCTCGACCTTGCGGAGATTCGCCCATTCATCGTGCGGGCAGACCTCGAAGATACGCGCCTCCCAAGCTTTGGGATAGCGCAGCGTCACCGTCCCGTCCGGGGCATCCGACACCCCTGCCTCGAGGTAGTCTTCGAAAACCCGCGGATCCCAGCGGCTGAAGACCGGCTTGCCGCTCCACGACGCCCGAACGGCCTCCCGATCGGGCCAGCGGTCGCGACGGCGTTCGGCGCCCCGGACCAGCGGGAACCGTCGTCCCATCCCGAGCCGCTTCATCCAGCCCCAGACAAATCCATGGGCCCCGGAAAAAACCACCGGATCGAGGAGAACGAGGGCGGAGAACAGATCCGGATCGCGTGCGGCGGCCAGCGCAACCAGCATGCCACCGAGGCTGTGTCCCACCGCAACCACCGGTCCGTTGGCCCGTTCCCGTATGGCCGTTGCCAGGTCGCCGGCCATTGGATGCCAACTCTTGAGCTCAGCGGGATCGTCCATGGACCACATGGGCCGATTGGCGAAGGTTGCCACTCGAAAGCGGGCCGACAGAATATCGAGGATGGTGCCGTAGGTCTCAGGCGGGAATCCGTTGGCATGGGTGAGGACGAGCTGGGGGCCATCGCCCCCCCAGTCGGCCCACGAGTCCCCGAACAACGCCTCGCGGCTCACCGGACGTCCCGTCAGATCACTCCAAGTCGCTTTCCGACAGTCTCGAATGCAGCCACTGCGCGATCGAGGTGCTCGCGCTCGTGCGCCGCGGAGATCTGAGTCCGGATCCGAGCCTGACCCTGGGGGACCACCGGATATGAGAATCCGATCACATAGATGCCTTCGGCCAGCATTTCATTGGCGAAGTCCGACGCGAGCTTGGCGTCGTAGAGCATCACCGGCACGATGGCCGTGGATCCCTCCAGCACATCAAAACCCAGGGTTTCGAGCTTCGAGCGGAAATACCGCGTGTTGTCCATCAACTTGTCGCGGAGCTTGGTGGTGGCCGAGAGCATTCTGAAGACCGCGATTCCCGCCGCTGTGAGCGATGGAGTCAGGGTATTGGAAAACAGGTACGGCCGGGACCTCTGTCGGAGCAGATCGATGATTTCCTGGCGGCCGGTGGTGTAGCCTCCTGAGGCGCCGCCGAGGGCCTTTCCGAGGGTCGAGGTGATGATGTCCACACGGCCCTGAACCCCACAGTGTTCGGGAGTTCCCCGTCCGGTGCGGCCGATATAGCCGGTGGCGTGGGAATCATCGACCATGACCATGGCGTCGTACTTGTCCGCGAGATCACAGATTTCGTCGAGCTTGACCAGATAGCCGTCCATGGAGAAGACGCCGTCGGTGGCGATCAAGCGACGACGATGACTTTGGGTCTTCTTCAGAATCGCCTCGAGCTCGGCCATATCCGAGTTGGGGTATCGGAACCGCTCGGCCTTGCAGAGCCTCACGCCGTCGATGATCGATGCGTGGTTGAGCTGATCCGAGATGATCGCGTCGGCGTCCCCCAGGATGGTCTCGAAAAGACCGGCGTTGGCATCGAAACACGAGGAGTAGAGAATCGTGTCATCGGTGCCGTTGAAGACGGAAATCGCCGCTTCGAGTTCCTTGTGGAGATCCTGGGTGCCGCAGATGAACCGCACCGACGCCATTCCGAAACCTCGATCGTCGAGGGCTCGATGGGAGGCGGCAATGATCTCGGGGTTGTCGGCGAGGCCGAGGTAATTATTGGCGCAGAAGTTGATGACCTCACCCTGCGAGACTCGAATCGAGGCGCTCTGAGGGGAGGAGATGATCCTCTCCACCTTGTAGGTTCCCGCATCACGGATGGCGTCGAGTTCATCGCGAAAGCTTGCCTTGAACACTGAAAACACTTGACCTCCAAGGACGGATTTCCCCGCCTGAACGATGCGAAGATCGAACGAGACGCCCCTCAGCCGAAGCTCGTCACAGCCTCGTCTTCATCGTCATAGACTTCGAGCAGGGGCAGCAACTGGGTCAGGCGAAGCGTGCGGGTGACGCTCGGTGTCGGCCGCAGGAGCTTGACCCCTCCTCCAAAGCGCTGGGCCAGCTTCCAACTGGATACCACTTCGCCGATCCCCGAGCTGTCCATGATGGTGACATCACGAAGGTTGAGAACGATCTTCCTCCAACCCTCGGCGACAATTGCATTCATCACGTCGCGGAGCAACTCGTCGCCGACTCCCATGACGAGACGACCCTCGAGATCAACAATGATCACGTCATCCACGTGCCGAACATCCACTTTCATGTGCTGGATTGTAGCTGGTTTCCGTCCGGAAACGACGCTTTTTCTCGGTCAGCGCTCAGTCGTCGCCGTCACGCCTGAACGGATCCTTCCCCGGATCATCGTATCTCCCGACCGCCTTGCCCCCGACCTGTCGGTTCGAATCCTGTTTCGATGTGCGGTTGCTGAGAATCGGGTTGAGCCCCGTAGGTTCGGCGCGAAAGACCCGATTTCGACCCGAGTTCTTCGCCTCATAAAGCGCGGTATCGGCATTCCGGAGAAGTTCAACACTGTCGTCAGCGTCATCGGGGAAGCACGCGACGCCACCGGAAATGGTCAATCTTCCACCAGGCTGCGTGGCTTCGCCCTCAAAGGGGTACTCTTCGATCCGGTGCCGGATCACGTCGGCGGCCGACATCGCCTGACTCGCCGATCTGGCGGACATGACGAGCACAAACTCCTCGCCGCCGAATCGACCGAAGTAGTCGTCCGATCTGACGCTGTCCCGCACCAGTTTGGCGAGCAGTCGAAGCAACCGGTCCCCCACCAGGTGTCCGTTTTGATCGTTGTAGTTTTTGAAGTGATCGATGTCGAAGAGGAAAACCGAGACCTTCTCGCCCTCGTTCCGAGCTTGGAACACGGCCTCGCTGAGCTTGACCAGCAGGGCCGCCTTGTTGAAGATCCCGGTCAGACCATCGACTTCCGCCGCGATCTCAACGTTGCGATAGGCCTCAAGGTTGCTCCAGGTCAACGCTCCCAACCTGGCGATCATCTCCATCATCTCCCGTTCGCTGAAATTGTGCCGTTCGGGTCTGGCGATGGCGACAAGACCAATGGTCTCGTCACCTGCGATCATGGGAGCGACAACATCAAACTCGGGTTGGGCGCTGTCCTGATTCATGCTGTAGGTCAGGGACCCCTCCTGCTCGTAGTCCTTGCGGACCATCACTCGCTGGCGGGCGGCGGCAACTCCCAGTTGACCCTCTCCCAGGCGAACCTCCATACCGACCTTCATCTGGCGCTGAGCTGTCGAGATCGCGGCGACGATCATCCGGTTTTCGCGATCGGGCTCGGTGATCGTGCTCCTCCTTCGGACAAGAACCACCGCCACCTCGGGTCGGAACATCCGCACCATCGCATTGACGAGCGTGGGAGGAATCTGGCGGATCTGTCGTTGGGCGTGGAGTTCCCCGATCAAACCGGAGAAGACCTGGAAGAACTCGGTCTGTCCTTCCAAGTCGAGCTCGAGGCGCCGGGTCGATCGATCAACGGCCCCAGTTCCAGGATGAACTTTGTCCGGTTGCATCGGCGCGGATCCGGAAAGCCGAAACCAAAGGGCGATGATGATGACCAACAGCACCGGGAAAACGACCAGGAGGATTTTGGCTCCGCTCGGCCAGAGCATCAGTTCATCGAAGATCAATACTCACCAGTTTTTCTCGCCCTCCAGTGCGTGGTCCTGACGCGTGAGCTGTTTCAGGCCGATTGCGTCTCCACCCGCTGATTGTACTGCGAACAGCCTTTGCGCACAAAAAACAAACGCTATCTCGGGTCTCGTCGCTCTCCTGAGATCCACCCCATTCAAGCGTGATCCACAAGGTCATCGCAGTCGTCATAGGTCGTGGCGAAGGTCTCGAGAAACCACAGGAACGCCCCTGCGGCGGCGAGCCCCATCAGTTTTGAAACCAGACTCCCACTCATAGCGGGGTACCAGGCGAGAAGATCCGGGAAACGTAAATACAACACCCAGACCACGACCATGATCGTACTGACCGCCGCTCCGACCGCCCCAACCGCCGCCGCCTTTCGAAGCCGCTCATTGCCCGCGTCGGATCGGGCGAACGCCAGCAGAAACAGCAGGAGCGACCCGACGAGGAGGAGCAAGTTGGTCTGGAACAATCTCGGAGAGGAAAACAGGAGCGGCCAATTGGGGGGTTGGATTCCCCTGACGGCTGCGACCAGGGAAGCCAATGCCAGGAGGAACGACACCAGCGACGCAACCGCCGCGACGACCGTTGCGAACTGGAGAAGTCGCTGCCGGGTGAAGCGGTGGTGGCGAAGAAAAGACAGGAAAAACAGCGGCACCGCGAGACTCGCAACGACCGAGGCCAACGGAATCAGCAGCAGCAGCCCACCATGCTCCGCCACATAATCGGTACGAATCTGCGGCAGCGACCGAAGCAGTATTCCACGCAGAACCAGCCAGACCAGACCGGCGATGAAGAACCACGCAGCGCGGGTCGGTTTCATCAACCCTCCTCGCGAACAGCATCCCAACGGACGGGAGTTCCACCATCAGGATATACCAGACTCCGCTTCCATTCCTCCGTGCCGACTCGGATCACAATTGAGGCACCCGAGCAGATTCAGCGATCAGTTTTGAGACCAGGAATCTGTGATGTCGGACACGGCCACCCAATAACTCCCTCAATACAATGACCGTCGGAATTCGAAACTGACCGGCAAAAACCCGTGGATCACCAATCGGAGGGGCGATGAAACCTGTCGATTCAACCCAAAAGCACAGTCGCCGCGAGCTCTTTGACCGCGCGCACAGCCGCGCCGCAGAGGCCGCCGAAACAACATCCAAGGCACCGACAAGGCGCAGCCTTGCCGAGCGCGGGAGCCACATGCGCGTTGCGGGAAGACCGCGAGGAAGCGCCTCGAACAAGGCCCTTCCGACACCTCCGACGGCCGCAATCATCGCTCTCAATCGACTCGGTTTCGGCCCCCGCCCGGGGGATATCGCCGCGTTCAACGGCCCTGCAGGCAATGATCCGCAGCGACTCCAGATCTGGGTCGATCAGCAGCTCAACCCGGCCGGAATCAATGATAGCGACTGCGACAGCAGAATCTCGGCTTCGGGTTTCACCACCCTCAACAAGTCGCTGGCCCAGCTCTGGCAGGACCACGTGGAATCGAACCCTACCTGGAGTGTGCGACTCCAGCCCTACTACGAAGTCGAACGAGCCTCGCTGTTACGGGCGGTCTGGAGCAAACGCCAGCTCCTCGAGGTCCTCACCGATTTCTGGCACAACCACTTCAACGTCTACGGCCCGGACTCGTGGGCGGCACCGGTCTGGTCCCACTGGGACCGGGCGATCATCCGCGGGAATGCCCTCGGCAACTTCCGCACGATGCTCGGCCAGGTGGCACAACACCCCGCCATGCTCTACTTCCTTGACAACTACACTTCGACGAGCGCCGGGCCCAACGAAAACTGGGCGCGCGAGCTCTTCGAACTCCACACCCTCGGCGCCGACCACTACATGGGGGTCATGCAGCAGAGCCAGGTCCCGATCGGCCCCGGCGGTGTGCCCATCGCCTATGTCGATGACGATGTGTTTGAAGCCACCAGGTGTTTCACCGGCTGGACCTTCGACTTCGACACCGGACTCTTCAGTTACCGCTCCGACTGGCACGATCAGTTCCAGAAAAACGTTCTGGGCAGGTTTATCGACGACCACCTGCCGGCGCTTGTCGACGGCAACACCGTTCTCGATCTGGTCGCGTCACACCCTGGTACCGCTCGCAACATCTCGACGAAACTGGTCCACCGTCTCATCGGCGACAATCCGGACCCGGCGGTCATCGATGCCGCCGCGGCGGTCTTCGAGGCCGAGACTACCGCCCCCGATCAATTGGCCCAGGTTGTTCGCACGATCGTTCTTCACCCGTCGTTCCTCACGACGTGGGGAGACAAGATCAAACGACCGCTCGAGATCGTCTCGAGTGCGGTCCGGGCCGCCGACGGCAGGTTCAACTATCACATCGATGACGACGACACCGGGACCCTGTTCTGGCGCTACGACCAGGCGGGGCAACCGCTCTTCGGATGGCGGGCGCCCAACGGATTTCCGGATCACAAGGATGATTGGCAGAGCGCGACCCCCCGGGTCATGACCTGGCGTCTGATGAACTGGCTCATCGATGTCCGAAACGACAACGACATCCATCGGCTCAACGTCCTCGCTCAGACACCGGCTGCGATCAAAACCGCCAATCAGATCGCGGATCACTGGATCAACCGGGTTCTCGGCAGACCCATGCCAGCCGCCGAGCGCCACGAAATCGTGGAGTTCATGGCACAGGGTCACAACCCCGATTTCGATCTCCCCATCGACTCGGACGAAGACACCCAGGACCGACTCCGATCCATGGTCGGTCTCATCTTCATGTCCCCGTCGTTCCTCTGGAGGTAATGATGAGTCGACCCACAAGACGCGGTTTTGTCGCCGGCTGTTCGGCCGCCATCGCAGGCATGGCCGGTTCCCGTTTCCCGTCCCTCGCCTTTGCCGATTCCGATAGCAGCACCAATGACGAGGCTCTCGTGGTCGTCTTCCTGCGCGGCGGGATGGACGGCCTCAACATGGTCGTCCCCATATCAGGCGTAGATCGCGGCCACTACGAAGTCGGCAGGCCGAATATCGCGGTACCGCTCAGCGGCACCAATTCGGCTCTCTCCCTCAACGGACAGTTCGGATTCCACCCGGCATGTCAACCGATCCACGAGCTCTATCAGAGCGGCCACGTTGCCGTCGTCAATTCCACCGGACTCGATGAGGCGACCCGGAGCCACTTCGACTCTCAGGAGTACATCGAACGCGGAACTCCGGGTGTCAGGACCACATCGAGCGGCTGGCTCGCCCGTCACTTCTCCAGCGCACACAATCTGCCGCCCGAAATCATCATGCCCTCGGTCTCGGTAGGAAGCCTGCAGGCGACCTCCCTCCTCGGCGACCGCGACACCATCAACATGAGTGACCCCAACTCCTTTAACCTTCAAATAGGTCCATGGGAGTGGCGAAACGCC
Organism: uncultured bacterium; assembly: GCA_965533305.1. GTDB lineage: Bacteria > Acidobacteriota > Thermoanaerobaculia > Thermoanaerobaculales > Sulfomarinibacteraceae > JAHECW01. The sequence goes on along the minus strand of CBESWV010000026.1, from coordinate 9,844 downwards.
CAGCGAGCCGCCCTGCGTCACATGTACGCCGGCGACAACACCTGGCTTCACGCATCGGGTCTCCAGGCGCTCGATGCCATGGATATCGTCGAGCTCAACACCAGCGGCAACTACACGCCGGGCAATGGCGCAGTCTATCCGTCGGGATCGTTCGGCGATGGGCTCCAGGTCATCGCCCAGATGATCAAGCTCGATCTGGGTCTCCGCGTCGCGACCCTGGATCTCGGAGGATGGGACACCCACGTCGGCCAGGGCGATGACGGCGGCGGTTATTTCGCAGGCGTCATGAGCACCCTTTCGGAGGGCCTCGCCGCGCTTTACACCGACCTCGACGGGGCCAACAACTACACCCAGCGGCTGACCATGGTCGTTCAGAGCGAATTCGGTCGCCGACTCCGCGAGAACGCCGATGAAGGAACCGATCACGGTCACGGCAATCCCATGATCGTCATCTCCGGAAACGCCGTTGGCGGTGTCCACGGTTCATGGCCCGGCATCGGACCCGGCCAACTCTTCGACAACGCCGATCTCGCGGTCACGACGGACTTCCGTCGGGTCTTGTCCGAGATTCTCATCCGCCGGATGGGCAACAACCACCTGGGCTACATTTTCCCGGGTTTCGCGGATTATCAGCCCATGGGAATCGTAGCGGGCACCGACATTCCTCCCGACTACAGCACCACCGGCGACGGACTCTTCTCCGACGGTTTCGAAACCGAAAACACCAACAACTGGTCATCGACAACGCCGTAACCGATTCGACCCGAGCCCCTGAAGAGGCGTTTCTTCGGGGGCTCCCGTCGTATCCAGCACCCCCCAAGAGGATCGTTTCCGGTAAGGAACGATCTATCATGGGTGCATGCGAATCGATCACTACCGCTTTGGGAACGTCCGAATCGATGGGGTGACCTACTCCAAGGACGTGATCATCGTCGGCGGGGTGGTCCATTCGCCTTGGTGGCGAACGGCCGGAAGCCACATTTTTGCGCCGGTCGATTTTGCCAACATCATCGAGGCGGCGCCCGACATCGTCTGTCTCGGCACCGGCGCCATCGGGATGGTCACGGTCGAGGAGGAGACCATCGCGGCTTTCGAGAGGATCGGAACCGAGGTCGTGGTCGATCGCACCGGGAGGGTCATCGAAGCATTCAACCGGTTCTCAGCCGAAGGTCGAAATCTCGCGGCCGCACTGCACCTGACCTGTTGAGTTCGACCGCCGAAACCACAGCTTTGGCATAATGCAATCATGAAAACATACACAATGCTCTTCGTGTTGATGGCAATCGCTGCGACCGCCGGCTTCGCCGACGACCGGCAACCGCTGAGTTACACCTTTGTCGAGGCCGAGTACGCCATCGACAGCTCGATCGAGATCTATGGCAACTCGTCGGACTCGGACAACGCTTTCGCGATGGGTGGTTCGTGGCAGATTTCCCGGCACTTCGTCCTGTGGGGACGTTTCAACTCGGCGAGCTATGACCTCCCCAACTTCGGCGAACACCTCAACATCCAGCTCGGGACCATCGGCGCCATGTACCGGATACCGATCCGCGAGGGCGGGAACTCTCCTCTGGATTTCCTCGTCGGTCTGAATTTCGAGTATCAGAACACCGACATCCTCACCCAGCTCGGTGGCGAGACCTTCAGCGATCCGGGCATGGGTTTTGGTGGCGGATTCAAGGCCGGCATCGCCAAACATTTCGATGTCACGGCCTTTCTCCACTACGCCGACTACGGCGTGTTCAGCGAGGGTTATCGCAACTATCTCGACGGGCTTTCCTTCGAACTCGGCGCCGAACTATTCCTGACAAGGCGCCTTAGCCTGACCGCTGTCTATCTCACCGGCGAGATCGACTACGTGTATCTCCCCGGGATAGAACGTCCGGAAGAGGTTGAGGTCGATCGCGACGAGGTCCGGGTCGGGGTGCGGTTCAACTTCAGGTAGGAGCTGCTTCCGTGTCCGTGTCCGTTACCGCTCCCGATTGGCGACCAGCGCAAGGTCCTTTCGGCTCAACCGCTGTTCGTGGAGCACGGTCAGTTCTTCGCGAACATCGGCCGGGACTTCGTCGATCTGATCCGCCCTCACAATCGCGTAGACCAGGGCGTCCTGTCGGAGGTGGCGGGCCAATACATCGACATCATCGGTCTCGACCGTGTAGAGCCCATCGGAGTAGAACGCGACGGCGACCGGAATATTGCCCGCACGCCAGGCCATCACACGGTGTCCCTCGGCTCGAGACTCAGCCGTGATCTCCTTGGTCTTGAGGGCGAATGTCCGCGCTGATTTTCGCGGTTCCATGGCTGGAAAGACCACCGAGGTTGCCGCGAGATAGAGGACGGCCATCCCGGCTGCGGTAGCCACCACCGACCCGAGCGCCCGGCCGCGCACCGCGTTCAGCAGAGCAGCCACCCCTGTGACCAGGAGAACCACCCCCAGCAGATACACCATCCAGGCGGGCAGATACTCGACGCGGTCGCTCGCAAACGGCACGGCGACGGCGACCAGGGTGAAGAGGCCACCAACGATGGCCTGCCCGATGGTGACCCATCTTCGATCCGGGATCGCTGCCTCTTCGAGCCCCTCCCGCCAACCCGAGATCCGACCCACCAGGACCGCCATCATGATCGCGATGGCCGGAAACGCCGGCAGGACATAGAGATCACGCTTTTCGGTGGAGATCGAGAAGAAGACCACAACAAAGACCGCCGCCACCAGGGACAGCCGCAGCCCCGCCGATTGGCGTCGGTTCCGCCAGGCCACGACCAGCGCACCCGGCAGGAGCCCCGTCCACGGCAGCAGCGAAAGCGGCAGCCGTTCGCTGTAGTACCAGAACGGTCGAACATGGTGCATCCCGTGCATCCCACGCTCGACAAAGTGTTCGCGCAACGCCCCGATCACCGAGTAGTCCGCGGGCCCCCAAACCGTAGCCGCCATCGCCCACGCCCCGGTGACGAGGACAAAGACCAACGGGCCGAGCAATGGAGCAAAACGGCGCAGCGATACGAGATCACGCTCGACCGCCAAGACCACAACCACAATCCCCAGCGGAAGCAACAGACCCACCGGGCCCTTGGCGAGGACCGCCAACCCGGCCGCCAGCCAGAACAGCGCCCCGGCGCGCCGGCCGTCGGCATCTCCCGATCGCCAGGCATCAAAGGCCGCGAGCGCCACCCAGATCAGGAAACAGAGCAGCGAGTCGATCTGGGACCAGCGCGCCTTGTCCCAGAACATATAGCTGGTCGCCAGAAGTACACCCGCGAGCGCGGCCGTCTTCGGACCGAACCATCGCCGGCCCATGCGCATGACCAGAACGAGGGTCCCGAGCGCGGCGAGCACCGACGGCAGCCGGGAGGTGAACTCGCTGACGGCGCCCAGGGGCAGCGAGAAAATCGCGATCAACCAGAAGAAGAGTGGTGGTTTGTGGCTGTTGACGACCCCATTGACATGGGTCACCAGCCACTGGCCGTCGGCCACCATTTCACGAGCCCCCTCGCCGAAGAAAGGCTCGTCCGGGGCCCAAAGGTCGTGCGCGCCGAGAAACCACAGAAAGATCACCGCGGCCAGGACGAGGACCATACGTTCGGGCTTCAATTCAGCAACCCGCCGGAGACACGATGAGATTCGATCGGAACGACCATGTTCCGAGAAGTGTAGAACACCCGGTTGCCCGTTCGTTGATAGAATCCACCGACACCGAGGAGGGCGCCATCAATCCATGAGCCGTCAGAAAGGACCGACCCCCGCCGACGGACTTGCAGATCTCATGCGAGATTCCTTCGGCCATGATGCCTTCAGACCGCTGCAGGAAGAGGTCTGTCGTGCGGTCACCGGGGGCAGCGATGCGTTGTTGGTCATGCCCACCGGCGCCGGAAAGTCCCTCTGTTACCAGCTTCCGGGGCTCGCGAGGGGCGGCACCACGCTTGTGCTCTCCCCGCTCATCGCCCTGATGGAGGATCAGGTCGATGCGTTGAAGCAACACGGACTTGCGGCCGAGCGGATCCACTCGGGACGCGACCGGCTCGAATCACGCGCGGTGTGTCATGCCTACCTCGCCGGTGAACTCGACTTCCTCTTCGTCGCGCCTGAAAGGCTCGGTGTCCCCGGTTTCCCCGAGATGCTCGCCAAACGCAGACCGGTGCTCATCGCAGTCGATGAGGCCCACTGCATCTCACACTGGGGGCACGACTTCAGACCCGACTACCGAATGCTCGGGGAGAGATTGCCGCTGCTGCGTCCGACACCGGTCATCGGCCTCACCGCGACCGCGACTCCCTTGGTCCAACGCGACATCATCGAGCAACTCGGAATCCCCGACGCCCTCGAGTTCATCCACGGCTTCCGCCGGACCAACATCGCGGTCGAGGTTGTCGAGGCAAGGCCGTCTGCGCGGCCGGCCGTGGTCAGGAAGATCCTGACCGATCCGGCCCGCCGTCCCGCCATCGTCTATTCGCCGACCCGCAAGGAGACCGAAGCGTTGGCCGCCGAGCTCAGCGGGGTGTTCCCGGCCGCCGCCTACCACGCCGGAATGGCGGCCGACAAGCGGGACCGTGTCCAGCGCAGCTTCCAGGCCGGAGAAACCGAGGTCATCGTCGCCACCATCGCCTTCGGGATGGGCATCGACAAGGCGGACATCCGAACCGTGATCCACACCGGGCTTCCGGGCAGTCTCGAGAACTACTACCAGGAGATCGGCCGCGCCGGACGTGACGGCGGGATGGCTCGGGCGATCCTTCTCTACTCGTGGGCCGATCGTCACACCCACCAGTTCTTTCTCGATCGCGACTACCCCGAGCCCCGGGTTCTCGCCGGGCTTTTCTCGGCCCTCGAAGAACGGCCGCGGCCGGCGAAGGAGATCCGGATCAGGACGGGGATAGAGCCTGAGGTCTTTGCCACCGCCCTCGAAAAGCTCTGGATCCACCACGGCGCCGTCGTCGATCCCGAGGAGAACGCGGCCCGCGGCCGGGACGACTGGCAAGCGCCCTATGAGGCCCAGCGAGCCCACCGCCACGCCCAGATCGAACGGATGATCCGTTTCGCCGCCGGCCACGGTTGCCGAATGGTGCGGCTGGTCGAGCACTTCGGTGACCGGAACGACCCGAAGACCCCGTGCGGCATCTGCGATCAGTGCGCGGCCGAGGACTGTCTCGCCACCACCTTCCGCGACCCGACGACCCAAGAGGTCGAACAGCTCTCGGCCATCATCAGTCTGCTCAAGAACCGGGACGGCGCCACATCCGGTCAGATCCACAAAGAGCTCGGCACGGGTGGCGCCTCCGACCGGGGCGTTTTCGAAGCCCTACTCAACGGCCTCGCCCGCGAGGGTCTTGTTGAGATGAGGGCCGATTCCTTTGTCAAGGACGGCAGGACGATTCGGTTCCAGCGGGTCTTTCTCACCCGAACGGGTCGGTTGGCCCGAGCCGATGTCGCCGATTCGATCCAGGTGGTCGAGGCGCCATCACAACCAAAAACAAAGAAGAAAAAGGGGCCGCGCACAACCCGATCGGCGTCAAAACCACCGACACCCGCGTCCACCGAGCAGTTCTCGAGCCTCGATGCCGATCAGGAGCAGCTCTTCGAAAAACTCCGAGAGTGGCGGCTGGCCGAGGCCCGAAAGCGAGGCGTGCCGGCGTTTCGCATCCTCACGGATCGGGTTTTGACCGCCCTCTGCCGCGCTCGTCCATCGGATGAAGACGAGCTTCTCGAGGTTTCCGGGATCGGCCCGCACACGGCGAAGAAATTCGGCCGCGGCATTCTCGCCGTGATCGGTCAGGGCTGAGTTCACCTTGTACGATGAGCTTGGAATCGCGGCGTATCGTACATCCATGACAAAGGATCCCGTTCACCTTCCCAAGAGATCAGTTCTTGCAAAACACTAGAGCATCCATCCCCTCGCCGACGGAAACGGTAACGGCCGGACCCGCAGGCGAAATCGGCCTCAAGATTCTGCTTGCCGCCACAGTCGTCCTTCCGGCGCTCTACTACCGGGTCGCCACCTATCACGGTGAAGTGGTCGCCATCTTGTATCGCGAACCCAAGAAGGACGTCGTCACCATTCTCTGCTGGACACTGGTCCTCGGCGTTCTGTTGCTGTTGGGGAGGCGAATCGACAGCCGAAAGCTCTCGGTGCTCATCACCGATCCCAGCGTGATCGCACTGTCGCTCCTGCTGTCCTATTTCGGTCTCACCCGGCTTTGGGTCACGGTTCCCGAGAACTGGGGCTACGAAATGTCCCAGTACACGCTGCTCTTTCTGCTATTCCTGGTCTTGCTCGCATGGACGACGATCACACCGACGGTCCCCGCATGGGTCCGAAACACGCTTGTCCTGAGCATCGGTGTGGTCACCGCCATCGGAGTCATTCAGGGATTCACCCCGGGGATCGCTCCCGCGGCCATTAATCCGTTCGGCGAGGTGGGCAACCCATCCTTGATGGGCTACAAAAACCCGGCTGCCCTTTCGGTGATGGCGCAGATCTTCATCCTGGCCGGCGCCGCGTTCTCGCTCGAGAAACGGCGAATCGGACTCAAGAGTCTCCTGGGCATCCTCCTGGTGGTGGAACTTGTCTATCTCGTGAGTCTGCAGAGCCGAACCGCCTATTTTTCGCTTCTGATCGGTTCGCTCGTGCTCGCCGTGCTTTGGCCGCTTTCCTCGCGCGGATCCGTCCGCCGGACGATGGCGGCCCTCGCTGTCGGCGCCCTTGTCGTCCTCGGCGGCCTCGCGGCCAACCCTGCTGCAATGGACAAAATGAAGTCGGTCATCCACCATCTGAGATCACCCTGCGCGTATCTCCAATCCGGTCGTGGAACCTATCTGATCAACACTCTCAACATGGTGAAGCACCACCCATTCGGAGTCGGTCTCGGCGACTGGCAGACCATGTATCCAGTCTATCGAAAGGTGAACCCAGACACCGCCTTTGATGAGGAATTTCAGGTTCGGCGCGCCCATTCGGACCACGTCCAGATCCTCGGCGAAGGAGGGTGGCCCGGTCTGGTTCTCTGGTCGGTGTTCCTGATCACTGTGGTCGGACGCACCGCCATCGTCGCGGTGCGCCGGCGAAACCGGAGCGCCGCTTTTCTGACCGCACAACTCGTGGCAATCGTGGCGGCGATGGGAACGGATTTCTTCACCGAGATCCCGTACAACAAGTTCCAGTTCTTTCTCCTGGTCTTCCTTGCCGTCAGCCTCGTCCGACCGCTCCACGCTGACACCCGGCCGACAAACACCCTCGGTCGGCGGTCCTGGCTGTTCATCGCCATCATTGTTGCGGCGGCGGCGGGGGCGAGCATTGTGGGGTCGATTCAGACCGAAAAGAAGCTCATCGCATCCGCCACCTCGACATCGCTATCCAACGAGGCCGTAGCGGCGAACCGTAAACCCGAACTGGCGGCGTTTCTCGTTGAGGAAGCGACGACGATCGGTGAGACCTGGACACACCGTCACGGCCACTGGAAGACCCTTTTTCGCGATCACCTGGCAGTGGCTCGGTCCGCGGCGCTCACCGGAAACTCCCGGTTCGCGCGTGAAGAGGCGCGGGAGTCCCTCCGCCTGCAGCCGTTCAATCCTCAAGGGCTGCGCCTCATGGTCGAACTCAGTCCCGACCCGGTTGAGGCCGCTCTCTGGGATACAGCTCTTCGCCACGTCGAGCAATCGCCGGGATTCGGCTTTCGGGTCTACCACCCGCTTGGCGAAAGCTACACGGACATGGCACACTGATCGCACGGAAATCGAAACCGTCCGGTTTTTGAGAATCGGACCACGGATAAAGGCGGGGAGTTTCAAGCATGCTTGACGATCCGAGATTGCATTCTCGTGACGCGGCACGCGCACACGGCTCGGTACGAACCCGCAGGCTGACCCAGACCCTCGTCGTGTTCTTGGTTTTCGCGCTGCCTGCTTCAGGGAGCATCCTGATGATGGTCGACGCCATCTTCAACGGCCAGGGCGATGTGCAGGGTCTCCTCGGCGCGAGCGCTACGGCGATCAGCAGTGATGGGACCAATGTCTATGTCGTCGGAGCTCTCGACGATGCGATTGCCGTCTTTGAGAGAGATTCCGAGACCGGAGCTTTGGATTTTCTGGAATACCACCAGAACGGCGTCGATGGAGTTGAGAACCTGAGAAGTCCCACGGATGTCGTCGTGAGTCCCGACGGCCGGCATGTCTACGTGACTTCCGAACTCGACGACTCGCTGGCTGTGTTCAGGAGAGTCAGTTTCGGGCGCCTCGGTTTTGTCAGATCCTATGTGTCTTATGTCGACGGCATCTGGGGTATCGGCGGAGCATCCGCGGTGACGGTGAGCCCCGATGGGACCCTGGTCTTCGTCACCGGAAGGTTCGAGGATTCAATTGCCGTTTTCAGCCGGGACGCGACATCCGACGATCTGGTCCTGAGCGATGTCGAATCCTCGTATTTCGGTTCCCCGGGGCTGACCGGCGCTTCCGATGTCTCGGTTTCCCCCGATGGCCGGCACGTCTACGCGACTGGGGAAATCGACGACGCCATCGCGATCTTCGCCAAGGACCCGACCCAGGATGCCATCGCATTTGTGGATTGGCTTCAGAACGGCAGCAACGGCGTCACCGGCCTCAGCGGGGCCTCGAGCATCACCCTCGACAAGACGGGGGCCTTTGCATTCGCGACCGGCAGATGGAGCAACGCGCTGGCGGTGTTCTCTCGTGAGAGCAGCACCGGCCTGCTCTATCCCGAGACGGTCTACAGCAACAGTCAGGCCGGCATTGACGGTCTCGCGGGCGCGTCCGATGTCGCCCTCGATGTCTCGTCCGAACTCGTTTGCGTCACCGGCTCCGAGGACGATTCCATCGTGCTCTTCCAACGAGCGCCGGATTCTCCTGAACTCCAATTCACCGAAGTGCTGCAGAACGGTTCCGGAAACGTCTGGGGACTCAACGGCGCGAGTTCGATCGCCGCGAGCACGGATGGACACCATCTCTATGTGACCGGTGCCAATGACGATTCCATCGTGATCGTTGCAACCCTGAGCAATCTCTTCTTTGACGGTTTCGAGTCCGGCGATCTTTTCCGCTGGGAGGAAACGATTCCCATGCTCGAGGAGGATGGGCCTCCGAGAGAAACCGGTGAGCAACCAATGGTTCACCAATAGACCATCTCCGGCCGGAAACCGTTCGCCGCTGGTTCATCATCCCGATTTTCGGCGAATTCCGCGCACCCGCGTCTGATTCATCGAGGTTGCCGTCCGCGCCGCTTCGTGATTCAATGACTGCGAATGAGCGGCGTCATCGACAAGATTGCACTCCTCGGCAGAGAGTTCACCATCCAAACCGAGTTGATTCCCGGCGAAGAGGTCAGGATTCGGACGCTTGTCTATGATGGCGGACGGCTGGTGACGAGCCGAGAGATTCCCCTCGACCCGTCGTTGACCACCGACGACCAGATCGAAGCCAAGGTCCGAAGCCAACACAAGTTGATCACCGACACCCTAGTCAAGCGGGCGACCGAGCTCCAGGCGAGCAAGGGTGGAGAGGCTGCGCGACCCGCCGCCGCACCTCCTGCACCGAAACCCGATCGAGTCGCTCCAACGGGAACACCCCGACCCGAGATCGAACCCGGTTCACACCTCGAGATCGCCATCGCCCTTCGGAAGACCATCGGGCCGTTCGGACTCGCGTTCGCCCACCCGGCGCCGACAACCGCTTCCGGCTATGACACCGCTCTCGAGGAAGTGGAGGTCGCCATCGACGCGATCATGAAGTCGTCGGTCTACGACCATGTCCGACTCGACGAGCAGCTGACCATGATCGCAATCCGCGGCCAACTCGCCACCTGGCGTCTGGCCGAAAAGGACATCGCCACGGCGACCG
>CBESWV010000025.1:0-25354 GCA_965533305.1 uncultured bacterium | reverse complement strand
TCGGCGAGTTTGACCGCGCCCTCGTTGGGCGCCGCCGCCACCGAGAGGACAACGAGATCCGCGGGGATCCGCCGCTGCTCATGGCCCCGGGTGTCCTCGACAAAGACCTGGAGAATGTCGTCCGCCGGGTCGTGCCAGACCTTGGCCGGCCGACCGCGGACATACTCCGCCGACGCCGCCTCCTTGGACCGCGTCACGAAATCATCGAATCCCTTGCCGAAGGCGCGCAGATCGGTGTAGAGGACGGTGATCTCTTCGACAGCCGGGTCGTGCTGCCGGATGAGCATCGAGTCCTTGACCGCGTTCATGCAGCAGAAGCGGCTGCAGTAGGGCCGGCCGCCTTCGCCGCGGGCGCCGACGCACTGGATGAAGACGATGCGCTTCGGGGTCTCGAGATCCGACGGACGCACCACGTGGCCACCGGTGACCCCCGAGGCGTTGAGCATGCGTTCGAGCTCGAGGCTCGTGACCACATTGGGCAGCCGGCCGTAGCCGTAGGCGCCGAGAGAGCGGGCGTCGAACTCCTGGAAGCCCACTGCGACCAAAATTGATCCGACATCGAGCGAGAGCTCCTCGGGCATCTGGTCAAAGTCGATGGCGTCGACATCGCAGGCGTCGCTGCAGTGGCCGCAGACGAGGATGTTGGGTGGGTAGTTCGGGTCGATCTTCCGCTTGTACTTGGCCATCTTGCCGAGCCGGTTCTTCTGCCGCTGATCGAGGTGGGGCATGAAGTTGAGGCAGGCGTCCGAATCGATGACATAGGTGGCTGGGACCGACTGCGGGAACGGGCGGTAGATGGCCTTGCGCGCCATCAGCCCCATGTCGAACTCGTTGCCGCCGACCTGCGGGCAGTGATCGACACAGAGGCCGCAGGCGACGCACTCATCGTTCACATAGCGCGGGTTCTTCCGCACCGTGACGGTGAAGTCGCCCGGCTCGCCCTCGCACCCGGTGATTTCTGCGTTGGTGATGACCTCGATGAGCGGATGCCGACCGGCATCCATGGCCTTAGGCCCGAGGATTCATATGGCGCAGTCCATGGTGGGGAAGGTCTTGTCGAGCTGGGCCATCCGGCCCCCCAACGACGGCGACTTCTCCACGATGGTCACCGGGATCCGGGCGTTGGCGAGATCGAGCGCGGCCTGGATGCCGGCGATTCCGCCGCCGACCACCAGTGCGCGCAACTTCTTGCCGCCGCCGTTTTCCTCGATGTCGATCAGTTCGTCCATTCAATTGGCCCTCATTCCTGGGTCCGAAATTCATAATTCATAATTCATAATTAAATGAACTACTTAGAACCACTTCCTATCCAGAGACCAGAACCGCCTCTTCCTCCTGTGCCGTCGCGGCCTCCCCGTACTCTTTCTCGTAGGCGTCGTAGCCCGCATCGAAGGCCCGCAGATTGAGTTCCTCGGTGCCGTCCGGCACCGAGTGCGCCACCGCATCGCGCATGGCCTCACGCGGCACCATCTGCGTGACCGCGGCGAAAAATCCGAGCATGACGATGTTCTGGACGATGGCGCGGCCAAGCCCCTCGGCGATCCGGGTCGAGGCCACACCGAAGGTCGGTTGGCCCTCCTTGATGGTCGGCCGCACCAGGTCCTTCTCGTAGATCAGAATGCCGTCGTCTTTGACTTCGTCGCGGTACTTGTCATAGCCCTCGGCCGACATGACGACAAAGACATCGGGTCGGCCGATGTAGGGGTAGAGCACCTCGGTGTCGGAGACTGCCACGGTGGTCGAACACGCAGAACCCCGCGCCTCGGGGCCGAAGCTCTGGATCATAGTTGCGTGTTTGTCGGCGTGGACCGCGCAGGCGCGACCGATGATGTGGCCCGAGAGCACCACGCCCTGGCCGCCGAAGCCGGTGATACGGATCTCAATACGACTGGCGTCAGTCATGGAGCCACCCCCCTTCCGGAGGCATCGGCACGTAGTCCTCGCCGAGCACGCTTTCGTAGTGGGTGTGCATCATGTCGAGGAAGGTGGGCTTCTCCTCGTCGACAAAATTGCCGCAGACGATGGTGTCCTGGAAGCCGATGTCCACCTCACGGGTGTCGATGCCGTGCTTGATGGTCGCGTTGTCGTGGTAGAAGCGCATGAGCTCGAGTCCGCCTCCGAGCCTGTTGAGCCGCGAATAGAGCGTCGAGCAGGGCGCGATGACCTCGATAAAGCGGAAGCCCTTGTGACGCAACGCCATTCGAATACATTTGGTGAGCCTGCGGATATGCAGGCAGGTCCATCTCGAGACAAAGGTCGCGCCGCAACTCGCCGCAAGATGGGGGAGGTTGAAGGGTCGCTCGAAATTGCCGAAGGGCATGGTTGACGACTTGGCCCCGATCGGCGTTGTGGGCGCGTTCTGGCCGCCGGTCATCCCATAGATGAAGTTGTTGACCAGGATGACGAGCATGTCCATATTTCGCCGAGCCGCGTGGATGAAGTGGTTGCCGCCGATCCCCGACAGATCGCCATCGCCGGAGAACACCACCGCCTCGAGCTCCGGACGAGCGAGCTTGAGTCCGGTGGCAAAGGGAATCGCCCGGCCGTGGGTCGCGTGGAAGGCGTCGAGGTTCATATAGCCGGCAACGCGCCCGGTGCAGCCGATGCCCGAGGTGATGGCCACCTTGTCGAGATCGACATCGGCCTCCTCGAGGGCGGAGGCGAAGCACTTGACCACGGTGCCGATGCCGCAGGTCGGGCACCAGATGTGCGGCATCCGGTCCATTCGAAGGTAGGGTGCAATGGGGTGGTCGTTGGGGTTCGGGGGGTGTGCTGTCGCGCTCATCGGGCTGCCTCCACGATCGCGGTACAAATCGCCTGGGGATCATGCACGCCGCCACCGGCATGAGGCACGTGCACCGCCGCCGCCTTTCCGGAGGCGCAACGCTCGACTTCGAGCACCATCTGGCCCAGATTGATTTCGGGTACAACAAAGGCTTTGACCTCGGCTGCGAGTTCCCGTATTCGTTTCTCGGGGAACGGCCAGACCACGACCAGCCGAATGAAACCGACCTTGACACCCTGCTTGCGGGCGAGATCGATCCCCATCCGCGCCACCCGGGCGGTGATGCCGTAGGCCACCACCACCACGTCGGCGCCGTCGACCTCCTCCTCTTCGATACGAACGATGTCGTCGACGTTGAGGAGGATCTTGTCCATGATTCGCTGAACATTGATCTGCTGCCGTTCGACCGACATGTCCGGGTAGCCACGGTCGTCGTGGGTCAACCCGGTGGTGTGGAAACGGTAGCCGTCGCCGGCCCGCACCATCTCCGGCACCCGACGGCCGTTGAGCTCATACGGCTTGTATTCCTCGGGCGTCTTGTCCGAGAGCACTCGGGGAACGACATCGATCTCGTCGGCCTCGGGGATCACCACCTTCTCGGTCATGTGGCCGACGCACTCGTCCATCATGAACATCACCGGCACCCGGTAGGTCTCGGCGAGGTTGAAGGCGTCGATGGTGAGATCGAAGGCCTCCTGCGGCGATTGCGGCGACATGGCGATGAGCTCGTAGTCGCCGTGCGAGCCCCAACGAGCCTGCATCATATCCGCCTGGCCGACCATCGTCGGAAGCCCGGTCGAGGGCCCGCCGCGCTGGACATTGACCACGACGCACGGGGTCTCCATCATCGCCGCAAGCCCGATGTTTTCCATCATCAGGCTGAACCCCGGACCCGAGGTCACGGTCATGGTTTTGGTCCCGGTCCAGGCGGCCCCGGTCACCGCCGCCATGGAGGCGAGTTCGTCCTCCATCTGGATGAAGGTTCCGCCCATGACCGGAAAACGTCTGGAGATGCGTTCCACCACCTCGGTTGACGGAGTGATGGGATACCCGGCCACAAAACGGCAACCCGCCGCCATGGCCCCCTCACCACAGGCGTAATCGCCATCGAGGTAGTGGACACCGGTGAGTACACCCTTGGGATCGGTTTTCAATTGAGTGCCTCCTCTTCGGCGAATTTGTCTTCGTCGGCGGCGATGCAGAGGACCGCCTCGACCGCCACGGGATCGCCCGCCGGGACGCAGAAGATGGCGAAGTCGGGACAGATCATTTCGCAGAGATTGCAGTTGACGCACTCGCCTTCGACCACGACCTCGGGCGGGTGGTAGCCCTTGATGTTGAAGTCCTCTGACATCACGAGGACGTCCTTGGGGCAGTACTCGACGCAGAACGCACACCCCTTGCAGCGGTCGGCGATGATCACCACCTCGCCCCGCGGCACCGTCACCTGATCGAAGTCGAGCGGCTTTCGCCAATATCGCATCAGTGGTTCCTCCACGTTCTTCCCGCGTTCGCCTCCGCGTCCGCGTCCGTTCCCGATCTCATGCCTCCGCCCCCCGCCGCGGCTTCAGCGCACACTCGCCTTGAAGCTCTTCCAACATGCAGTTGGGTCGGTAGTACCCCGCACAGCGCATGCAAGGAGCCTTGGTATCCGTCTGACGCTCGAGCATGCCCAGACAGACTTCTCGCAGCAGATCGCAGAACGCCTCGGTCCGCGCCTCCCCGAGGTCCTCGATCACCGGCGCCAATTGGGAGGCTTTGAGTCGCTCGAATTCATCAACCAACCGCCGTCCGTCCGCGCTCACCGAAAGGAGGGTGGCGCGCCGGTCCTCGGTCGAGGTTTCGCGGACTACCAGCCCGAGCTCCTCGAGACGATCGAGGTTCTTGCTGCTCGCCGCCGGCGAAACCCCAAGGCAACGAGCCAACTCGCAGACCTGCAGCTCCGAGTTACCGGCAATGAGCTTGAGGAAGCAGAACTGGGAACGGCTCAGGCTGTAGGGGCTGAGTTGGTCGAGGAAGGACGATTCGAGAAATTCTCGGAGCAACGAACTCATGATGTGGCCGTAGCGCAGGAATCGGTAGAACCCCGCCCCGGAAGCCGACATCTCGGCGACGGGGTCGGTCTGAGCGGAGCGACCATCGGGGGCCGGCATGACTCACCAGCTTTCTCTTCACCCTGTAAATATTTGACCTGATTGACTATTTATGTCGTAAAATAAAATTGTCAAGTACCTGAAATAAAACGAGATAGAGACTGATACGCAGCTTCCATGTGAAAGAAGACACGACGCCTGTCGGAGCTCGATCTCCACGATTCGATACTGGCGCAATTGGGCACAGAGAATTCTCAAGAAAATGAGAATGCTCGCGCTCCGGATACGCGATGGGAGGGGAGCCGGGCACCCAGCCCGCGTTCTCTCGAGGACTTGCGGGCATCGCGATTCGCGTCTCGTCCTGGTCACGCACCCCGGTAAATAAGCGCTCACAAGAACGAAAACGACCGGGTGGCAAACAGCCACCCGGTCGGTGTTGAAGTACTCGAGCGAGCTGGATCAGAACTTGGGATAGAAGGCGGTCAGCATCTCCTTGGTGGTTGGGGCTTCGCTGCCCGCCATGGCGCGCTCTTTGATGTCTTCCAGTTGATCGGTCAGCGACGGCGTCTCAACCTCGTAGAGCACACCACAGGTGATCTTGTTGTCCTCGCGGGTGAAAGGAACCGAGCTTGCGCGCCGCGCCGGATCGTAGTCTTCGGGCAGATAGGCGAGTTTGGCCTTCATCTCCTTGAATTGGTCATCGCCACGCCAGGTCACACACGGCGACATCACGTTGAGGAACGAGAATCCGTTGTGCTCCAAACCGTCGACGATCATCCCGGTGAGGTTCTTCATGTCGCCCGAAAAACCACGTGCAACCCAGCTCGCCCCGGTGGAAATCGCCAACTCACAAGGATCGACGCTGGGCTCGGGATTGCCCCAGTAGGTCGACTTTGTCTTGTCGCCGGTGGGCGTGGTCGGCGCCGCCTGGCCCTTGGTCAGACCATAGATTTCGTTGTCCATCAAGATGTAGAGGACATCAAGATTGCGCCGGCACGAGTGGATCAGGTGATTGCCGCCGATGGCGAGACCATCGCCGTCGCCGCCGACCGCGATCACAGTGAGATCGGGCCGCGCCACCTTGACGCCGGTGGCCAGGGTCAGAGCCCGGCCGTGGACGCCGTTGAACCCGTACGTTTTGACATAGCCCGGCAGCCGCGACGAGCAGCCGATACCGGACAGAATCACGGTGTTCGAAGGCTCGATCTGGAGCTGAGCCATGGCTCGGTAGAGGGCATTGAGGACCCCGAAATCACCGCAACCGGGGCACCACACCGGCTTGAGACCGGATTTGTAGGCACCGGGGTTCAAATCGACTCTGACTCCTGCCGCGCTCATACCAGCCCCTCCCGCCGCATGGCGCTCATCTCGAGCACCTTCTTGATCTTGTCCTCGACCTCACTCACGGTAAGGTTCTTGCCACCCGATCGCTTGTAGACGTAGGTGTGGCCCTCGGGCAGATCGAGGAAAGTCTGCAGGTATTTGTAGAACTGGGCCGAGTAGCTGAGCTCGACCACGACGACCTCGCGGACCGTCTTGATGTATTCCTGGAACTCGTGGTACGGGAACGGGTAGAGCAGTTGCGGCACGAAGGCCGACACCCGTTCTCCGCGCCCGTTGGCGTTGAGCACCGCTTCCTTGACCGGACCCTTGGAGGATCCCCAGCAGATGATGCCGACATCGGCACGCTCGGCGCCGTAGTGCCGGAAGTAGCTGTACTTGTCACGGACCGCACGAAGTTTCCGGTAACGTTTTGCGTTCATCTTCTCGTGGGTCAGGTACATCGAGGTCGGCGATCCGTCCTCCTTGTGCTCGAGGCCGTTGGTCTGGTACTCGCCACCCTTCATCCCCGGCCAGGACATGGGCGAGATCCCTGACTTGGTCTCTTTATAACGCTTGTACTCGCGGAGATCACCGGCCGAAGGCACCTGCCGGCCAGTCACCTCATGATCGAGGGTGAGCATGGACAGGGTTTCGCGCCGCTGGGCGATGAACTGGTCGGAGAGCACGATGACCGGCACCTGCGCCTCTTCGGCGATGTTGAAGGCCGCGACCGTGGCGTGGAAGCAATCTTCCACATCGGCCGGCGCCAAGACCACTCGCGGCGCGTCACCGTGGGAACCCCACAGGGCCTGCCACAGATCCGACTGCTCGCTCTTGGTCGGCAGGCCGGTCGAGGGGCCACCGCGCTGAACATTGATGATGACCGCGGGGATCTCTGCCATGGAGGCCAAACCGAGCATCTCGGTCATGAGCGCGAGACCGGGGCCCGAGGTTGCCGTCATGGACTTGACCCCGGCAAATGACCCGCCGATCACCGCACCGATGGCCGCCAGCTCATCCTCGGTCTGGACGATATAGCCGCCGACCTCGGGCATGAGCTTCGACAGGAGGTGGAGCACCTCCGACGATGGCGTGATGGGATATCCGGCGAAGAACCGGCACCCGGCGTGCAACGCGGCCACCGCCGAGAGCTCGTTGCCCGACATGAGCAACATCGGTTCACCCGGGGTGTACTGCATCCGCTTGCCGGCCGCCGCGTCGGAAACCTCCGACGCATGAATCTTGCCCGCTTCGAAGCCCTTGAGGTTGGCCACGAGGACCTCAGGCTTCTTCTTGGCAAACTTGCCCCTGATGGCCTGCTCGAGTGGTTCCTGCGGCAGCTTGAACAGTTCCGACAAGAGACCGAGGGTCACGATGTTCTTGGCGAGCTTGGTGCCTGCAGATTCCTTGGCGAGCTCGATGAACGGCACCGGCACCCAACGAACGTCGTCGGTGTCCGGACCGAGATCGATGTCCTCGCGTGGGGTGTCATCGGCCTCTTCGTAGATCACGATGGCATCCGGCGCGGCCAGGATTTCACCGCGGAACTGCGCGAAATCCGCCCAGTTGAAGACGACAAGCACCTGGACCAGATCCCCCTGGGCGTAGATGGGATCGGCGCTGATCCGAACGGTGCAGGACGACTCCCCACCGCGGATCTGGGGTCCATACGCTTCGACTTTCATCACGTGCAGCCCGACCGATGCGCCGGTCTGCGCCAACATATCTCCCGTGGTGATCACACCGTCACCACCGGAACCAACGATTGAAAATGTGAGATCCCGTGTCGGCATCTTTGGAGTCCTCCTTATGGCCACTCCAGGCCTTGAGAAGGGATTGTGAACCCGTTCACAGAAAATGTCCACCTGCGGCAAGCAATCTTTTTGGACAATTTACTTATTGGGTGAGCGGGGTCGCAATCCAGGTATTGGGAGCATGTCCGGCGGCACTCGCGAGCAGGGCATTCGCCTCGGCGTCGCGACCGTCCAAAAAACTCAGCGATCGGCCCAGCACCCACTCTGCCAGCGGCACCCAGGAACAGGCCTCGCTCTCGACCTGGCACTGCGTTGCCAGTCGCCGGAGTGACCCCTCGGCGAGCTGCGATGCCGTTTCCGCGTCACCCTCGACGAGCCGGACCCGGGCCTCGAGCAGTTTCGCCAGATCGTGGATCTCGAGGTACGCCTCCAACTCGGACGCCCGCGCCAACGCCGGCACGGCCTCGAGGTCCGTCTCGAACCGAGCCCAGGCCTGCAGGACCCGCACCCAAAGATGGGTGGACCCAGGGTCGACTTCGACCAGCCGCGGATCGGAGAATCGGCCCTGGAAGAAGAGCCAGGCGGCATCGAGGAACATCATCGTCTCGTTGAATGACGAGACCGTGAGGCTGCCGAGGAAATGTCGGGTCTCGTCGTATGCGGCAATGTCGCCGTTGGCGGCGGCATCGAGGATCAGGCGGTACGCCTGGTCGTTGTGGTTGCGGCCGCTGCCGGCGATGTTGAGGCTGGTTACGATCCACTTGCGGCCCTGGGCCCGTTCGCCGCCGATGAGCAACTGCTCGCCGAGGCGAAGCTGGAGATCTCGATACTCGGGGAACCGGACGACACCGTCGCGCAGAAGGGAGATGGCGTTCTCCCGGTGCCCACCCGAGGCCAGTGCCTGCGCCGCGATCAGGGTGGCGGCGACCTCCGTCGGCGCCTCGGCCATGATCCCGGGATGGTCGGCGCGAAGCCGCACCATCGTGAACGACGGGTCCACCTCCGCCGCCAGCCGAAGCCGGGCGCAGATCGCGGCGAAGTCCCTCCAGAAGGCCTCTCTCGCCCGTCCGTCGAGGCCGAAGAACGGCGAAGCCTCCGGGTTTCCCCATCGGTCGAAGATCCGTCTCTCACCGTTGACAATGAGTTCGATGCCACGCTCGGTCACCCGGGGTGCGTCGACCACCAGGCTGTCTGACCCGAGCGGCGTGTAACTCAAACAGCCGTCCGGAACATCTGATCGTGCCTGCCGGAAGGCGTTGATGTCAGGAGAGTAGGTGTTGGTGCAGGTCTCGCCTGTGATCCTCGACCTCGCCCCGAGGGTCAGCAGGACCCGTTGGAAACCCATGGGATTGTTGAGCACGACGGCGACGATCTCTTCCCGCCCGACGCCGTCGAGATCGGCGGTGATGAGGTGCTGCACATGGCCCGAGTTCGACATCGTCAGTAGCGGTCGGTCCGAAACCGATCGGAAGTCGACGGCGCCGATCATCCCCGGGTACGACCTCGGGTGGACCAGGCCCCAGACCAGCATCGGCCCGTCGCCGAGCAGGTTGCCCACCCCCATGTCCCTCAGATACCAGTCATCGACGATGCCCCGGAACATATGGTGCCCCAAACCGGCCGTGTCCACCGTCCGAAGAACCTCACCTCGCTCCGAGAACAGCTCGAAGACGACCGCCGACTCGCCGGCCGCCCACCCGTCCTTCGGCGACCAACCCACCACAGCTTCCCGGTCCGTGCCTCCGACGAAGTCTGCCATCAGTGTCCGGGGGTGGAATCCGGGTCGTTCGTGCGACCACAGACGGCGGCCCTCCACATCACGAGCGACCACCCCGTCACCCTCGATCTGGACCCCGTCGAGGGTCATTTTCAGGGACGATCGGAACAGCCACGTGCCCACGAAAACGACAATCAGGACCGCCACCGCCGCCGCCACAACGCCTCCAGTTCGACGCGAAAGACCAACCCGGCGCCGCTCGAGCGCGTGGACCGCCTTGAGCGCCGACGGATAGCGAGACTGCGGCTGCTTCTCCAGCAACCGTTCGACAAACCTCGCCAGCCAACGTGGACACTCGGGCCGGTGCTCGCGGACCCCGGTCGGCCGTGTGTGGAGGTGGCCGTCGGCGATCTGGAAGGCCGAGTCGCCGTCAAACGGCACCCTGCCGGTGAGGAGCTGGTAAAGGGTGACACCGAGACTGTAGAGGTCGCATGACGGTGTCGGTATCTCGCCGCGGAGCTGCTCGGGCGACATGAACCGGGGCGTCCCCACCCCCTCCAACGTCCGGGTCAGATCCGACGAACGGTCGAGGCTGCGAATCAGGCCCAGGTCCGAGAGCTTGATCGAGCCGTCGTCCGCCACCAGTAGGTTTGAAGGCTTGACATCGCGGTGGATGACCCTGTTGTCGTGCAGGTAGGCCAGGACCGCAAGGATCTCACCGGCCCATCGGATGACATCCTCGACCGGCTGCGCGCCATCCGCAACCACGCGATCGGCCAAAGTCCCACCCGGCACGAACTCCATCACCGCCACCGGCCGGTCGCTGGTCTCCACCACATCGAAGATCCGGATCAGGTTCGGGTGAGAAAGGCTCCGCCCCTGCCGAACCTCTTCCAACCACCTCGCGCGGGTTCTCTCATCGGCGTCGGTTGGGAGGATCTTGAGCGCCACCCGGGAGCCCAGGGTTCGATCCTCGGCGAGCCACACCGTCGCCTGACCACCGGTGCCCAGAAGCTCGAGCAACCGCCACCGATCCGGGAGGTCCACCGTCGCCGAGCTCGCGGTGTGCTCAGCCGCAGCGTCAACCGGGGCCGTACGGTGGTCTGAAGCGCCCTCTGCCATGTACAGGTCACGCTAGCACGAGCGCCGCTACGGTCTCAACACACCCGCCGCAGATTCACAGACAACGAGCGGTCACCGAAGCATCCCGGTGCTCCCCAGGCGCTCGGAGACACTGATGGAGCGATTGTTCGATTGCGTCCCCCGCCTCCGATTCGTCAATTGTGTGACTCGGGCGCCGGTTTTTGAAACACAAAGGACACAAAGAGCACGAAGGATCCACGAAGAGAAAACAAACAAATCATCGACTCATCGCATGGGGCGCGGCGTCTTCAAGATCGGAAGGAGCCCGGGTCAAAAGATGCGATGCATCGTGGGTACTTCGTGGATTCTTAGTGACCTTTGTGTTTCAAGACCCGCGCACCGGTTTCCACCATCGCCGAGCCGAAGATCAGGAGCGCATCCCGAAACGACTCGCCCTCTGTGTTGCTGCGGTGCAATCTCGATCGCTCTAGTTGAGGCCGAGGCGATCCATCTTCAGTGCCAACCCATTGCGCGAAATGCCTAGCAACTTGGCAGCTTTGGAGCGGTTGCCCTTGGTCCGCGCCAGGGCGGCCGCGATCATCTTCCGCTCGAGATCAGCCACCGCGGTATCGAGAACGAGATCGCCGTTGGTATCGAAGTCGTCGAGTTGCTGCTGAGCCGTCGGGTGGAGGATTGCCGACGAGAGCATGGTCGAATCGATGGCATGGTTCTCCGGACAGAGATAAACCAACCGGCGCACCTCATGCTCGAGCTCGCGCACATTTCCCAGCCAGGGGGCGGTGGCGATCGCGTTGAGAGCCTTGACGGTGATCCCCCGAACGGCCTTGCCGATCTCCTCGGCGTAGAGCCGCATGAAGTGCTCGACGAAGGCCGGGATATCGTCTCTTCGGGCTCGAAGAGGCGGCACCCGAACGGTGAACCCTGCCACCCGGTAATAGAGATCCCGCCGGAAGCGGTTAGCAGCGATCAACGCATGCAGGTCGGTGTTGGTGGCGGTGATGATCCGCACATCGATGGGCTCCGGGGCACGCGCACCCAGCGGATGGATCTCGAGCTGCTGCAGGGCGCGCAGCAGCTTGGCCTGGAGCTCCAGCGACATATCGCCGATCTCATCGAGAAAGAGAAAACCACCGCGAGCGAGCTGAAACTTGCCCTTGCGGGCCGTGACGCCGGTGGCCACACCACTTTCGATGCCGAAGAGCTCGGCCTCGAGGAGATCAGACGGAATCGCCGCACAGTTGACCGCGACAAAGGGACCTTCCCGGCGAGCCGAGGAGGCGTAGAGGATTTCGGCGACGTGCTCCTTGCCGACACCCGTTTCTCCGGTGATCAGAACCGGGATATCGCCGCGCAGAAGCTGCCTGAGCTGGGCGTAGACCTCGGCCATGGCTGAGGATCGGCCGACCACATGGCGAGGCGAAAAATAAAGCTCTGGTGGTGCGGCGGAGCTCATTCCGGCCTCGATGTGGACCGGTTCCGACTTGGAATGGAGAAGCATCCGAAGCACCGCTTCGAGCAACGGTCCGGCGGCCCGGCGGTGAGCGAAATCGCCGACCAGGACAAGGCCCCACGGTGATGTCGATGGCGTCGACGCCGCCGACCATGTCAGCAGTTCATCACCGTCGATTCGCCCGTTGATCACCACCGGCTGGTCGTCGACGCCGGCGGCCGCCGATGCAAATGCCTCCGCAACAAGCCCGAGCCCGGCACCATCAAAAACCGATCCGCACGCGCACAAGACCACCGGCTCTCCACCGTTACCCCACTCCACGAGACAGGCGCCCGCGGCTCCGAGGCCCGAACGGAGAAAATTCAAGGAACCCGTGAGGTTCGGATCGACGGCGCCGACAAGGAGACCGGTGAGGTCATTGAGCAACGCCACCCAATTCGGAGGTTCATCCTCGGCCCGGCGGGCGATTGTCCTGACCTGGGTCGTGTTTTCGAGGCGCTCGCTCCGCCGCCGAGACGGGTTGAGAGGGATGGCGACCCTGGCGTCATCGGGATGCACCCTGACCACATAGAGCACCACCGGCCCGAACCCGATCCAGTCACCTTCGTCAACCGTCCGCTTCTGGATCTTCCGCCCGTTGGCATAGGTGCCGTTTCGGCTCTCGAGATCGGCGACCAGGAGCGTTCCGTCGGCGACAGTGAGCTGGGCGTGCCGGCGGGAGACGCCGGCCATGGCGATCTCTATATCGGCGCCATCCGAAGAACCAACGAGGTGCTCGCCATCAGCCAGGTCGAATGTGAAGCTAGTCCCGTCCACTTCGCCCGTCAGGCGAAAACAATGCTCTCCGTTTGTCGATGTCTCGTCAGTCATCGCGTCTCTGCCCTCCCGACGCTGAACCATGCAAGGGAGAAGCCAGTTTACCGGTAACGAACCCGAATCGTCTCCACGCGGGTGGGCGAGCTTCGTTCGGGTTTCCGCCCTGCCACGGACCGCCGGCCGCACCACACCCAGGATTGGTCCTTTGTAGCGCGGGCGTCTCGCCTGCGTCGAAGGCCTCAATACCAGCGAGTACCTCGGTCCGAACTCTGCAGCGACGCCGACGGGACGTCGGCGCTACAATAACCCTCTCCCGAATCCACCATCTACGGGCAGGGCGTGGCCGGTGATTCCCGATGCCGCATCGGAGCACAAAAAGGCTACGGCGGCGGCAACCTCGGCGGGCTCGAGGAGCCGACCGATGGGGTTCATGGCAGCCCAGCTCGCGATCAGGGCTTCCGGGGTCGTTCCCGCCGCTTCCGCCTTGACTTCAGCAAGCTCGGTCAGCCGATCGGTGGCGGTGTAGCCGGGCAGGACGCTGTTGACGGTGACGCCGTTGCTCGCTACCTCATCGGAAACGCTCTTGAGATAGCCGGTGAGACCGGCGCGCAGGGTGTTGGACAGCACCAGCATCGGTTGTGGCTCGCGTACGGCGATGGAGGTGATGGCCACCAATCGCCCCCACCCCGCGGTCCGCATGGGCGGTAGGCAGAGTTCGAGAAAGCGCTGCACCGGCAGAAGCAGCTGCTCACAGGCGGCCATGAGGTCGCTCGAGGAAGCGTTGATGGCCTTCATGGCCGGCGGCCCTCCGCCGTTGGTGACAATGATCTCGGGCTGACCGAAGAGATCCCGGGTGTCCGACACCACCCTGGCGGGGCCGTCGGGCTCACTGAGATCGACCGCGACCCCTGCCACCTCACCACCGGTGGCGGCGCGGAGAGCCTCGACGGCGGCCGTGATGCGCTCCTCGGAACGCGACACGATGATGGTTCTCTTGCCCTGTCTCAGCAGCTCTTCGGCCACGGCGTAGCCGAGCCCGGCCGACGCGCCGCAAACGATGGCAACCCGACCTGGAGCCGCCATTTACGAACCGCTCGCGAAGGGGTAGTTCGGGTCGATGTCCACCGGGATCCCGACCAGGGCATCGATGGCCGTCACCATGGCCGGGTCGACGGTACCGTATTGATCCGCGAAGGCGACGGCGGCATCGTAGTCGCCTTCGGCCTGGATCATGAGCAGCTCATGCGCCATTTCGCGGAAAGCGTCTTCGAAGAGATCCGGAACCGGACGGAACTTGCCATCCGGGGTGATCTCGACCGCGCCCTTCTCGAGCAGGAAATTGGTCTGGAGCACCATGCCCAGACCGTGCGCCTCGGCGACGCCGAATCGGGTGGTCCGGAAGATCCCCGCGGTGTAGGTCCACGGAAGGCTCTCGAGGATCGAGGGATCCATGATCCCCTTCTCGACCAGGGCGTAGATATCGTAGACCCCGAGGGTGTCGGCCTTGGCCTCTTCGAAGGCCGAGTAGAGCTCCTTGAGCTCGAGACGAACCTCAGTGGGGCGACCATCGACGGTGATCTGACCGGGGCCGATGCCGTGCGACAGCTCGTGGTGGAGGGTGAACTGGAAGAAGGCTTCAAATGAGATCCGGTCAACCTCGTCCGCCGGCAGGACCGCGTGGGCGATGGGAGTGAGGATGCCCTCGTACTTGGCCTGCATCACATTCTTCAGAAGGACCTTCTTGGAGCCCTTGGCCTCGCGGACCCGTTCGTCGTTGGGCAGGTTGAAGGCGATTGTCTGAACCCCGGAACGGGTGTCGCCGGTGGCCAGCAGTTCATCCACCACGCGGATGGGTGACTCGGATCCACGGTCGAAATTCTTGTGCTCGTCGGGAATCGGCAGATTCTTTTCGAGGAAAGGCAGCTGGGACTTGAAAATTTCGAGCCTGGCCGAATCCTCCGGCTGGGCGACACACAAGAAGCACTCAAAGGCCGCCTTGTAGCCGAAGAGCGAGTCCTCGTATGTCTCGTAGGGTCCGATGACGATCTCGATGGCGGAATCGAGATCCATCCACGCCATGTCCGACTCATAGTAGTCGTCGGTCGCGAAGGCGTCGGCCCGTAGCTCGAGGAAGGTCCGCAGACTCTCATTCTCGGTGGCCGCCGCAGCGGCGCGCATGGCTTTGGCGGCACGGTCGAGCGATGCCGCAAAGACCTCGCTGTAGGGCACCGCGATGAGGGCGTCACCGTCACGCCGGATGAGGGTGTGGAGCGAGGTGAAAGCCTCCCGGTCTTCGGGGTGGGCTTCGAGCCAGGCCGTGAACTCGCCCTCGGTGAGATCCTCGGGGTAGTAACCGGCGCCCGGCGGATGCGGCTCGCTTCCGAGGAAGGGCTTGTGGTGATCGAGCCGGTCCCAGGGGCCGTTCATGATGCGATAGTACTCGCGCGCCGCCGGGGCGTTCGGACCCTCGAGCGCTCCCACCCGCGACGCAAAGACCGGATTCCCGGCCCACGCCTGGATGGTGAAGATCTCATCCATGGCCTGGGCCGCGGTGACGAGGTGGCGCATGGCCTCCTGATCACCATCCGAAAGGTGCCCGATCTCTGCGGTCAAGGTCTGAGGCACGAACTGGGCGCGGAGCTGGACGATATCGTCCCGCACCACCAGGCCGTCATTGTCGGCGGGTGCATCCGAGGTCGCACCACAGCCTGTGAGAATCATCGTCAGCATCACTACCGCCAGTCCACACTCTTTCATATACGCCTCCAAGAACAGCCGTTGAGGCTGAAGACTATTCCGGTTTCCTGGCCCAAACGGCAAAGTCCCGCGGACCGTTGACGAGATCGTCAAGACGGCGGGCAAGCCGGTCAAGCCCGGCCGCGACGGCCGCTACCTCGGGATCGTCGTTGGGTGGATTCTCGGCCGCAACATCGGCAAAGAGCTGCTCGGCCGGAAATGGGTGGAGCAACTCGCGCCGATCGACCTCGAAACCGCAGGTCTTGAGATAGAGTTCCAGGGTTTCGGGCATGAGCGGTCGCCGGTGGGTCGGGTCGACCCAGTAGAGCGACGCGCCGACCCGGAGCGAGTGCGGGTTCGGGCTCTCAACGATGAGTATCCCCCCCGGTCGCAACACCCGACGGATCTCTGAAAGGACAGCAAGCAGTGTCTCCGGCTCGAGATGCTCGAAGAGATGCATGGCGGTCACGGCGCTGCGGCTCGCGACGGGCAAGGACTCGAGCACCGCGAGCACATCGCCCTCGAAAACATCGAGACCACGCCGACGCGAGGTCTCGGCGACCGCGGCATCGCCCTCGATTCCGGCGGCCTCGACCCCCGCCTCGCGCAATAGAAGCAGCAGTTCACCGCGACCGCACCCGAGATCGAGGACCGGTCCAGCCGCAGCCAACGCTTCGAGATAGTGATCGAGACGGTGGCGAATCTCGGCCTCGGGGCCGCGGAAGGCTTCGAGGAGGGCGGGCTGCACCTCGGCCAGCGCCGATGCCAGCGTCGCCTCGTCGATGGCGCTCTCCCCGGGGGTCGGCAACGGTTCCCGACGGAGCATTCGTTCGACCAGCGAACCCAGTTCCTCGATCTCCGCGGCGAGGCGCTCCAAAAGAGCGTCGGAGCGGCCGACTACCGCCGGGACAACCCGGTCCCGAAGCCGAACGGCTTCGGCGCTGATGTCGGACAGGGAACTCTCGACGGTATCGAGACGGGTTTCGCTGTTGGCGAGCCGTTGGTCGCGAATCTCCCCGAGTTCGGACTGCACCTGACGAAGGCTCCCCTCGATGGCGTCGAGGCGTGCCTCTGCCCGATCCTGGAGCCGCGTCAGTTCTTCGCCTTGAAGCTTGATTCGGCGCCGCAGACCCCAAGGAGTCAATTCAAAAAGGGCCTTCATCAGGCGATGAAGGCCCCCGTTTTGATGCTGGGCACCGCCGTCACTCGACGGTTCGGCGCTCGGTGCGGCGCGGTCGTCGCCGCTCATGGACTACTCGGCCACTGCCTCGGCTTCGGGCTCGGCGGCGACCTCGACCTTGGCAGGCTCTTCGACGGCCTCAGCTTCGACGGTTTCGACCACGTCGCCTTCGGGCACGGGCTGGTCGCCTGGCCGCACGACGTAGACCGGGAGGGTCAACTGAATGTCGCGGTGGATGTTGATCTTCACCTCGAAGTTTCCGAGTTCCTTGATGGCGTGCTCGAGCCTGACGCGGCGGCGGTCGAGATCGAAGCCTCTGTCGGCGAGTTCCTTGGTGATGTCGGTAATATTCACCGAACCAAAGAGCACATCCTTCTCACTCGCGCGGCGCTCGAACTTGAGCTCGGTGCCTGCCATATCCTTGGCCAACACCTCGGCGGTGCTGCGACGACTGGTGTCCATCTCTTCCCACTTGTGCTGTTCTTCCTCGTAACGACGCCTGTTGCCGGGCGTGTCGGGATAGGCAAGACCTTTGGGGAGCAGATAGTTCCGGGCGAAGCCGGGCTTGACCGTAACCGAGGCGCCTCGCTCGCCGAGATGCTCGATGAAGTCGTTCAAAATCACTTTCATGGGTTTCCTCCGTCATCACTCGCGGTCGGTCGCAGGGGGAAGAAGCTGTCGGCGACACCGAGGGTCGTCACCAGGATCGGCATCGGTGGGTAGATGCAGATCAGCGCTACACCCCAGCGGACAAACCATCCCCGCCCTACCCAGCGCGCGAGATGGGCTCGAATCATAGCCAACCCCTGGACAAAATACAACAAGAGCGCGGCTATCAGCAGGTTGAGAGCGACCCACCTGAGCGAGCCGCTGAGAAATAGCGCGCCGAGACCCGACAGCGCAAAGACCGCGGCGAGCCACTCGTCACCACGGTAGTCTTCAAAAGCCGACACTTTGACGTGATAGCCCAGGATCGGAATCCTGGGTCTGATCCAGAACAGCACGATGATCACGTAGGCGGTGACCACGCTGGGCAGGACCCACGGCACAACCCGCTCCGAGGCGTCGAAGGCAAGCTCGATATCCCCTTCGGCGAATCCCATGGCGCCGTACATTTCCTTCGCATCAAATGCCGCGACACGCATGCCCTCGGCCACACCTTCCACCGGACCGGCGGGCATCGTCACCGCCGCCAGTCCCACGAGTACGACCGCCAAGGACGCAAAAACCGTGATCGAGATCCAACGCCCCTCGCTCAGACCCATTTTGGCCCAGAGGTCGACGGACACGGCGGGGATCACAACAATGAGACTGTAGGCCGCCAACAGGGCCAACGGGAACGGGCCGAAACCAGCGACCGCACCGACCATCAGTAGAGCCGCGATCCACCCCCACGCGCGGATCCCGGGGGACCCATCGGCCTGGAAGTGGAGCACCGGAACAAGACCGAGGGGGGCGATGAGCAACCCGAAGAGCGGCACCACTAATACCCCAGCGACGAGCAGCAGCGACACCAGTCCTGATGCGCCGGCGCCGAAGCGCGGCACACGCGGAACGGCGGCGGGGGTGGCCGCCGCCGTCTCTTCTGGTTCTTCGGTGGTCGTCATGAACCTTCCCCGCGAGGGGTGTGCAGACTTACTGACCGACGTACGGCAGCAGGCCCATGAAACGGGCGCGCTTGATCGCACGGGTGAGTTTGTGCTGGTAGATCGGCCGGGTGCCGGTCACCCGCCGAGGCAGGATCTTGCCGTTGGTCGGGGTGAACTCCCGCAGGAGCTCGATGTTCTTGTAGTCGATGTAGTGGATCTTATCGACGGTGAAACGGCAGATCTTCGCGCGCCGGCGAAAACGTTTTTTCTGGTGTCCCATCTCAGCCTCCTCAGCTCTCGTCCGCGGCGGCAGCGGCCTCTGCGGCGGCTGCCTTCTTGGCGACCTTCTTCGCCTGCCGGTCGTCCCGCTTCTTGTCCAACTTGCGCTTCCGCTTGAGCTCCCGGTCGAGGTTGAGCGTCAGCGAACGCATGACGACATCGGAGGTGCGGAGCTCGAAGTTGAGCTTCTCGAGCATGTCTCCAGCCACATCGAATGTCCAGAAGTGGTAGACGCCGTAGTTCTTTTTCTTGATCGGATACGCGAGTTGACGGCGCCCGCGTGCGTCCTTCTCGACCATCGTTCCGTCATTCTCGGTGATGATGGTCTCGAGCTTCTCGAGCGCCGCTGTCTCTTCGTCTGGTGAAACCTCGGGGTCTACGATGAGCCCCAGCTCATACAAAGGCATGTGTCCTCCTCATGGCCTTGGGCTCCGAAACTTCGGTCCGGAGCAAGGAGTTGTTAATCCCCGGAGCGAACGCACCGGGATCGACATTTTACGGACTTTCAGCCTAAATGCAAGTACGACGTGAATTATGAATTTTGAATTTTGAATTTTGAATTGCATCGCACCATCACGCACATGGGCCATATTGGCCGCGATAGAAGGCAGGGATTGTGAGTGAGGACATAGAATTCTCAATGCTCGCCCTCTTGCTCAACTGAGCAGTTTACTCCCTTGTTTAGAATGATTTACAATGTTCACTGGTTGGATCTGGAGGATGTCTCATGGCCAAAAATATCGGTATTGTCTATTGCGAACGGATTCAGGACACGAGCTGTATCGGCTGCGCCAAGTGCTACAAGTCGGTCAACGAGAACACCTTTGCCTTCGAGGATGCCGGCGACGTACGGGTCGTCTTCAAGTGCGGTTGCGGTGACTGCCCCGGGCTGGTCGTTCCAAAGGTCGATCTGCAGTTGACGGTTCTCGATTCCATCGGGGTCTCGGTGGACGAGATCTACTTCGGCACGTGCGTCAAGAAGGCAACCACGTTCATGAACTGCCCGATGAACGTGGAGGGAATCACCGAAGTGATGCAGAACAAGTTTGGTGTCCCTGTCCACATGGGAACCCACGACTACTGATCGCTTCGCAATAATTATGAATTATGAATGTTGAATTATGAATTTCATCGCACCATCGCATCCACTGCAGAGGTCCGATGCGACGTCATTCATAACTCATAATTCATAATTTTGCGCTTCAGCGCAACCCGGAAGGATATCCCTCCGGTGGGTGGTCGTACTCCACCTCTCCCTCACCTTTGACGATATTGCCCATGGGGAAGCCCTGGCAACCGGCGTCTTTGAGGCTCTCGAGGATTTGGTGCAGGTGCTTCGGCCGGACGATGAGAACCATCCCCACACCCATGTTGAAGGTCCGCCAGAGATCATCCTCGGGAACCTCACCGCGCTCGGCTAAGATCTTGAACACCGACGGGATCTCCCATGAGCCGACCTTGATGACCGATCGGAGCTTTTTGGGCATCACCCGTGGAAGATTGTCGGTCAATCCACCCCCTGTGATGTGCGCCATGGCCTGGATGAGGCCCTTCTCGACCAGCGGCCAAACTTCCTTGAGATAGCAGCGGTGGATCTTGAGGAGCTCCTCCCCCACCGAGCATCCGAGTTCCGGGATGACATCGTCGGGACCGAATCCGGGATCGTCGAGCAGGACCTTACGAGCCAGCGAATAGCCATTGGTGTGCAACCCCGTGCTCGGCAGACCGATGAGCACGTCGCCTTTTTTGACCGATGAACCATCGAGAATCGCCTTGCGGTCGACCAACCCGACGACAAAGCCCGCGAGATCGTAGTCGCCGTCGCCGTAGAATCCCGGCATCTCGGCGGTCTCGCCGCCGAGCAGCGCGACCCCGGCCTCGGAACACGCCGTCGCCACCCCACCTATGACATCGGCCACCACATCAGGCTCGAGCTTCCCGGTGGCGAGATAGTCGAGGAAGAAGAGCGGTCTCGCACCCTGGACCAGGATGTCGTTGATGCAGTGATTGACGAGGTCCTGACCGACGGTGCCGTTGCGGCCGGTGGCGATGGCGACCTTGAGCTTGGTGCCGACCCCATCGGCCGACGCCACGAGCACCGGCTCCTTGTACCCCTTCGGCAGCCCGAAGAGCCCGCCGAATGCGCCCTGGTCGGACAGGACCCCGGAGGTGTAGGTGTTGCGAACCATCTTCTTGACCTGCTCGAGGGCCTTGTCCTGGGCATCGATGTCCACGCCTGCGTCTTTATAGGTTGCCATTGTTCCGTTCCCGATCCCGATCCCGTTCCCGAATGGATGGTCTCGGAGTGTTTCCGCCACCCTATCCCGCGCCAGCGGCACTGACAAGCCCGCTCTCGCTTCTGATGGCATCGATTCATCGGGATCGGGAACGGGATCGGGATCGGAATCGGGAACGGGCAGGGGTACGGGAACGGGAACGGGAACGGGCACCTGTGATACAAACAGCCCATGACAATCACACGTCTGTATCGGACACCCGGGCTCTCCACAGTCGAACAACGCTCTGCCCTGGCCACCACTCGCAGCCTCGGTCTCGAGATCGACCATCTGGCCACCGAGCACTGCTTCTATGTTGCCAGTGAAGACGAGCTCGACACCCGTCAACAGGAGGTTCTGCGCTGGCTCCTCGCCGAGACCTTCGAGCCCGATGGATTCGACGGGAAGAGCTTTCTCGGATCCGGCGAAGGCGAGATCTTCGAGGTCGGGCCGAGGATGAGCTTCTCGACCGCCTGGTCGACCAACGCGGTGTCGGTGTGTCATGCCTGCGGTCTCGACACGATCCGACGGATCGAACGGTCGCGACGCTTCGAACTCCCGGTGGCGACCATGACCGAGGAGCAGCGACAGTCCTTTCTCGCAGCGATCCACGACCGAATGACCGAGTGCCCCTATCCCGAACCCCTGACCAATTTTGAGGTTGGGGTCGAGCCCCGCCCGGTGACCGAGGTCCCGGTCCTCGAGCAAGGCCGCGCCGCCCTCGAAAAGATCAACGCGGAGCTCGGCCTGGCCTTTGACGAATGGGACCTCGACTACTACACCGAGCTCTTTCGTGAACGGATGCGTCGAAACCCCACCGATGTCGAGTGCTTCGACATCGCCCAGTCCAACTCCGAGCACTCGCGCCACTGGTTCTTCAGGGGCAGGCTCGTCCTCGACGGAGTGGAAAAACCGGACGATCTCATCACCATAATCCAGGGCCCGCTCAAGGCCAACCGTAACAACAGCGTCATCGCCTTCAACGACAACTCGAGCTCGATCCGCGGCGTCGCCACCACCACGGTGGCGCCATCCGACCCCGGCCGACCGTCAACCATGACGGAAACCGTTGTGGATCAGGACGTTATCTTCACCGCCGAGACCCACAATTTTCCCTCCGGCGTCGCGCCTTTCCCAGGCGCTGAAACCGGAACCGGTGGGCGGATCCGCGATGTCCATGCCACCGGTCGCGGCTCCGACTACACCGCCGGCACGGCCGCCTACTGCGTCGGGAATCTTCAGATCCCCGATGACCCGCAGCCCTGGGAGGATCCCGGCTTCACCTACCCGGACAATCTGGCCAGCCCCCTCGAGATCGAGATCGAAGCCTCCAACGGGGCATCCGACTACGGCAACAAATTCGGCGAACCCGTGGTCCAAGGCTTCACTCGGTCCTTCGGGCTGAGACTGCCCTCGGGCGAACGGCGCGAGTGGATCAAACCCATCATGTTCTCCGGCGGCATCGGCAAGATGGACCACCAACACGTCTCGAAGGGCGCACCCGAGATCGGGATGTGGGTGGTCAAGCTCGGCGGCCCGGCCTACCGAATCGGGATGGGCGGCGGCGCCGCGTCTTCCATGGTTCAGGGCGAGAACGTCGCCGAGCTCGACTTCAACGCGGTCCAACGTGGCGACGCCGAGATGGAGCAGAAGGTCAACCGGGTGATTCGGGCATGCTGCGAACTCGGGTCCGACAACCCCATAGTCTCGATCCACGATCAGGGCGCCGGCGGCAACTGCAATGTGCTCAAGGAGATCGTCGAGCCAGCCGGGGCGCGAATCGAGGTCCGTTCCTTCCCAGTCGGCGACGAGACCCTGTCGGTGCTCGAGATTTGGGGCGCCGAGTTCCAGGAGAATGACGCACTGCTGCTGAGACCCGAGCACCGCGATCTCTTCGAGGCGCTGTGTGCGCGCGAAAAGGTTCCGGCCTCCTTTGTCGGCCGGGTCACCGGCGATGGCCGTGTTGTCTTGCACGACGAGCGCGACGCTACGACACCGGTTGATCTCGAACTCGCCCATGTCCTCGGCAACATGCCGCAGAAGAGTTTTGAGTTCGACCGCGCCCGGCCGACTCTCGAACCGGTCACGCTGCCCGACGGATTGAGCGTGCGGCAGGCCCTCGATCGGGTGCTGCGCCTGCTCTCGGTGGGCTCCAAGCGCTTCCTCACCACCAAGGTCGACCGCGCGGTCACCGGGCTCGTGGCTGCGCAACCGTGCGCCGGGCCGCTTCAACTCACCGTGGCCGATGTCGCAGTCGTTGCGGGCAGCCACCGGGTGATTACCGGCGGGGCCACCGCCATTGGCGAACAGCCCATCAAGGGCCTGCTCGACCCTGCGGCCATGGCGCGGCTCTCGGTGGGTGAGGCCCTGACCAATCTCGTGTGGGCGCAGATCACCGCGCTCGAGGACGTGCGCTGCTCGGCCAACTGGATGTGGGCGGCGAAGCTCCCCGGCGAAGGGGCGGCGATGTACGACGCCGCAGAGGCCATGTGCGCCATGATGACGACCCTCGGGATCGCGGTCGACGGCGGCAAGGACTCCATCTCCATGGCCGCGCTGGCCCCCGACGGCGAGACCGTCAAGACCCCGGGGGCGCTGGTGATCTCGGCTTACTGCACGAGCCCCGACATCACCCGGACCGTGACGCCGGATCTCGAACTCCCCGAACGCGGTCGCCTGCTCTTTGTCGATCTCGGCGCCGGTCGCAACCGCCTCGGCGGCTCGGCCCTTGCCCAGGTGTGGGGTCAGATCGGCGACGAGAGCCCCGATGTCGGCGACATCGAGCTCCTCGGTCGCGCTTTCGACTCGGTCCAGACACTGCTCGCCGAGGGCATGATCACCGCGGGCCACGACCGTTCAGATGGCGGCCTCGTGACCACCCTGCTCGAGATGGCCTTTGCCGGCAACTGCGGTCTCGATGTCGAACTTCCGGCCGCCGGCGGTGGGACCCTGTCGGCACTCTTTGCCGAGGAGCTCGGCCTCGTTCTCGAGATCGACGAGGACGATCTCGACGATGCCATCGCGGTCTTTCTGGAAAACGACGTGCCGTGTCTCGCCATCGGCCGCACCATCGCCGAACCACGGATCCGGATCGGCGTCGGCGGCGAAGAGGTCCTCGACGAAGACATGTGCGTGCTTCGCGATCTTTGGGAGAAGACCTCCTTCCAGCTTGACCGGCGCCAGGCCGACCCGGGTTGCGTCGCCGAGGAACAGGGCGGTCTCAGCC
The DNA here is from genome assembly GCA_965533305.1 of uncultured bacterium. GTDB lineage: Bacteria > Acidobacteriota > Thermoanaerobaculia > Thermoanaerobaculales > Sulfomarinibacteraceae > JAHECW01. The sequence goes on along the minus strand of CBESWV010000025.1, from coordinate 1,026 downwards.
ATCGCAAGACGCCGTCGTGGGGCCTTGGCTTCCGGCCCGAATCGACCCCCGAAGAAATCATGAAACGCCCCACGAAGATCCCCGTGGCAATCCTTCGCGAGGAGGGCTCCAATGGCGACCGCGAGATGGCCGCTGCCTTCCATGCGGCGGGGTTCGAGCCCTGGGATGTCACCATGTCCGATCTCCTCGCCGGTCGGATCGATCTCGAGCGTTTCCGCGGTCTCGCCGCGGTGGGAGGCTTCAGCTACGCCGATGTCCTCGACTCGGCCAAGGGCTGGGCCGGAACGATCCGCTTCAACGACGATCTCCGGCGCCAGTTCGACGCCTTTGCATCGCGCCCAGACACCTTCAGCCTCGGGGTCTGCAACGGCTGCCAGCTGCTCGCGCTGCTCGGACTCGTGCCGTGGCGGGGTCTCGCCGACCCGGTCCAGCCGCGCTTTGTCCGCAACGCCTCGGGCCGCTTCGAGTCACGGTTCGTCTCGGTCAAGATCGAGCCCTCGCCCGCTGTGATGCTCGAAGGCATGGCGGGCTCGACCCTGGGGATCTGGGTCCAGCACGGCGAGGGCCAGGCGCTCTTCCCCGACCGCGCGGTTCTCGATCGGGTCCTCGCCGACAATCTCGCGCCGGTCCGGTTTGCCGATGACGAGGGTCGGATCACCGAGAGTTACCCCTTCAACCCCAACGGGTCACCCGAAGGCATCGCCGCGCTGTGTTCCGATGACGGCCGCCACCTCGCGATCATGCCCCACCCGGAACGCTGCTTCCTCAAATGGCAGTGGGGATGGATGCCCGGGCACTGGCGAAAAGAACTCAGGGTCTCACCGTGGCTCAAGCTCTTTCAGAACGCCCGAGAGTGGTGCGAGAAGGGGGCTCCATGACCTCCACGGGCGCCAGCTACGTCCCCGAGAGAACGCAGTTCTGACCGTGAACGGGGTGCCAGGCACCTTTTCGTCGGACGAAAAGTGAGTCAGGCACCGCCGCCGCACGCGCTTGCTTCGGCAGTCAAGGCCCCTCCGCCTGCGGGAT
>CBESWV010000024.1:0-25428 GCA_965533305.1 uncultured bacterium | reverse complement strand
CGACAGTTGTTATTGACGGGGAAGCGAAGACCGGGTTCTCACCATCCTGGATTCAAGCCAAACTCAAACGCTGATCTCAATAAACACATCGCAGGCTTCGCCCGCAACCCAATGAGGGGCCCTGTGCGACCCACAGTCTGCGGTGGCGATTCTCAGCCGTAGCGGTCGGGTTTTGAAACACAAAGGACACAAAGGACCACTAAGCGTCCACGAAGCATCGCATTTCTTGACCCGGGCTCCCTCCGACCTTGAAGGCACACAGGGCCTTGCGATGAGTCAAAAACCGACCTTTGTGGTGCCTTTGTGGATCTTCGTGTTCTTCGTGTTTCAACCTCGTGCGCGGATGTTGTCGAGACCGCAGATGCCATAGTCGATCCCTTCCACTCCCGGATCCGGGTCAGGTTGACAGAAGTTGTTTCAGGACTTACTGTATATATCGTATATGAACAGTAATGCACTCCCGCTGCTTCTCCACCTGGTCGCCGACGACCCGGAACCACTGCGCGAACAGATCGTGCGCCAGATCCACGGCCGGATCGTCCGCGGCGAGCTCACGGCGGGCGGGGCGCTTCCCTCTCACCGGCAACTGGCTCGCCAACACCGGGTGGCGCCGTCGACGGTCGAGGCCGCATACGAAGTCCTGATTGAAGATGGCCTGCTCAGCGGCAACGCCTCGGACGAGGTCGTCATAGCCGCCATCGGCCCCGAGCACAGGCGCGATCTCGTGGAACGTCTCCAGCTCGATGAACTGGTGGCTCGGGAGCTCGGCCGGCGCGAGCTGGAAATGGCCCGCGATGTCCAACGCCGCCTGTTGCCGCCATCCGAACTCAGTGGACCCGGCTGGGAGGTCGCCTCCAGGTGCGTGCCGGCGCGAGTCGTGGCCGGCGACTTCTATGACGTACTTCACCGCGCCGACGGCAGCGTCGATGTGGTGGTCGCCGATGTTGCGGGGAAGGGCTTTGCGGCCAGCCTCATCATGGCGTCGGTCAAGGCGATGCTTCCCTTTGTCACCTCCGAGGGCACGGTGGCTGAGTCTCTGACCGAACTCAACCGGCGACTGGTCCCGGAACTCGGTCGCGGCGAGTTTGTCGCCCTGACCCTGGTTCGCTACCGCCCCGCGGACCGGTCGGTCGAGCTGGCCAACGCCGGGGCCCCTGATCCCTATCTCGTGCGGGCGGACCGCGCCCCGCAACCGTTGTCGGCGCCCGGCCCGCGTCTTCCGCTCGGCATCCGTTCGGAGGTCACGTATTCATCCCGCCGTATCGAGCTTGCCGACGACGATCGACTGCTTCTCATCACCGACGGTCTGCCCGAAGCGCGCGACTCCGAGGGGGAGCCGCTCGGCTACCAGGCCCTAGAGTCGATGCTCTCCGACGAACCTTTGACCGGCACGCCTTCTTCGTGGCTCACCGGGCTTTTTGAACGGGTCCAACTTCGTACCGGGCGTCTTCCCGAGGACGACTGGACCGCAGCGATGCTGGTACCCAGGCCAACCGAGGGGGAGCCGTGATACTCAACCTGTCGGAACTCTCCGACGAACCGCTGCATGCCCAGATGTCGCGCCAGATCCGCGCGAAGATCCTCACCGAGGGTCTCCCGAACGGCGAGGCCCTGCCCTCGATCCGCCGTCTGGCCAAGGAACAGAGGGTCAGCGTGATCACCGTGCAGCGGGCGTACGACGACCTCGAGCGCGAAGGACTCCTCCAGTCCCGCAGGGGCAAGGGGTTCTGGGTGGCACCCATTGCCGAAGGAAGGAAACAGAAGATGGCCGAGAAACGATTTGCCAACGCGCTGGGACAGCTTGTGGAACACGCAGCTGCCGATGGTCTGAGCGAGGCCGAGATGCGACGGATTTTGAACGAGCTTCTGCAAAAGGGGCCATCCGATGGCTGATCATCGACCGGGCACCTCCCCTGCAGCAAGCTTGAGCGGGCTGACAAAACGCTTCACCGGTTTCCAACTCGGTCCGCTGGACCTCGTTCTGGAACCGGGCACAGTGCTTGCCCTGGTGGGGCCCAACGGCGCGGGGAAAACCACGACCCTCAACTGCATGGCCGGTTTGGTTGTGCCCGATGAAGGCGGCACCGAGGTCTTTGGCGATCCCGTCCATGCGACACGGACCGAATACCGCCGCAATATCGGCTATGTCGGTGAGGAGAACGGATTCTTCCAGGGGTGGACCGCTGCCCGCAACCTGAAGTTCCTGTCCGAGCTGCTCCCCGGGTGGTCGCATGATCGCGCGAACACGTTCGTCGAGCGGTTCGCGCTGCCCCTGGACAAACCGGTCAACAAACTGTCGCGGGGCAACAAAACCAAGCTCGCGCTGGTGGCGGCCATGGCGCACGGACCGCGGTTGCTCCTGTTGGACGAACCCACCGCGGGTCTTGATCCCGTGGTTCGGTCGGAGGTCCTGGATGTGTTGTGGGAGATCACCGAGGACGGCGAGCACGCGGTGCTCTACTCCACCCATGTCCTATCCGACATCAGCCGGCTGGCGGACGAACTGGCTTTTCTGCGCGACGGTCAGCTGGTTCTGCGCACCGGCAGGGATGAGCTGAGCGAGCACTGGCGACGGGTTTCCTTCCGACTCGCAGACCAGGATGTCGAACTCACCGGTGTGGTCGAACACCGCCGGGTGCGGGCCGAACACCAGGTCATCACCCGTGAGGCCGAGGTGACGCTGCAGCAACTGACCGATCTGGGAGCCGAGGCGGTCGAAGTTTCCCGAATGACCGTCGATGAGATTGCGGTCCAAATCCTCAAGGAGGGTCACCATGTGGTACGCGCTGAAAGCTGAGCTCGCCTACTTCCGGCCATGGTTGCTCGGCGGTCTCGGGATCGCCGCCGGTGTCATCTTGTTGCTGAGCGTGCTGATGCGGTTCTCGAGCGACGCGGACGGCCCTCCTGGTTTTCTTGTGGCGATATTTCCGATCATCGCCGGCATGGTGGTCTCCTTCATCGCCGGGAGTTATCGCATTGAGGAACGACGGGCCCGCCTGCTGCTGTCGGGGGCACTCACGCCCCGCCAGCTTGCGTGGGTGACCGTCCTGCTGCCGGCGTGCTTTGTCGGTCTGAGTGCGCTTGCGGTACTGCCGATGCTCGGCGTGGCAGCTCTGGTGGCCGGAAAGTACGAGATCTCCCATTTGCCCACCACCTGGAGTTTCGTACTGCAGTTCTGGGCCTATGCGCAGTTGGGACCATTGGGGCAGGAATCGTGCGCGGCCCGCCGCCAACATCGCGGCCGGGCCGGTCTGGTCGGGTGGGCGGTCTTTGCCGGTGTGATTCTGGTGCTCGCGGGATGTCAGATCTTCCTCCGTTCAACCCAGGGGCACCTGTGGCAGGTGATGGCCATCGTTGCGGCCATGGCGGTCGCCGTAGTGCTCTATCAGGGCCGGACCGACTTCACGCGATGACCGAGAAGGGCGTCGAGGCGATCTGAGGGCTGGGAGCTTTTAGTAGAACCTCTTGCAAAAACCACAGTTCTGGGGATTTCGTGGTCCGTGGTCTTTTCGCGGGCGGGACGCCCGCATGAGGCCGATTCGGATCGTCAGATCCTGCTCCTAGGGCTCGAGGACGGTTTCCGAGACCGATTGAGCCTCGAATATACGGAGTTCACTGATCATCGCGAGGGGAATTGTCGTCGAATACCTCGCGCCCCCTCCCTCAACCCCGCTGTGGATTTCGACCAGGAGATCGTCGTTTTCAATGGTCTCGAGCCTGCCGAAGAGCACGTCCCCGTAGATCGAGGTGACCCGAACCGCATGACCCACCGCCCGACTGAATGCTCCCGGCTCATCAGGCGTCACGTCTTCAAAGCGAGTCATGAGTTCATGTTTGCGGGCCGTATGGTCGATTGCCGACGTATCGAGATAGAGGCCCCTGGCGATTCGACGCGCATCCTCGACCCGAGCGGCGGCGACATCCCATCGGGTGTTGTCGAAAGCCTCGTCGGACTCCCTCAGCAGGAGGTCGATCAACGATCCGGCAACCTCGGTCAATCGGCGGTGATGACGATCGATGGCCGCAGCAGCGGCGAAGTGGGTCAGAGCCGGATCAAGATCTCCGGCGCGCATGGCGTTTTCGGCGAGGGTGATCTCGGTCGAGAACCGCTCGAACATCTCTTCGTCAAACATCGCCGCGGCATCGACAACGGCCGGGTCGAGAATCTGTTTCGGAGCAGGTGCCGTTTCCGGCGCCGGGACCCGTGCCTCTTCGACGACGATCCGGTCGGCCAGGGCTCCGGCTCCGGGATCGGGTCTTCCCTGTTCGTCGCGGAAGAAATACAGCCCTGCGATGGCTAGACAGCCGCCGATCAGCACAGCCTTCGTGAACCAGCCCGAACCGCGCCGCGCCTCTTCGTCCGCGGCGCGGAGATCCCACTCATCCATTTCGCCTTCGGGCCGCGGCCGTGCGGCCTTTGAAGCAGCAGGCAGTACGTACCGTCGCGGCGGAACGGGTCCAGCTCCGACGGTCGAGGCTGCATCCGGTTCCGCCAGGGCGCTTCGAACACCGGCAACCACATGCGCATACCCCGGAAAACCGACGGCCTCGATCATCTCCTCAACTGCCGCCAACCGAAAATCAAGACCACTGACATCGACCGGTCCTCCGCCCGGCTTCAACCATCCATCCAGATCCAGGATGATCGCATCAAGCCGCTCTTCCGCCAGAGCGAACTGCTCTCCGTCACCGGCATCGAGGACAAACCTCCGCCGAACCTCCCTCAACCGGGTGACGGATTCCTTGAGCCGGTGCGCCTCGACGCCATCGGGCTCGGATGCTTCAGCGTTGATCGGTGACAATTCAAGTCCCCCGGCTGATGGTAGCTCAATTGCGAGCGAAGACGTGGTGATCCATCACGCCTGACCATTCGACTTAGAATTATTGCCCGGTCTGCCGAATTCAGACCGCAGCGGGCGGTGGCGGCACCGTGTCCGTGTCATCCGAGAGCTTGGTGTACAGAGGTTTCTTGCCCGGTGCGACCGCCACGACGATGGTGCCCGGCCGGGTGTTCGCGCCGCCGATCAGCCCTTCATAGAAGCCGTCGGTGCTCAGCACATCACTTCCTGATTCTCTCAGCGTTTCGATGGCGACGGGATGGGGATAGAGGGTCCGGGTGACCGATTGCCCCCGGCGGGTCACGCTGCTCTCCTCTTGCTTGCTCGAGAGGATGGCCAGGGCCGGCGACATGCGCTCGTAGACGTCCAACGGCGCGCTGTGCATGCTGCCGTGGTGCGAGACCTTGAGGACGGAACAGTTCAGGAGGTTGACGACCTTCTTGACCAGCGGATCGTGTTTGCTGGTCCGTTCCACATACGGGTACTCCTCGGCGATCTGAGCCCAGTTGTCAAACTCCGCGTCGGCGCCGAGGATCACCACCGAATCTCCCGCGTCGCGGAGAACCTCGGGATCTTCCTTGTCGCGGTATCGCACGGATTCCACGACGACGACATCGTCCTTGCAGTTCTCGAGTCGAAGCACGATGGAGGCGTTATTCATGTCGATGCCATAGGTCGCGTAGCGGTTGCGCAGCGCCACCGACGGACCGAGCGCCGTGATCCGCAGGGTTCCGAAGTAGGACTCCATCCCGGAGGAGATGCGCCGCATCGGAATTCTTTCCTGGTGGATCGTCTCGAGAATGTTGAGGTAGGTCACGGTCTTGTGTCTGAAGCCGCTGTCCCAGAACTCCCGCGGTTTTGTGAGCGGGTCTTTCAGGAGCTTCCTGATTCCACCTACATGGTCGAGGTGGGGGTGGGTCGCACAGATGAAAGCGACTCCGTCGAAGGGACGGATGAGATTGAGGGCCTTGATGTAGTCGAGCATCTTGGAGCCCTTGTAGCAGTCGACAACTCCGAGCAGGTTCTCACCGTCCGCCGTCGTCGGCAGTTCGAGGAGGATCGCGTCACCAAAGCCCACGTTGAGGACGTGGACGACCAGGTCGGTCGGCAGAATGGGGGTCGGCATGGATCAACTCCGTTCTTTGAGCGCAGCCGAGTAGAGTCGCTTGTGCTTGTTCTTGATGGTCGGAATCCGATCGATGCGGACAACCGAGAACGCCCCCGGTCGCGCCGTGATGCCTTCGATGCTCGACCGATCGATCCCCCGCACCTCTATTTCCCCGGAAAGATAGACCTGCCCCTCCTCGAGTGTCCTCCAAAAGGCGCCGCTGGGTTCGTCCTTTCCGGGTTCGAGTGGGAGTTCCGCAACGAGAGCCTCGAGTTCGGAATGGTCCTTTCTCAAACCGAAGCTGCGCAGGAAGGTTGACGGTCGGACGAGCCTGACGTGCTCATCGGACCAGCTCTCCAGGGCATCCTCGCCGAGATCCGAATGACCGGGCAGGAGGTCTGCGACCCCGATCTTGATGAGATCCCCGTCCAACCGTTCGTCGATGCTGATCCGCCGAACGCGAGCACGCGTCGAATGGTTCTTCCGCATAGCGTTCCTCCAGGTTGCCGCAATCACGAGGTGGTGAATGCCAAGATGCGTGCGCAGCCCACCATTGTCAAGAACGCGTACGGGGCAGCGGCGTCATCGTCGGTTATGCCGTCATGTCGGTGCTCCGGAGGGTTTAGTTGACAAAAGGTTGCGGTTTACATATGGTTGCCAGGGAGGCAGCCATGGGTGGGAACAGCGCTGAACTGACCGATCTCGCTCCGAGCGAGGCCGCGCGGGTCTTGGTGCGCAGTGCGGATGAAGTGTGGCTTTCCGAACTCCAACGATCCCTCGATCGACAGCGCGCCCGGGCCGGGTTCGACCGGGTTCTCGCGGTGTGGAAGCTGAGTCAGTCCGATGCGGCGGCGCTCTTCGGGGTTTCCCGGCAGGCGATCGCAAAATGGCGGGCTCGGGGCGTCCCGGCCAGTCGGATCGAAGCGGTGGCCGATCTCTCGGCGGCAACCGATCTCCTCATCCGCCATCTCAAGCGCGACCGTATCCCGGCGGTGGTGCGCCGCGGGTCGGCCCAGTTGGGCGGTCTGGCGCTGCTCGACCTCGTCGGCCAGGGTCGCACTCGAGACGTCCTCATCGCCTGCCGGAAGATGTTCCGGTTCGGCGACACTCACTAGGAGGGCCGAGTGCGCAGCGAGACCCTCCCCGAGGGACGTATTTGGTATAGGATTGCGGAGGCCGACTGGATCGATCCCCTCGATCCGAGCTTTGCCGCGGTGTTCGGCGGCCGTTGGAATCCACCCAACAGCCACCCGACTCTTTATCTCAATGAAGACCGGATCACCGCCCGCCTCAATCTACGGGCGTTCATCGACGGTTGGCCGTTCGACCCCGAAGACCTCCTCGACGAAACCGGTCCCGTTCTGGCCCATGCGACCCTGCCGGCCCAACAACGCGTGGCGGATGTCCACAGTCGGCAGGGGGTGGCGGCGGTCAATCTGTCCTCCACCTACCCGGTCGACGCCGGTGGCCGACTCGTCGAACACGCGGTGTGCCAACCCATCGGTGTCGAGGCGAAAGATGCCGGTCTGCGTGGCGTCCGGGCGAGATCCGCTCGTGCGCCGGATGGTGGGGGCCGCGAACTCGCCTGGTTCCCCGCCACCAGAGGATCCCGTGCACGACTCCAGCTGAACCAATCCTTCGAGACCTGGTATTGGGAAACCAGGGATTGATCCGACGCCTGACGGGGTCAGGCCGGCCCATCCCGCCACGGCGCCAGAAACTGCGCGTCATCCCAATCCCAGACTCGGGACGGGTCCTGATCGACGCTGACAGGCGTCCAATTCCATTCGTTGGTCGCCGCGGACCACGCGCCGACCCCGTTGATCCCCAGCGCGGCGAGCGACAGCACCACCACCAGCGCCACCTCGACCCGGACCCGAGTGGTGTTCGTCGGACGATCCGATCGAGCTCTCCCCCACCCCTGGATCGCAGCCAGCGCAACGAGGATCAACCACGGAACCGTATCGGTCATCAGTCGTGGACCATAGCCCTCGCCGCCCCACCAGATCGGGAAGCTTGCCACGACCAGGAGATGGCAGAGCGCGACCGCGGCGCCGAGAATGGCGAGCGGTGTCAACGACGACCGTCTCCGGTACCGAATCACGAGATAAGCGATAACGAGGAGGTGGGGAAGGAAGATGAGCAGGCCCCGGCTCGGTGACACCAGATTGGCCGTCAGACCGGTGAGGAATTCGGTCGTCCCGAGCTTGGTGGGCCGGTAATAAGGCGGCAGAAACCGTCCGTACTGCATCCAAGAGGTGGCGACGAAGGCCGCCAGCCAGCCGGAGACGGTCGCGGCGTAAGGCACCAGCGCCTTGCGAAATCGAAGCGCGAGATAGAGTCCGATCGCGGCGACCCCGATTGCCATGGTCGGCCTGGTGAAATAGGCCCAACACATGACCGAGGCGAGCAGGACCGGGCGGAGTCTTCCCCCACCGTTCTCGTGACGGACAAGGAGGAGGATGGCGGTCAGGACCAACAGAATCGCCCATGTGTGCGACCACAGACCGCGCGATGCCGTCGACCAGACCTGGGTTGTCAGCGCCGCCGCCGCGGTGAAGACCAGAGCCCAGCGGTGGCTGAGCACCGAGCCGGCGATCCGATAGGCGACCACTGCAAAGACCGCCATGAGCAGAGCGGCAAGACGGAGCTGCATCCGACGTTCCTCGCGATAGTGGTAGCCGCCGTCCGGGTAAACCGCCGACATCCCGAAGAGGTGCGAGAGTGCAACATAGGGCACCGAGAGAATCGATGTCCCGGGTGGATAGGCGTAGTAAAAGTGGCCGCCGGATTTCATCAAGTGGTACGGCAGTTCACCATCCGCCGATGCCGGGTGAACGGCCGGATCGAGCGGGGTCGTGACATAGGCGTCGAGGGCAAAGGTGCCGTGGCGCAGCAGGCTCTCGCTGACGAGCAACGAGTACGAGGCGTCCGAGACCTGACGCACCGGCGACAGCACGAAGACCACCAACGCAATCATGAATACGGCCACCGACCAACCACGCGTGGGGCGCCGGCTCTCTGGCTCAGAACACAGGTCCATCGAATCTGCTTTCACCATGGCGACATGGTAACCCGACTCAGTGGAGCGCAGCGGCTTCGTCACACCGGCCCGACGGCACTGCAGAATCTCGATGGGAGCAACGAGATCCTCGGCCCGTGTCAGAATGGGATCGAGTAAGGAGTTTCACGTGGAAGAAGATCCGCTCTACGAGCGCGAGGGCCGTGGTCGCAGCGAAAAAAAGAGAGCGGCCCAGGCAATTGGAGCGCTGGCTTTGGAAATGATCGAGTCGAGCGAAGCGGTCTGCAAGCGGCTGCCCGTGCCCGAAGACATGCGTGAAGTGCTCGACCTGGCCCGCCGCTCAACCGCACGCGGCGCACGGAAACGTGAGCTCAAGCACCTGGCCGCCCTTCTCCGCCGGGACGAGGATACGGTAGACGCTGTTCGGATCGCCCTCAACGACGTCGGTCGAAGCAGCCGTGCCGATCGCGATCTGTTTCACGGCATCGAAGACCTCCGCGACGCCCTCTGCGATCCGGAACGTTTCGCCGAGGCTCTGGAAACCGCGGCAGCGGAGGTGCCGGGACTCGACCGGCAGGTCATTTCGCGTCTGGCGCGGAGAGTCCACGCCAACGGAGACAAACGAGCCTTTCGAGAGATCTTCCGCCGCCTCCGGGTGCTGGTCGAGGCATCGTCCGAGGAGTGACGCACAAAGGGTGATCGATCAGAATCGACAATACCCATCCTCATCAGGTTCGAGAGACGACGAGCCGGGGGGAGGTTTGGGCCGGTGTTCCCCGCCATAATAGGGGTGCACTAGGGTGCCTGGCTCGACCAGAAGGATGTGTCGCCCGACTCGAAGCCGTCGAAGAAGATCTCCGAGAGCTTCGTTCCAATGGTGAAGTCATCCGCGAAGACGTATCGGGCCTGCCCGATCTTGCCGCTCCTCTCCTCGAAACGGAAGATCTCGAATCCCCGGGTGTCGATCACTCCGTAGAACTGGAATCCAAGCGGCACACCGCCGAGATTGACCGGGACTCCCCCATCGATGATCGCGACCAGTTTCGGCAAGGCCGCACCGGTGAAGAAACCACCGATCCCTACGAGTGGGCTCTCCCCGTTCTGCCGGATCCCCGTCAACCCATCCTTGTGGAGACAGTGTTCGGGCGGTTCATCGACATCACACTCGATGGCCGAACCGGTAGCGTACCCGTGTTCGAGGTCAAAGACTCCCCAGAGACCTGTCCTCGCCGGACCTGGACCGGTTGTGATCTCATTCGCGGCGGGAGGATCCGGGTGGTTTGACTCCCACGCGATCCCGTGACTGATCACCGATGGGGCGGTAGCGGGCGAGCGCGCCGATCCCCATGCCAGGTCATCCTCGAATCCCTCAAAAAACGAGCCATAGCCCAGTTCGTCGAGCTTTGCCATGTACTCGGCGTGTTTCCAACACACAAACACCGTCGGTCCACCCTGACAGGCCGTCAAAGTCGCCGTCGCCACCGCCGTCTCGATACCGACCATCGCCCGGTAGGTGAAGCTGTCCGAACCCGAAAAACCCGCACCCGGCGTGTAGGTGAATGAGCCATCGGGGCAGAGTTCCAAACCCGGATTGGATCCACACTCCAGAATTCCCGCCAGTGGGCCGGTGACAAGCTCCACCGTGGCTCCTGCGTCCTCGGCGGGCTCACCGTTGAAGGTGTCATTCTCGAGGACACCCGGCGCCTCCACAATGAGCTCCTGTGCGACCGGAACACCAAAGGTATCGTCAACCGCGATGAGCTGAGCCTGAACGACTCCGGCAATTCCGACGAGGAAAATCAAGACACTCCAACAAACGGTCTTTCTCTTCACTTTCCGGACCTCCTGTTTGAACCGCAAAACTCAGCCTGTTTGATGTTCTGCTGCGATGGTATACCGGAAATCAGTTTTGCCGACAATTTGGCGATTTCGGATCAACGATGTCAAGGGCTCCGCACAGCTGTGGCGCCTACCCGACCTGCGGCGGTACAATCGACGGCGGCAACGGACCGATGACTGATCCGGCACGGCCCTATCCGCGAAGATGATACCCACTCCACAGAGCGGTGCGCCGAGACCGGAACCCGAGAACAAAAAGGAAAACCATGAAAAATCTCACCCTCGATCTGAAGTACCGCCGGTTCATCGTGGTGCTCTTGGTCATCACGATCTGGTCGGGTTTCGCCGCAGCTTCTGAATCAACGCTGGATACACCCGCTGAAACCAAAACCATCTCCGGATCGTTTGTGGTCTTTGACGGATCTACGGCGGGAACGCAGTGCTGGCAGCCGGGGTCGACCCAGACTCTCTGCTTTCGTGCTGAATCCTTCACCAGCTACTGGGAGTTCGTGGAAAACCTGTGGCTGCAACTACCCGCCGACTGGACCGTCCAGGGCGTGACGGTCTCGGGCACACCGAGCTGCGACAACGGCAATTTCGGGTCGTTTTCGTGGTCCTTCCACACGCCCTCATATGAAGTGAATATCGCCCACCAACGGAATCAGAACGGCGACGATCACTGCACAGCCACCTATTGCGTCGAAGTGACCACCGGCGGCGGCGGCAGCGGCGACGCGCTGGTTTCTTGGTACTGGGGCGGAGAGAACTTTGGAGACCCGCCGCATTTTCCGTGCAGCGACGACGGCTACACCCCATCCGGCGCGGAGACGTGTGACGAGAGTCTCCAGCCGCGGGCCTTGATTCCCGATTGCTCGGCATTCGGCACCCTCGATGGCGCGATTCACGATTTCGCGACCTCGGGCCCGACGTGCACCCAGGCGGTGGCTGCGATCGAACCGGGGGGGCTGACCCTTCCCGCCGACCCAATGGGCAGCTACGGCCCGGTCTATCTTGCGGACGGAACCTACGATGTCACCGCGTCGGCGGACGGCTACCAGACCGCCCAGGCCCCCGGTGTCACCGTGATCGCCGGCATCCAGACGATTCAGGATTTCGTCCTGGTTCGACCGGCGATGGCTGTGACACCGATCGGTTTCAGCGTCATCGCTGCGCCGAACTCCAGCACCGATGAGACTCTCGCTCTCAGCAACATCGGCATCCCGCCCATGGACTGGATGCTGCGCGAACTCCCGCCGGGCGAAAGTGCCAACCCGCTTTCCGTTGAGCCCACGAGGAGGCCGTCCACGGTCAAGATCGAACCCGAACTCGAAGCCTCCATGCGAAGCCGGGGCGAAGCAACGATCCTCATCGACTTCCATGAACGGCCGGATCTGAGCCCAGCCCTGGCCATGGATTGGGAGTCGCGAGGCCGGTATGTGGTCGACGCCCTGCGCGCCACTGCGGATCGCACCCAGGCTCGGGTGCGGGCCTACCTCGAGGCCGAGGGGGCGTCATTCCAGGCCTTCTGGATCGACAATTACATCCTCGTACCGTCGGCCTCCCGGCAGGTCTTCGCCGGTCTCGCAGCCTTCCAGGAGATCGAGATCCTCCGAGCCGAGCGGACGATGATGGTCATCGAGCCCTTCGAGAAGGCGGCGGCGCCGGCCGGGGGCCGTGCGGTGGAACCCAATATCGCTCATGTCAACGCCGATCTCGTCTGGGGGGCCGGTTTCGACGGAAGCGGCATGGTGGTGGCCGGGATCGACACCGGTGTCCGCTACACCCACGAGGTTCTCGAACCGCGCTACCGGGGCAATCTCGGTGGTGGGGTATTCAACCACGACTACAACTGGCTCGATGGGGTCGACGGCTCCGCCGCGGCGCCTTCGGACGACCACGGTCACGGATCGCACACGGTCGGTACCATGGTCGGAGATGACGGCGGCGCCAACCAGGTCGGTATGGCGCCCGGCGCGACGTGGATCGCCTGCGACGGATGCGAAGGCCAGAGCTGTTCGGAAAGCGGTCTTCTGACCTGCGCCCAGTGGGTCGCGGCGCCATTCCCGATTGGCAACCCATCGGCGCCGGACCCGTCAAAACGGCCGCACGTGGTCAACAACTCGTGGGGCGACTGCGCCCAGTCCTATGACGATTGGTACCAAGGTGTTGTCGACAGTTGGCACGCCGCGGGGGTCTACCCGGTCTTCGCCAATGTCAATGCCAGCAACTGCGGGTACTCCCAACCGCCCGGATGCAACACCGTGGGCAACCCGGGTCGCTATGGCAACGTCACCGGAGTCGGCTCGACGGGCCAATCCAACGGCGCGTATGCGCCTCATTCCAACTGGGGTCCCACCGACAACCACGACACCGTCAATCCAAACGGTTATCCAAGCCTGAAACCCCAGGTCGTGGCTCCCGGGGTCGACATCCGGTCCGCACTCAACGGCAGCGATTCGAGTTACGGCAGCTGGGCGGGCACCTCCATGTCTGCGCCCCACGTGGCCGGGCTCATCGCCCTGATGTGGCAGGCGGCGCCCTGCCTCATCGCCGACTACGCCCAGACCGAAGACATCATTCAGACATCCGCCGTGGCCATCCCCTACGCCAGCAACTGCGGTGACGAGGGCCCGGGCAACATCCCCAACATGGCCACCGGCTGGGGTGAGATCGACGCCCTCGAAGCCGTGGCCCAGGCAAGCAGTTTCTGCAATACCGACTGGCTCCCCTGGGTGAGCGCCTCACCCGAGGAAGGACAGATTCCAGACGGCGGGAGCCAGGATGTGACTCTGAGCTTCGACTGCGGTCTGCTCCCGCAGGACAGCGTCGGCACCATTCGCCTTACGAGCAACGACCCGTGCGCCGAAACCACCGACATCGATCTCGCGCTCTACTGCAACAGCTCATCGGTGATCTTCGCCGACGGTTTCGAGAGCGGAAGCTCGGGAAGGTGGTCGAGCACGGTTCCATAGCGATGGGTGGGTGCGGACCACGATCTCCGGCGGCCGCCCTCAAAACCCACCCTCGTCCTCGTGGTCGGGGATCATCGACCCGTTCTCGAGGTGCGCCATCCGTCATGCCTCGCTGAGGCTCCTCCCTCTGCGCCTGCGGATGAGATAACGACGCCCATTCAAGATCACTCCGGACCTTAAGTTGTCTTAACCAATATCAACTATTCGCGTGTACGGCTTGATCTTGAGAAGAAAATACCTGAATCTTAAGGGGTATTTATCGCCGTTGTGCATCAGATCCGCACAACCTGGGGACAGTCGAAAAAGGAGGACTCGGCATGAGACGTTCTATCTTGATCACGTGTTGCGTACTTGCATGCATCGCCACAGTGGCCGGTGCATCATCGATCGAAAGCGAGTCGATCGGGGTGATTTCCGCCGAGATTGTCATCGCGCCGAGCCACTCCGATTTCGGCAATGAAGCGGTTCAGCGGCAATCGCTGTATCGGGAACTCGTCGCCGGAGCCGCCAAGCACTTTGTCGTCGACCTCGGCGCCCTGACTCCAAACGAAGCTCAGCATCTTTCCGGGGTCAATCAGCAGGGCAACCGCCGGCTGCTCGTCGGAATTGACCGTCCCGTCGACGCAGAGATCGATCTCGCGCTCGGTGACAGGATCCAGCTCACGGGAGGGGTCTATACAAAAACCGACGGAACCATGGTGTGGACAACTACCATTCGTTCCGAAGGTGCAACGGCCGTGCGCGCCCATCTGACCGAAATCGCCCTGCCTGAAGGCGCGGCCCTCTATGTCTACGGCACTCGAAGCCAGGCATTCGGCCCCTACACCGGCGCCGGCGCTTTCGGCGTGGGGGAAATCTGGACCAACAGCGTTCTCGGCGACACCCTCACCCTGCAGCTCGAAATCACCGGACCGGTCTCCTTCGAGACCCTTCTCGACGCCTACTTCGTCATCGATTCCGTCGGCCATATGGGTGATCGTTTCTCGGTGACCCGATGGGAGGCCGACCAGGCCGTGAAGTCCTTCTGCACCGATGGAGACGGGCCGATCAACGAGCCCTGCGTCTACAACGCCGCCTGCTCTTCGGTTCCGAGCGCCATCGCGCCGGCCGCGCAGGCCATCGGCGAGATGCTCTTCGCTTCGGGGAGCAGCTACTACATCTGCTCCGGCGGATTGGTCGCCGACACCACGGGCACCATGACACCCTACTTCCTCACCGCCAACCACTGCATCTCGACGAGCACCGAAGCCGCCAGCCTCGAGACCTACTGGGACTTCACCGCACCGTGCGGCACCACGGCCTGTGATTACGCGTGGGATTCCGGCCAGACAGCCCCGGGGGCCACGATCGTTTCAACAAACAGCAGCTCCGATTACACCCTGTTGCAGCTCGCATCAGTGCCGACCGGCCGGACCTTCCTCGGCTGGACCAGCGCCGCCGTCGCCTACAGCAACGGCACCGGGCTGTACAGACTGAGTCACCCTTCGGGCGCCCCGCAGGCCTACTCGACCCACTCGGTCAGCACAACAGCCGGGACCTGCAGTTCCTGGCCGCGGGGATCATGGATCTACAGCAAGGACACCTACGGCGCCACCGAGGGCGGCAGCTCCGGCTCGCCCGTCCTCAACGCCTCGGGTGAGATTGTCGGCCAGCTCTCCGGTGGCTGCGGCACCAACGTCAACGACGTATGTGACACCGTCAGCAACTCGACCGTGGATGGCGCCTTCGCGGCCTATTTCGGCAGTGTTGCGCCCTGGCTCAACCCGGGCTCCTGCGTTCCCTCGACCGAGGTGTGTGACGGCGCGGACAACGACTGCGACGGTCTGGTCGACGAAGATGATGTGTGTGGCGCTCCCTCCTGCGGCGAGAAGAGGGATCCCTGCACGACCAATGCCGACTGCTGCTCGAATCGATGCCACCCCCGAAAGGGCTATTGCCGCTGATTCGCGAATCTTTCAATCGAAAGCGAGGGGGCTCAGAAAGCCCCCTCGCTTTTTTGCGTTCAGAGGTGCCGTAGATGCCGCGGATTCGTAGTTGAGCATCGACGATCTCACACGCGGCCCAAGGCGTTGATCGGCACGGCGCAAGTGGCGCTCTACCACTCCTGGGATGCGAGATCGATCCATGCCGAGAGATCGCCGGTGTCGTGGATTCCGTTGCCATCCACATCGGGGCAATTCGCCCCCTGCCCGCCATAGGAATGATCGACCAGCAGTTCGATATCCACACCATTGACACGCCCATTGCCATCCATGTCGGTACCGACCACGACCTCGTGTTCGGCGCTGGTGCCGAGGCTGCCGGCGGTCACATCCACGCGGTACCGGGTGCTCAGGGACGGGTTGATCGTGATCTGCCGGGTGGTCTGTCCATCGGGCCACCAGAGATAGGAGTCGTAGCCCTCTGGGGCTTCGAGGACCGCCGACTCTCCCGTACAAATGCTCACCGGTCCCGTGACCACGGGTTTGGTGATGGGCGACCAGATCGCAACACCGGTCCCTGCGCTGCCCCCCCACACAATCATTTCATCGCCGGTCCACACCGCCGTGTGGTAGACCCGGCCCGCAGGTGCTCCGACGGTTGTGAGCTCGCGCCACGTGTTGCTCGCCGCATCCCACCGCAGTCCGGTATTCAGGTTCCCGCCGTGATAGCCCCCCCACGCGATCATCTCGTCGCCGGTCCAGACCGAACTGTGGTCCCGCCTGTATTCCAGGGTCCCGGGTGGATCGAGAGTGCGCCACGTTCCCAGGGTCGGACTGAACGCCGCCGGTTCTTCATATCCGGAGGTCGTGGAGTAACTGCCGCCGAAGATCACCATCTCGATCCCGGTCCACACCGCGGTGTGGCCCCATCGATCGCCCGCGGTGGACGAGGAGTAGATCCTCGCCCACGAACTGACGATGGGATCGTATCGGGTTCCGTCATCCATGACCGAGGATCCGCGGTTCCCTCCCCACGCCATGGCCTCTCTGCCGGTCCAGACGACGCTCGCACCCGCTCGCCCCGATGTCGAAGAAGGCGTGCCCGTGTCCATCCAGTCGTTGAGGTGGGGAAAATACAGCCCGCCGGTCACCGGGAAGGAACTCCCGTCCCTCCCACCCCAGACAAACATGCCGTACGGCCCGACCCAGATTGCGACCGCTTCCGCTCGCGCCGAGGGCGCGGAGGTGTTCCGCATGACCGACCATTCTCGGATGACGGGGTCGAAACGCCGACCGGTGTTGGTGAACTGGTCACCATAGGTGGCATATTTCACTCCACCCCAGATAATGATTTCGGACCCCGTCCAGACATCATTGTGGTAGCTCCTCGCGTAGGGGGTGTTGACCGTCGGGGTCGGTTCCCAGGCGTCGAGAACGGGATCGTAGATCCCCCCATCATCGAGGGCCTGCAGCTCGTGCTCGCCACCAAAGACGACCATCTCCGCACCTGTCCACGTCGCGGTGTGATGGACCCGCGACGAGGGACCACCGCCGGAGATCATCTCGGCCCAGCTACCTGAAGAGGGATCGTACCGCCCCCCCGTGGCCAGGAGTCCTCCGTTGACCCCGCCCCAGACGATCATCTCGGCGCCGGACCACACCGCGCTGTGACCGTATCGGGCGACGGGGGCGCCCTCGATCGGGATCGTGCTCCAGGAACCGGTCCCCGGGTCGAAGCGACCTCCGGTGTCCAAGGGATTCGAACCCGGAGAACCGGATTCGAATCCACCCCAGACGATGAGACCCTCACCGGTGAAGACCGTCGAGAACTCCTCTCGAAGCGATGGGGCGCCCACCGAAGTCATCGACAGCCAGCTGTCGCTGAGGGGCCGATAACGGGCCCCGGTGTTGACGCACCCCTGATCGCTGAAACCGCCCCAGACAAGCATCTCGAATCCCGTCCAGGCTGCGGCGTGGGCGGTTCGGGTCGCCGGTTCTCCGCTTGTCCCCACGGCGATCCAGGCATCGGTTTCGGGATTGTATCGGCCGCCGCCATGGGCGAATTGGTCGTCGGGTCGTTTCCCTCCCCAGACGATCATCTCGCTCCCGGACCAGACCGCAGAGTGGCCCGAACGATCGGTAGGAGGACCGGTTGAGCTCAACGACCGCCAGCTATTCGCCGCCGGTTCATACGCCGCTCGGCACATGGGCGTGCCACCCCAGATGAGCGCTTCGGTTCCCGTCCACACCATGGTGTGATCAAGGCTGTCGATGGGCGAGCCCACGAGGGCCATCCGGCTCCAAGAGTCGACCACCGGATCGTATCGGCCGCCCGGAGAAATCGACGGACTCCCGGTGTCGCCACCCCACACGAGCATCTCGGTTCCCGTCCAGACCGCGGTCGGATCGAGGCGGGGAATCGGAGAATCGATGCTGGAACCGCTGCTCCAACTGTCGGTCACCGGATCGTAGCGAAAGGGAACCCTGCCGGTTTCGTCGAGGACACCACCGAAGATGATCATCTCCGAGCCGGTCCAGACGGAGACGTGGTGCGATCTTCCATCGAGAGGGATCGAGTCGGCCTCCCAGCTGCCCTCGAAGGGATCGACGAACATCGGAGCATCCGGGACCGAGAAACAGCCGGGTCCCCGTCGAGGGCGAACGGCCGGCAGACCCCGGTCAGACGCCGCGTATCGGGGACTGAGATCGGCACCATAGCGCTCCCGGTTGTCCTCCCACCATTCATCCCAGGCAATCTTGGCCACGAGACCGCGGGTGATCGTGATGGATTCGAGGCCGACGGACTCCACTCTCTCGATCCGGATCCAACGCTCGCTCTCGGTGGTGAGCGCTCCTTCGAGGTCGCGGCTGTGATCGGCGATGAGCCGGGCAAAAGCAGCCGCCGTGACCTCGCGACGATAGGCTCCGGTCGCATCATCGAATCGAGCGCGGGCGGGGGTATCCGCCGGTCGGTACTCGAGCCGAATCACATCGACCTCGAGATCGTCCCAGCCCCGGTCCGCATCAAAGCGGAACGCCAGCTCACGGGCTGTCGCACGTGCTTGACGCTGAATCTCGGAATCCCAGGCCGTTTCCTCACGCAGCCACCTTCCAGCTACGAGCGGCCGGACGATGCCCTCCTTGATCGCGACAGGATCGTCATCGAGGGCGGCGAACAGCTCCTCGAGACGAGCGGGCTGTCGGGTGGAGGTGCGAATACGCAGCAGTTCGCGTTGCAGCGCGGCGTCGTCGAGATGGCGACCAAACCGCTCTGCGAGGCAGTTGACCTGACGAGCGATGTCATCGGCGCGTTTCGCCCATACCGCCGTCGGGTAGGCGGCACCGAAGGCATCGTCGGCCCCGTCTCGAAATCGGTGACGGACCCGCTCCACGGTTTCGATGGCGACGACTCGGTCGACACCGGCCTTGAGAGAGTTCGGATCAGGCTCTGGTGTCCGGGCCGCCGCATCACAAAGTGGAACGACCACCGCCATGGTGGCAACCAGCAGGCAAACAGCGATTCGAACGCGTGCGAAAAGGTCCATCGGCACCTTCACCAATCCGCGATATCCAGGCGTCGGTTCAGCCGGCCGCGAATGTTATCCCAGCCATCGTATAACGCCGGATCCACTTTTGATACTCGCCATTCATGATCGGGTTCCTTTTGAGACTTTCGGTCGATTTCGTGGAGCGACACAGAAAACGAGGCGGGCCCGGGCCCGCCTCGTTCATTGTTGTAGCGTTGGCTCCTATTCGACGGAGAACGACATGAGCTCGACGGGAACCGACTCGTCAAAGGTATCCGAGACCATGAGGTTGTCGATCACCTGCGAACCGGTGTAGTCGCTGGACTGGCGAAACGCAAAGCTTTCGATGAGCGCGGCAGCAGTTCCGACGGCATCGCTGATTGACGGATCGGTTTCCAAGGTGGCATCGATCCAGAGCTGCGAGTCTCCCGTGTCAAAGTCATAGGAGACGATGAACCGATAGGCGGTGTCGAAGCTGAGATCACTGGGCCACACCACGGATGGAGCACTCGAATCTGCGTCCAACGCGATGCCGAAGTCGCCACCAGCAGAGGGCGAGACAAGGAACACCCGACCTCTGAAAGTTGTCGACACTCTGAAATGAGCAAAATACAGACCGCTGGCATCAGGATTCACAGTCTGACCGGAGGGCAACATCACATCAAAACCAGCATAGAGCTTCTCTCCGGCGGCCATCGGGGCAAAGGTCGTATTGACATCTTCACCGCTGTTGCCGCTCTGGTCGAGGGAGATGCTCCCCGCACTCACCTGAATCGCCTTGTTGCCGGCGCCGCTATGAGCCGCCCATACTCCCCCCGGGCCGGGCTGAGGCGTCACCCCGACGAGCGGGCCATCCATGTGGGAGAACTGCTCATCGACGAGGACCGTCGAGAAAACGGGCGCCGCACAGAGCGCCACGACAACACCAAAGACAACCGGAACTGATTTCATGAGTCTCCTCCTCCAATGGCTGCGACCCGGCTCCTCCACCGATGACGCACCGTACCGACACGAACGGATGAACTGAACACGGGGACTTCGTGCCGGTGGTGGGAAATGCCCCCGATTCAAGAAGAACATCACCCGCAAACCGTACCCGAGCAGGTGCGCGGATGCAACGAAGATCCTATCATGTGAGACTCCTTCGCAATATTCGATATGGTCGTGTCTCGGAAATCCGGTCTCTTCAACCAAATATCGAGATCCGAGGGGCTGGATGGAACCCCAGTCCTCGTTGTGACGTCATATAGGGTTGAGCCTCTTGCGAAAACCTTCTTTCGCGACGGTTCGTGGTCTGGGTGCCGGCGAGACGCCAGCACTACAAAGGGCTGAGATCCATTGTAGGGCCGGTGTCTCGCCGGCCTGATGGTGAGGAGGGTTGGAAGACTTCAGTGTCCGATTCTCGAATTTCGCAAGAGGTTCGGGTCGAAGACGCCCGGAGCCAGAGCGCGACCGGATTCAAATCGAACGATATCTTCAACATTGGTGTAGGATTTTTCAATATGGCTTTTCGTAGCACTCCGCTGAGACGACGCGTGGGGCGGGACGCCGGTGGTCGGATGCGAAGCGAAGACGATCGCCGGTTTCACAGCCCTGAGCCCGGGCTCTTGACGACCATTCGCCAATTGCTCGCGGGAGCGTCTCGCCGCTCCGATCTGGCTCGGTGGGGTGAGTTCAAGAATCTCCCGCTACCCGATCTGCTCGATCCGACGATCACTTCCAGCCCCGATCGCGCTCGCCTTCTCGATCTCCTCGATCTCGCATTTCTCGGTCGCGCCAGCGCCGGTGAGACCGACGACGCTCTCGACAATCTCCCCGTCGGCGCACACCACTGGGACTCAGCCCACTTCGCCGAGGACCTCTTCCTGGGAGATCTGGTCCGAAAGGTATTCTCACTCGAAATTCTCGGCCTGACCGTCCCCATGCACCGCCGGTTCCTCGAACGGGTCCTCGCGAATCCCCCCGTCGACACCGACCACATCCGCTATCGACAGGCCATTCTGGTTGAACTCGAGGAGCAACCCGCACTCGCCGCTGCAACCGAGCGACTCGCCCGGAGCATCTTCGATCTCCTCGCCCTGCTCCGCGCTTCACGCGACGACGCCCGCCTCGAACCCGTCCAATTCCGACTCGACGTACTGCGTGCTTTTCGAAGGGTCATCATCCAGATGACCGAAGGGTTCACCACCGCCGCCTCCGGTCTGGATCGCTTGCATGACGTCGGGACGAAGATCCGCGCCTCCCGGGCTTTCGGCCGGATGGAGGCGTTGCTCGACCACGACGAGTCCATGGCGCACCTCGATATCGAGATCGTCATCGGGGCGAACGGCCGGCTCCGTCATATGGAGATCAGAAAGCTGGTGGAAGGCCGGCGAAACCCCTTTTTCCGCCGGCCCATTCGACGCTGGTGGGACCGGGTGCGGGTGTTCTACCACCGCTACGGCCTCGGCGCCGATGAGTTGGTCGACCGGCTCGTCATGGGGGTCTATCAGGATGTGGCTCCCGCCATGGTCACGGTTGTCCAGACCCTGTGCCACCTAGAGGTGTATCTGGCGGCTCGGACCATGGCCGCGGAATCTCGTGCACGCGGTCTTTCGGTCTGCCTGCCGAAGATTGAGGCCCACGCCAAACTCGAGTTCGAGGGCCTCTTCAATCCTCTTCTCCTGGCCATCACCGACCGGCCGATTCCCACGGATCTCAAGATGGATATCGCCGCTCCCGTCACCCTGGTGACCGGTCCCAATTCGGGAGGCAAAACTCGCCTCCTCCAGGCTGTCGGCATTGCCCAGGTCCTCGGACAGTCCGGGCTCTATGCGCCATGCCGAAGTGCCCGGATGCCGGTGGTTGCAGGGCTCTTCGCCTCGATCATCGAGGTCGATCGGGCGGACCAGGCCGAGGGGCGACTCGGTTCGGAGATGGTCCGTCTTCGAACACTCTTCGAACACGCGCCGCCGAACTCACTCGTCCTTCTCGACGAACTCTGTTCGGGCACCAACCCATCCGAGGCCGTCGAGATCATCGATCTGGTGCTCCAGATGCTCCACCGGATCGACCCGGTGGCTTTTGTGACCACCCATTTCCTCGATTTTGCCAAGCGACTCGAGTCCGAGTCCGCACAGGAGTCGCTTCGGTTCCTCCAGGCCGAGGTTGATCCGGGTGATGGTCCCACCTACCGATTCTTCCCGGGAGTCGCTTCGACCTCATTGGCTGTCGGAACGGCCCATCGTCTGGGAGTCACCTTCGAAGAGCTCGAAAAGAAGATCGCGCACCGAGCACTCGCCGATCAACAAAACCGCCGTACCTGATTCCAATGCCTCACCGCTGGACCGTGGTCTTTTCGCGGGTAGGATGCCCGCGCCACAAAGGGCCGAGTTCCATTGTGGTGCAGGCGTCCCGCCCGAATGATGCCAATTCGGGTCATCAGATCCTGTTGTCCAAAACCGGATTAATGCAAGAGGCTCATATTCAGAACCGTGCGGTGGAGCCTATCAACGGAAAGAGCGACCGCCACCACAGAAGGGCGGGCTAGCTTCTGCCGGCAGCCTTCGGCTTGACGAAACCACCGACCAGCGACAGGACCAGCTGCCAGTGAAGGGCCGAACCCGGGAAGGTGGTCTTTCCGACTCGAGCACCCCACAGCTTGGCCCCCTGGAGGTTGGCCTTCGTGAAATTCGCGTTCCTCAGGTCTGCGCCGGAGAAACGACACCCGCTGCAGTCGGCTTCCACGAGTTTGGCGGACCGGAGATCGGCTGAACTCAGATCGGCGCCGCTGAGATCCGCCGAGCTGAAATCGCTGTGCGCGATGTTTGCGTTCCGCGCGACAACTTTGGAAAGTGAGGCTTGGCGAAAACGGGTCCCCCGCATCTTTGCACCGGTGAACTTCGCACCCTCGAGGTTGGATCCGTCAAAGTTGGCGTTGCTGAGTTCGGCGTTGTCGAAGCGTACCTGTTCCATCCTCCAGCCACTCATCGTCATCCCCGACAGCGTGGCACCGATGAGGCTGGCCCGAACCAGCGAGAGTCCTTCGGCCCTCAGCGCCGTCAGATCCAACCCGTCAAGCCTGGCCGCGGCCAGCTGGATCCCCTCGAGCAGCATGTTGGCGACGACCGCCCGTCTGAGATCGACCGCCTGGGCATTGCAGGCGAACCAACGGGTCCCAGTCAGATTCGCCTCCTCGAAGACCGCGTTTTGGAGGTCGGTCTCGATGATTTCAGCCTCCATCATGTTCGCCCGCAGGAAGTTGGTGTCCCTGAAGTTGGTGTTCTTGAGTTTGACCTTGAACAGATTGGCCTCGACGAACTGCGCACCCTTCGCACTGCCCCCTGAAATGACGGAGTTCGCCAGGTTTGCTCCGGCGAAGGACACGCGGTCCATGACCGCGTCTCCCATCACGGCGCCCACGAGCGTGCTTCGTTTGAAACTAGCGGTACGGAAGTCAGCGCCCGACAGATCGGCGCCCGACAGATCGGCGCGATCGAAGATTGCCCCGGCCAGGCTGACACCCGCCAGCTTGACCCCTGTCATCTTGCACCCGCTGAAGTCGGTTCCTCGCAGCGACGCATCGGTCAACACCGCATCGGAAAAGGACGAGCCCTTCATCTCGAGCCCTGCGAGCAGGATTCCAGCGCAGAGGGCGCCATCGAAGGCCGTCGCGTCGAAAACCGAACCTTCAAACTGGACTCCCGAGAGATTGGCGCCCCGGAGGTTGGCGCCCTGGAGCTTCGCTTCGGTCATGGTTCCTTTGCTCAGGTCCAACCCCGAGAGATCAGCACCGGTCAACTCGGCCCCGACCAGATCGGGAACCGATGTCGGATTTGCCGCCTTCCACCGGGCCCATTGGCCCGAAAGGACCATTTGCAGGTGTTCCTGATTTGCCATGGCGTGTGTACCCCAATGCTCCGACATCGCACAGTTGGTCCCACCTGGCCCCGAGAACCGACACTGATGATCCTCGTTGATACGGTGGTGACACTCCATTCTCTCCCAGATTCGAGAGAAAGGGTGTTTATTGCCGATGATCGATACCCAACCCGCACCATCGTGTTGAGCCTTTTGCAGAATTCAAGACTCGGACACTGGGGTCTTCCTGCCCTCCTCATCACCAGGCCGGCGAGACGCCGGCCTGGTGATGGATCTCAGCCCTTTGTAATGCCGGCGTTTCGCCGGCACTCAGACCACGAACCATCGGGAAAGAGGGTTTTGCAGGAGGCTCCGTTCTTAACGAATTTCGTGACAATCGATTCGCCAGGCGTTCAGATTGAGGTCCTTCTTCAGCCATGAGTAGTCGAGGGCGTTGAAATACGGGCAGAAGACCAGTTCATTACCGGAGTATTCGACCCCGAATACCGCCTTGCCGGCATCGATGAACGGCTGCAGAAGATCGCATTCCGAATACTGGTAGCACTGCTCGTCGAGAGCCCAGTCGAAGAGCGGCTCGAGCTCCTGGATCTGATCGAGGTCATTCTTCAGCCCGACCGACAGACCCCGCTGATGAGCCTGCGCGGCCAACCATGTGTTGAAAGCGAGTTGATCATCCGCGACAAGCGGGAATCCGGTGTTGTTTTGATAGCCGTCGACGTTGTCCGGCTCGACCCCGGTGCAGCCCTTGCTATGCGCGAGGTCGAGACGTGCTTCAAGGATCGGGCCGAGGAGATCGAGGCGCCGGATGTCGACCCATCTCTCACCCGGCCAGCCATCGAGCGTATTGCCGAGAACAACGGCATCATAATCCCCGGCGTCGGGTCTCCAGTCCTCCCACGAACCCGCCGAGAAGTAGCAGATCACCGCTCGCCCGGACGCTTTGAGATCGGTGATCGTAGCCACAGGCACATCAAACAGATCAATGTCGTACATCTCGACATCGAAGGACGTATCAACGGAACCGCTGAGCTGCCACTGCCACGAGGTACCCGGCGACGGTCTCCAGACTCCGCCCTCGACCAGGCTCCAGGCCGAGGTATCTCCCGACTCGAAATCGTCGGAGAAGATGAGGTCACCCTGAGCGGGAGCGGTTGTCGGAATGATCGCCAGAAGGAAAAAGGCGAGAAGCACTATTGGTCGCATGATGGTGACACCCCTACTCAATGAACTTCGAGACTGACCACAATGCTACCCTGCGAACGGGAAAAGGGGGCGATATGGGCGAACTCAACGGCGCACAACGAAAACACCTCCGGGGTGTTGCCCACGGTTACAAACCG
>CBESWV010000023.1:0-26217 GCA_965533305.1 uncultured bacterium | reverse complement strand
CTTGTCGACAACGATTCCTGACAAAGTCCTGACTCTTTGTGAATCATCCCTGACACACGCAAGGGCCAATCAATGAAAGACTTGCATCATGGGAATTCGCAAAGCACTCGCACTCGGTCCCGGCGCGATTCTATTCATCCTCGTGCACGTGGCCGCGCTCACCGTTTTCTGGGTCCCGTTCTCGTGGGGCTTGGTATGGCTCTGTCTCGGTCTCTACTGGCTGCGGATGTTCGCCATCACCGCCGGCTACCACCGCTATTTCGCCCACCGCTCGTACAAAACGAGCCGGGTTTTTCAGTTCATTCTCGCTTTCGTCGGCGCATCGTCCCTCCAGAAGGGACCGCTGTGGTGGGCCGGCCACCATCGCCACCACCACCGCTACAGCGATCAAGACGAGGATCTCCACTCACCCCGGAGGGACGGATTCTGGTGGTCGCATGTAGGCTGGATTCTCTCTAACCGCTATGATGAGACCCCCGAAGCCCTCATCAAGGACTTCGTCAAATACCCCGAGTTGCGTTGGCTCAACCGTTGGCACGCGGTGCCTGGTGTTCTTCTCGCGGTGGTCCTGCTCGTCTTCGGCGGTTGGCCGGCCTTTGTCTGGGGTTTCCTGGTCAGCACCGTACTGACCTGGCACGCGACCTTCGCCATCAACAGCCTGACGCACGTTTTCGGCCGGATCCGCTATATCACCACCGACACCAGCCGCAACTCGATCTGGCTCGCGCTCCTGACCCTGGGAGAGGGCTGGCACAACAACCACCACTACTACCAGACCGCGACCCGGCAGGGCTTTTTCTGGTGGGAGATCGATATCAGCTATCTCATCCTGAAAGCGCTGTCGATCCCGCACATCGTTTGGGGGCTCCGCGAACCGCCGAAACGCGTGCTCTTCAGCAACCGAGTGGATGGCAAGAACCTGCCTGAAACACCCACCGCGGCGGCAGCCTGACCTGGTTGGATTGAACGCCGCATCGCCCCGCTGATACGGAATACGTCTACTCGATGTAGCCGAGCGCCCGAAGCCGTTCAAGGGTCTCGTCATACCCGCCGACAATCAAGGGTCGATCGGGATTCCACCAGAGGCTAGACCCCTCGGAGAGCGACCCCGGCCGCGGCAGTTCATCGAGTCGATACTCGCCGTCTTCGGTTGAAATCATCGCGGAATCGGGTTCCACCGCGGCCCCCAGAAAACAGATCGGGTATGCGTTCTCACAGCTCAGATCGAGTCGACTATCGGTGAACTCCACCGCCATCGGCGCTGTGCTCCAAGCCTGGACGACTTCGAAGGTCCCATCGATCTCCAACTGGGTCGAAACCGGTCCATCGAGGTTGACAACGCCGATCTGCAGCCCCGGCACCATTCGCCCGGCGGTTTCGACAAATGCCCGGGTGACCGGCTCCAAAAGTGCGGGCGGCAGCGCACTCGGGTTCTCCTCGGCCGGGTCATCCACGAGATTGAAGGCGAAGGCGCCGGGTTCACGACGCCCGCCGCCGAGCATCTTGGATCGCGCGACCTCGCCGAGGCCGGGCTGCTCCGCCATGCGAAGCAGCACCTTGTCATCGCCTCGCCGCCAGCTCCATCGCAGGGGTCCTGCACCGAAGGTGCTCGAGATAAGGGCCCGCGACGATCCACCATCGAGCAACGACCGTCCGACCATCTCGGTGGGGACCGGGATCCCGACGAGATCGAGGAGAGTCGACGCGAGGTCAAGATGCTGGACCGGTTCATCTACCAATCCGGTCGCGATACCGCCCCCACGAATCATGAGCGGCACGTGGAGAGACTCCTGATAGAGGTTAAGCCCGTGTCCCCAGCAATCGCGTTCGCCGAGGCTCTCGCCGTGATCCGAGGTGAGAACCACGATCGCGTCCTCCGACAGTTCCCTCAGAAACTCTGTCAACACCCGATCCACATACCTGACCTCGCCCGCATAAAGCTTCTTCAAGAGTTCGCGCTCACCGGCCGCCGCCGGCCGAATACCCGCGGCCAGGGCCGGGAGATCGGGTGCGATGACCGCGGCTTCTCGATGGTCGCGGTATGGGAAATGCGGATCCATCAAATGCAGATACAGGAATGCGTTCTCTCCCCGGTGGCGCTCCAGCCAGCTCCGCCCCGCGTCCACCACCCAACGCGCGTCGGGGAGTTCGGCACTGCCCTGCCCATCGGGCACCCGGTAGCTCGAGAATCCTTCACCAAACCCGTTGAGGACCGAGAGGCTGTAGTTGGCGACCACAGCTGCCCCGGTGAATCCAGCTGCCTCGTACTCTGAGCTCCACGTCGGCACACCCGCGGGAATCCCGATGAGATCTCCCGAGGGAGCGGTGAGATCGAGGACCGGACGCGAGGAGAAAAACGACGCGACTGAGGGCAGGGTCCAGGATGCGTTGGCTGTGGCCTGCCTCCATCGCCGGCCGTCGGCAAAATAACCGGTGACACCAGGCATGAGCTCCGCGCTCACGTGATCCGCGCGCAAGGTGTCGATGACGATGAAGACCACCAGATCGGCGTCGTCGATCTCCGCGCCAATCCGTGGGTTGGCGATCACGACATCGGAAGGCGCCTCGAACCGCGCTCGGCTCGTCAGCCCAGCGAGCTGAACCGGCATCACCTGCCCCGGGTCGAGCTTCCACTGCTCTGTCTTCGTGTCCTTCAGAACGATCGTCGCAGGGGTGTCTCCGAGATTGACGAGATCAGCCCGTATGATCCGATCACGATCGGAGCCGATCTCCAGGGGACCGTTCGCCGGTACGCCGCGCACCCAGAGATCGCCCCGACTTCCCCACTCCCATCGATCCTGCCAAAGTGGCTGCCATCCTTGCGGAACCTGACCCGAGCACCCCACGGCACCCAACGCCAGCGCGACCACCAGCAACTCGACCCAGAGCTTTCTCGTCTTCACCATCGGCAATGGTAACAGTCGAGTGCTCCAATCAACCACCGTCCGCCCCTTGACGGTGACAGCTAGTTAGATAATCTCTGCCTGGGATCGCGCACGGGTAGTCCCCAAAACCCAGCAATGGGTCAAGCTGAGAACCTCACCACAGTGACCATTGAGGCGCATCGCCAGGTGAAGAAGCTTCGACTCTTAACCTCTAGCAGAGACAGGATTCAGGGAGCACGTCACACCCCCGCCGAGGTGCTCGACGATGCGGTAGTGGGAAACGGTGGTGTTGAGCATGGTTAGTTGGGGGGCACCAACTGCTTGAGTTCGTCGAAGAAGTTGAACGTCACGTTGAGATGTGTGACGGATTTCCGCGGACTGGTAATCCGCCTGATAATCAAGAATGCCTGCCCATCGGGTGCGACGTCGTAGCTCCTGAGGGGGCCCCATGCCCCGTAGTTGCCTTTGAAGAGCATCCTGGGTTTTCCGGCCTCGAAATCTCCTTCGGTTGTGATGTCCACCGCCCACATCGAGATCGTTCCCTCGTCGTACGCCGGAAGGACCAGAAAGAAGAGTTCCCGACCGTTCGGCGCCCAAGACGGAGACCAGCCGCTATCGACGGAGACCTGAACTCTGGGTCCCGGGCCGGGATACGGTGTGACATAGACTTGGAATCCACCGGACTGGTTTGACCCGTATGCCAACCACCGACCATCGGGGGAAAATGTCGGCCACCACTCTTTGAAAGATGACTCGATGAATGGCTCAGGCTCTCCCCCGTGCGGGAGCATCCAAATGTCCCAATCTTCTACTTCCATTTCTTGTAGAAACGCCAACACCTGACCGTCAGGTGACCAGGACGCCGGCCATGTTCTTTCTTTATTCAAGAGACGTTCCGCCGAACCGCTCCCATCCGCAGGAATCCAGTAGATGCTATTGCTACCGGTTCTATCCGACGAAAACGTCAGTCGCGACCCGTCCGGCGTCCAAAGCGGCCAAAGGTCTCCGGTTTCCCCAGTTGTGATGGGTGTCATGGTGCCACGAGAAATCTCGTAAACCCAAATGCCATGATGCCGAAAGCCCTGCGTAGCGGTAGCCACTCGCGTGCCGTCCGGGGAATACCGAACGCTGACATACGGGCGCGGTGGAACGGGCAGCAGCTCTTCATGCCCCTTGCGATCCACCCGGATCAGCGAGTGCCGACCGTCGGGCCAGATTCCCCCGGGGACGTAGACGAGAGTTCCAGAGGAGGAGACGCTGAACTGCCCGCTGTAGCTTTCCCAAGTCGTGTTGCCCGTGTTGACACTCTGTCTGACACTCTCGCGGACAATCACGGGACCACCCGTAATCTCCAGGCGCATTGGATCGAATGGGGCCGCCACCAGAGAACCAAGGCGGCAAAAGATTAGATGTCCGGTTTCTGCGTAGTGAGGATCGGCCCCGTTCTCAACCAAGGTTTTTCGTTTCCCGGTTTTCAGAGACTGCGCAACGATCCTGGTGTCACCCCAGTTACTCTGCTTTGCCCCTTTCACGGTGAAGAGCAACGTATCTCCATCGGCCAGGAGCTGGGGGTGACGGTGGCTGGATTCTCCCTCAGCGAGTGATGTCATCTCTTCAGGTTTGCCTCCGTCTGCGGAGACCTTGAGAACCGGTCCTTGCATTTGTCCAACGACGATTGTCCCGTTGGGCCCCCAGGATGCACCGCAGGGTCGAGATGGGGTCGCACACACAGACATCGGCGGACCACCATTGGTTCGCACCTTCTTCAGACTGCCATTCGCCCAGAACCCGATCCATTCTCCGTCCGGCGAAAAAAACGGACCCATTCCTCCTTCGGTACCGGCGATGGGCGAAGCTGAGATTTCGTCCATTCCCCGCAGATAGAGCCTCGAGTAATCGTCCTCGCCCGCGCTAAAGACCAGGAAAAGCCCGTCGGGTGAAAGTGCCATCTCCGCTCGACTCAATCGATCTCTCTCGTTCCGCAATCCACCTTTATCGATCCCCAGCCAGCTCGCAGGCTCCACTCCAACGAGCACGTTCTTGACAGCGCGTGGCGGTTCTGTCCGAGAAAGGCCGATGACACCTGCGACGGCAAGGGGTGCCAACACTGCGACCAAGCCCCAAAGCAACCAGGTTGGCAACCCCCTGCGAATCCGGGGGGAGGCTTCTGCCAGACCTCCAACGTTGTCTTCAATAGGGAGGTTCACGAGCTCGATTCGAGCGTCGGCGATGTCGTGAAGTCGATCACGCGGATCCTTGGTGAGGCAACGGTTAAGCAGCCTTCGGATAGCGTCTGGAGTCGCGGCAGGGAGCGCAGACCAATCGGGATCGTCCCTGAGAATCGCGGCCATCGTCTGTGATGAATCGTCCCCTTGGAACGCCTTGTGCCCAGTCAGCATCTCGTAGAGCACGCAGCCGAAAGCCCACACGTCCGCACGTTTGTCGGCCTGCTTCCCCCTGGCCTGCTCCGGGCTCATGTAGGCGGCGGTGCCGAGCAAGACACCGGTGCGGGTCATGGCAGCGGTTAGCGTTGGTGATTCAGCCATCGATTCCGGGCTCGAAGGGTCGGAACCGGGTGGCTCGAAGGCCTTCGCCAGTCCGAAGTCGAGGATTTTGATTCCCCCCTCGGACGACAACATCACATTTGCCGGTTTGAGATCCCGGTGGATGATCCCATGCTTGTGCGCAGCTTCCAGCCCCTGGGCCACCTGGCAGGCGTAGTCGAGAGCTTCGTCAATGGGAATCGACCCCTTGGATACTCTGCTCGCTAAGGTCTCGCCCTCAGCCAGTTCCATGACCAGGAACTGTTGAGCCTCATGCTCCTCAAGACCAAAGAGTGTGGCGATGTTCTGGTGGCTGAGGGAGGCCAGGAGCTTGGCTTCGCGCTCGAAGCGGGCGAGTCGTTGATCGTCCTGTGCCACCTCCTCGGGTAGCACCTTGATGGCTACGCCTCGATCCAACCGATCATCGTTGGCAAGGAAGACCTCACCCATCCCACCAGCGCCGATCTTCTCGACGACGTGGTAATGCCCGAGGGTGCGACCGATGAGTTCTTGCATTGTTGTGGTACCTACCCATTGATGTTATCGCAGATAGGTCTCCTGACGGGGAGGAAAGATGTTCTGGCAGTTTTCCTCCCGGTTTTCGTGACGGCGTGATACCTCCCCTGGGACCATGGCGGGCTAGGAACGAACCCACTCCTCCCTTTCTATCGGGTGGCGACTTGAAGTGAACCGGTGAGAGGGACCATTGAGGTGTCCCGGGTGAGCACGATTTTGATACCGCTCCCTTCGTTCGAGATTTCCGAACGTGAGAAGAAAAACGGCAGCTCCCGGTTACTGAGTGCCTACTAACAAAATACAGCCACCTCGGTGGTGGCTGTATTTTATTGATTCTATTGGCGGGGCTAGCAGGACTCGAACCTGCGGCCTTCAGATTAGGAGTCAGACGCTCTATCCACCTGAGCTATAGCCCCGAAGAATGATGATGCTATTCCCGAGGGTGCTCCGTGTCAATCACCTTGGCACTCCCGGGCCATCGACCCAGATCGGTCCGGGGAGCCCGAGAAGGAGCCGAACCCCTTCACCATCGACGCTGGGCACCCAGATCGGCCGTCCCGCACGGGCGCTGTGGCACGCCATCCCCTCGATGAGGAGCCCGGCCGGAGAACCGTGGCGCAAAGCGGCGCCGACAAAGCCCGGCGCCCGAATCAACGACTGCCCCGCAACGTCGTCCCCATCCAGCGATGTCGACTCCGTAATCATCTCGCTCGAACCGTCTTGTGAAATGATCTCCCAACAGCTCCCGGCGCGGCCTTGAATTCGAGGAGAGGCGCCCCAAGGAGATCCGACATCAACGGTTCCGCGCTCGAGCGACCATTGCCCGACCCTGCGCCCGCTGGGTATTTCAAGAACCGGGTGTTTGAGTTGGGGCCGATCACTCACGACGTGACCCCCGGCGGCCGCGGCCGCGAGAATGCGGTCGATCCGAAATTCATCACCCGCTCCGAAGTCCGATGCGGAAAGCTCCACAATCGTCGGCGGCGAAGGGAATGATGAGAAACCCGGTCCGCCTCCAGCGTCGCCCAAGGCGGCCTCGATATCGGCTCGACTCAGGCCCATGACGACGAGAATCGGCCCGGGCAGAATCACCGGGATGACTGTGAGCCGCTCGGCGATCTCAACCAGCCATTTGACCTGCCGGATCGGACCCACCTGACGCCGCCAGAATTCCTGGGACCTCCAGCCCACAACCAGGAGTTCGGAGAGATCACTCCTCAGCGCGTCCAACACTCCCTGGGTCGCCATGGGGACCACATCCCTGGATTCCAGGGTCGAAACCGCCTCACACGCCGCCTCCATTGAAGGTGTCGAGACGGGAAGCCGCGCGGCTCCTCCGATTTCGAACGACAACGCGTCGACAAGGCTCGCATCCGACGCCGTCACCAGAGCCGAACGACGACGCACTTCCACCGGCAGCGCGGCGGCGTAGCGTTGCCACGACCGGTCCCCGTCATCAATCATGACCTGCGGTGGGAGAACTGTATTGCCGGCCAGAAGGGTCTCAAGCACGCTCTCCACCACCCGATGATTCCGGCTCTCCCCCGGCGGCACGAGCCCGACCATCATCGATCCGATCGAATATTGAAGCCTGAGGGTCGGTCGTCCTCCCCGGTTTCGACGGTCACGTCCACTCGGTCAACCCGTCCATACCTGGGGCCTTCATCGATCCTCGCCAGGAAGGCGTCGATGGCAGCAGCCTCACCAAAAACAAGAGCCTCGACCGTCCGGTCGCGCCGATTCCGCACCCAACCGCTGATCTCCATCAGCCTGGCCTCCCGATAGACAAAGGCGCGGAACCCCACTCCCTGGACCTGACCGTGGATGCGGAGTCGATGCGCGAGCATCCCTCAGTCTTCCGAAATCTCGCCCTCGGCCTGGGTGTGACGTTTGCCGAGATGCTGGACGAGCCAGAACCCACCCACGAGCAGCACGACGAATGCGATGGAGAGCCAATTGAACTGGGTGTAGAGAAAGTCCTTGATGGGCTCGCCGAAAAAGTAGAGCAGCACACCCTCGGTCATGAACCGGAGGCACCTGGATACGAGTGAGGCGAGCATGAAGATCTTGAAATTGATCTTGAGCGCGCCGCCGGCGATGGTGAAGACCTTGTACGGGATCGGCGTGAGACCGGCGATCCCCGTCGCCCAAGCGTTGAATCGGTCATAGAGCCGTTCCACCGCGTTGATCTTGCTCTCATTAAAGAACCGATAGAGCAAGGGACGCCCGCCATAGAGTCCGATGGCGTAGCCGAGCCCTCCACCCAAAACGCTGCCGACCGAGGTGATCACACCGTACCAGATGGCCATTTCCGGTCTGGCGACTCCGAGAGTCACCAGCAGAACATCCGGGGGAATGGGAAAGAACGAGCTTTCGGCCACCGCCAACGCAAAGAGCCACCAACCCGGATGCGGGGATGCGGCGAACTGATCGATGAGACCGAAGAGCGCATCCTTGACCTGGTGTATCCACCCGCCGATCGCGCTCATGTCGACTCCCCCTGCCAACCGTGGCGACCGATGAGCGGGACAAAACATGCCCCCTGAAGATCGCTGGTCACACAGCGTTCACCGCGTCGTTCGACCACCCGGATGACCTGGGTTTCACGGGCGCCGACGGGGACCACGAGGCGCCCCCCATCGACGAGCTGTTCGATGAGCGGTTCGGGCACGTCGGGCGCCGCCGCGGTCACGAGAATCGCGTTGTACGGCGCCTGCGCTCGCCAGCCGAGCGTCCCATCCATCACTTTGATACTGATGTTTTCGATCCCGAGCTGATCGAGCAGGGATTTCGCCTGCCGCGCCAGGGGAGCGATCCGTTCGATGGAAAAGACAAACCGGGCCACGCGAGCGAGGACTGCCGCCTGG
The DNA here is from genome assembly GCA_965533305.1 of uncultured bacterium. GTDB lineage: Bacteria > Acidobacteriota > Thermoanaerobaculia > Thermoanaerobaculales > Sulfomarinibacteraceae > JAHECW01. The sequence continues at coordinate 17,406 of CBESWV010000023.1, read as the reverse complement.
TATCCCGAACCGGTACCGATCTCGAGCACACGGTCATCCGGCCCGATCTGCGCCGCTTCGGTCATCGCCGCCACGACCCGCGGCTGCGATATCGTCTGGCCTTCACCGATGTTGATGGACACATCCTCGGAGTACGCCGCATGGCGGTAGGCCTCGGGCACAAAGAGATCGCGGGGGATCTCCCGCATGGCGCCAAGAACTCGTTGGTCGTGGATTCCGAGGCGCCCGAGTGCCTCGACCATCTGCATCCGTCGGTATGCGTAACCATCGTTCGCGATCATCACCGATCACCCTCCTGGTTCGGGTGCTCGAGAAATGAGGGCCCCAGTCCCTTGAGGCGCTTCAGAAAATCGTAATCTGTCATATCAAGGTGGAGCGGCGTCACCGAGATGAAGCCATTCCCCACCTCGTGGAAATCGGTATCGGGAATCGGCTCCCAGACCGGCTCACCGCCGCCGATCCAGTAGATCCGGCGACCGCGGGGATCGAGTTGTTCCACTACTCCCTCGGTATAGCGTCGCACACCAAGCCGGGTCAGCTTGCGGCCCTTTGGCGGACAGAGGGGCACGTTTGCATTGAGCAGGGTCGACTCCGGCAGGCCGTGCTCGAGGACCCATGCGGCGAGTTCGTGGGCCAACGCCGCAGATGCATCCCAGGTCATCCCTTCCCCCACCACCTGGGAGACCGCGATGGCCGGGTAACCGAGGATGACACCCTCGAAGGCCGCCGAAACCGTCCCCGAGTAGTGGACATCAACCCCCATGTTCCCACCCCGATTGATCCCCGATACGACGAGATCGGGAGGCCGGTCGCCGAGGAGATTGGAGATCCCCAGGGTCACACAATCGGTGGGGGTGCCGTTGACGGCGAATCTGCGCTCGCCCACCTTGCGAACCCGGAGCGGACGATCGAGGGTCAACGCGTGGGAAACCGCCGACTGCTCGCCCTCCGGCGCCACCATCCACAGCTCGCCGAGGTCCTCGAGAGCCTCCCACAGAGCCGAGATACCTTGGGAAGAGAATCCGTCGTCGTTGGTGATGAGGATGCGGGGTGGTGCGGGCATGGGCGGATTATCCCACAGCCGCCGCGTTCCGCGGCGGCTGTGGAGGTATTAGGTGAGCCCCTTGCAAGAAACCTGTTTCCCGATGGTTGGTGGTCTCTGTGCCGGCGAGACGCCAGCACTACAAAGGACTGAGATCCATTGTAGGGCCGGCGTCTCGCCGGCCTGATGGTGATGAGGGTCGGCAGATCTCAGTGTCCAATACTTGAATTTTGCAAGACGCCCAGGTTTTGGCTCCATCGCATTTCTCGTGGATCAAAGCTCGACACTTGAACCGGTTTCAATGACGAATTCGGCATCGGCATCGGGCGCGGAAACGGGCACCGAAAAAATCCCGAGAGCCAAAATTGAAGTTTTTTTGCTAGGATGCGGAATCGAATGGAGGAACTCATGTCACGTGAGATTCTGCTTGGTGATGAGGCCGTTGGCCTCGGTGCGATTCACTCCGGAATGAGCGGCGTTTACGCCTACCCCGGCACACCGTCGACCGAGATCTTTGAATTTGTCGAGCGGACGACCAAAAAGGCCGGCGATGTCCACGCCTTCTGGTCCACCAACGAAAAGGTTGCCTACGAAGAGGCCCTCGGTATGAGCTGGGCCGGCAAACGGGCCCTGGTCTGCATGAAGCATGTCGGCCTCAACGTTGCCGCCGACGCCTTTATGAACAGCGCGATCACCGGCACCAACGGAGGCCTCGTCCTCGCCGTTGCCGATGATCCGGGGATGCATTCTTCGCAGAACGAGCAGGACAGCCGGTACTTTGCCCAGTTTGCCCTGATCCCGTGTTTTGAACCCCGCAACCAGCAGGAGTGCTACGACATGATGTTCGAGGCCTTCGATATGTCCGAGGAACTCGCCCTCCCGGTCATGGTCCGCCTCGTCACCCGCATCGCTCACTCTCGGGCCGGGGTCCAGACCCGGGCCGCGCGTGAACAGAACCCGCTGAGCCCCTCCCGCGACATCAAAAAGTGGACCCTGCTCCCCTCCAACGCCCGGGTGCAGTACGACCACCTCACCGAAAAGCAGCCGGTCCTTCTTCAGCGCTCGGAAGAGAGTACCCACAACGAGCTGGTGCTCGCCGGCAAGAAGGGCATCATCACCTGCGGTCTCGCCGAAAACTATCTGCGGGAGAACATCTCCAACGGCGACTACTCTGTCCTGTCAATCCGCCAGTACCCGGTCCCGGCCGGGAAGATCCGCGAACTCGTCGATCACGTCGATGAGTTGCTCATCCTCGAAGACGGATACCCTCTGGTCGAGAGCATGATCCGAGGCCTCTTCGGCCTGGCCGGAGTCAAGGTCCAGGGCAGGATGACCGGTGAAGTCCCACGGACCGGTGAACTCGATCCCGACATCGTCCGCTCCGCCCTCGGTCTCGACCCGCTGCCCGCGGCTCACGAACCCGCACCGGACCTCGCAAACCGGCCGCCGGCGTTGTGTAAGGGCTGCCCTCACACCGACAGCTTCCGGGCCCTCAACGAGGCCCTCAGTAACTCCGACAACGCTCAGGTCTTCTCCGACATCGGCTGCTATACCCTCGCGGCGCTTCCTCCACTCGAAGCGATCCACAGCTGCGTTGCCATGGGCGCCTCCATCGGGATGGCCGCCGGGGCGGCACACGCCGGTTACACTCCGGCAGTGGCTGCCATCGGCGACAGCACTTTCTCCCACGGCGGCATCACCCCACTCTTGTCGGCGGTCCAGCAGCGCGTCAACCTCAACGTCCTCGTCCTTGACAACGACACGGTCGGGATGACCGGAACCCAGCGCTCCATGTCCACCGGGGAAACCCTCGATCAGCTCATTCTCGGCACCGGGATCGAGAACGAACACATGCGGATCATCTCGCCGACGCCTCGGAACCACGACACCAACGTCGATATCATCCGTGAAGAACTCGCCTACGACGGCCCGAGCGTGATCATCGCCCGACGCACCTGTCTCGAAGCGATCAAGAGAGCATAGGAGGATTCCGAGAATGGAAAAGAACATCATCCTCGCCGGAGTCGGCGGACAGGGAATCCTCTCCATTGCCTTTGTCATCGACAACGCGGCGCTGGACGCCGGTTTCGAGTTCAAACAGGCCGAGGTCCACGGCATGGCTCAGCGCGGGGGCGCGGTCCAGTCGAATCTCAGATATGCCGATCACGAGATCTTCTCCGACCTCATCCCCAAGGGCTCCGCCGACATGGTGCTGAGCGTCGAGCCGCTCGAGGTCATGCGTTACTGGCACTTTCTCAAGCCCGATGGCTGGGTGGTGTCGAGCGTCACCCCCTACATCAACATCCCCGATTACCCCGAAACCGGCGAGGTTCTCGACCAGTTGGCGACGTTCGCCAATTGCATCCTCGTTGATGGCGGCCTCATCGCCAAGGCGGCCGGCAACCTCCGGGCCCAGAATATGGTGGCGGTGGGGGCGGCCTCATCGCGACTTGATTTCACCGAGGAACAGTTGCTGAAGTACGTTGAAGTGCTCTTCAAACGCAAGGGCGAAAAGATCGTCGAGGTCAACCAGCGCGCCTTCCGCTATGGGCGCGCCGCGGGTCTCTTCTTCCGCGGTCTGGTCGATGCCGGGATGACGATACCGTCGGCCCTTCGGCTGTGTCAGAAGATCTCACCCGAAACATACGACCCCGCCCTCGCCGCAAACTGGGCAGAAAGCCTGGGTGGCGACGAAAGCAGACTCGAGTCGGTGCTGGCCGCCGACGAGACCATCGCCTGCGACCAGATTCCGGCGCGAGCCTGATCTATCGCCGGCGCCACCGGACCGACCTCGGAACCGGTATGACCATGAGGAGCAGCCATGGCACCCATCGACTTTCCGCGCATCGAACAGCTCTTTCGCGACGCCGGCAATGATGGCCGCAACCGGCTTTTCGAGCCCGAGTGTTACCGGTTGCTGGAGGCCACTGGTGCGGAGGCGGCACCGGCATCTCGCCTGATCGCAACGAGTGCGTGCCCGACCCAAGAGGACCTCGAAGCGATCCCCGGCGATCGTGTCGTGCTCAAGATCGTCTCACCCGACATCATCCACAAGACCGAAGCAACCGGTGTGAGGATCGTCGACAAGAACCTGGCGGATGTCAAAGACACCTTCGATGCCATGGTCAGGGAAACACCTCGGGCCTACGCCGCCTTTCTCGGACAGCTTGGGGACCACGACGATTCCGGCACCACCCCTTCGGAAGATGATCTTCGGGCCCGCATCGCCGGTGTCCTGATCTGCGAGTTCATCGATGCCGATGTACGCGGCTTCGCCACCGAACTCTTTGTCGGTGTCCGGCGAACCGCCGAGTTCGGACCCATCATCACCGCGGGCCTCGGCGGCGTCGAAATGGAGACCCTGGCCAAGGAGACCCGCAAGGGAGCCGCCGTCGCCATCGCCCCCACCGGTCTCGTCGATGGCCCCCAATTCCTCGAACTCTTCAAGCGAACCCTGTCGTACCAGCGGCTCTCCGGCGGCATGCGGGGATCGAGCCGTCTGGTCACGGACGCCGTCCTGGTCGAGTGCTTCCAGGCGGTCATCAGCCTCGCCAACCACTTCTCAGAACTCAACCCGTATGCCGATTTCCAGCTCCTCGAGTTCGAGGTCAACCCGTTCACGGTTTCTCACTCACGGCTCGCGCCCCTTGACGGAGTCTGCGTCTTCGGCCCGGCCCACCCGGTCGGCGCCGCCCGACCCATCGCCAAGATCTCCCACCTGCTCAAACCCGAATCGGCGGCCATCGTCGGAGTTTCGGGCCGATCCGTGAACATGGGCAGGATCATCCTCCGCAACATCATCGGTGGCGGTTTCGACGCGACAAAGACCTTTGTCGTTCGTCCCGACACCGACGAGATCGACGGTGTCACCTGCGTTTCCACAATCAGCGATCTCCCACAGAAGGTTGATCTCTTCGTCGTCGCAGTAGGCGCCGCCCAGGTACCCCAGGTCATCGAAGAGCTCATCGACAACGATGCCGCGAACACGGTGATTCTGATCCCCGGCGGACTCGGCGAAAAGCAGGGAAGCGAAGAGGTCGCCGAAACCCTGGCGACCAAGATTCGCGCCGCCCACTCCCGCGACGACGGCGGTCCGGTCTTCATCGGAGGGAACTCGCTGGGCGTGATTTCACACCCCGGTCGCTACGACACCATGTTCATCCCCGAGACCAAGCTTGCCAAATCCCGGGGCGACCACCCACGATCGGCCTGCTTCATCTCACAGTCCGGCGCCTACATCATTGCCAACCTGAGTCGGATGCCCTGGTTCGACCCTGCCTATGCCCTCTCCATCGGCAATCAGATCGACCTCACCGCCGCCGATCTCCTCCGACATATCAAAAACGACCCCGAGATCGATGTTTTCGCGATCTATATGGAGGGGTTCAAGCCCGGTGACGGGCTCATCTTCGCCCAGGCCGTGCGCGACACAGTCGCCCTCGGCAAGGACGTCGTCTTCTACAAGGCCGGCCGGACCACCGCGGGACGTTCCGCCACCGCCGGTCACACCGCATCGGTGGCGGGTGACTACGCGGTCTGCGAGGCGGCGATCACCGAAGCAGGCGCCTTCGTGGCGGCGGATTTCAACGAGTTCTCGGATCTCCTCCGGCTGAGCGTCGGCTTCCGCGGCAGTTCGGTCTGCGGCCGGAGGTTGGCCGCCATGTCCAACGCGGGTTTCGAATCCGTCGGAATGGCCGATTCCATCGAATGCGACCGGGCCACCCTCCGACTTGCCCGCTATGACGAGACCACGCAGGCGAAGCTCCAGACAATTCTCGATGGCGCCAGGCTCAATGGTCTGGTTGATGTCAAGAACCCCTTTGATGTCACCCCCATGGCCAACGACGAGACCTTCGCGTCCCTCGTCGACGAGATTCTCGGCTCGCCGAATGTCGATGTCATGGTGACCGGAATCGTTCCCCTGACTCCGGCGATGCAGACCCTCGCTCCCGGCGAGGCTCACCGCGAATCGGTGGATGACGCTGCCTCGATCGCCAGACGGCTGCCCGCCATCGCCGCCAAACATGAGACCCCGCTCGTGGCGGTAGTGGATTCCGGCCACCTCTTCGACCCCATGGCGGAGGTTCTCGAGTCGGGTGGTCTGCCGGTCTTTCGTTCCGCCGACCGCGCGGTGCGGGTTCTCTGCAAGTGGATCGACATCAAACTCAGGAATACCGGCAAGAGCAGCTGAGGAGACGAGATGAAGTCCCATACCGCAAAACTCGTGATGCAGATCTCCGAGCGGATGGACTTCGTCAACATCACCCGAGATGTCGAAGCCGAACTCGAGGAAAGCGGCATCCGCGAGGGCCTGTGCCTCGTCAACGCCATGCACATCACCGCATCGGTCTTCATCAACGACGACGAGTCCGGTCTCCACCGCGACTACAAGCGCTGGCTCGAAGACCTCGCACCCTTCGATCCCTCCCCGGATCGCTACCACCACAACCGCACCGGCGAGGACAACGCCGACGCCCACCACAAGAGGCAGATCATGGGCCGGGAAGTGGTCGTGGCGGTGACTGACGGCAAGCTCGATCTCGGTCCGTGGGAGCAGGTCTTCTATGGCGAGTTCGATGGTCGGAGACCCAAGAGGGTCATGGTCAAGATCATCGGGAAGTAGGTGCGTTCGAGAGACCATCAGAAGACAATGACTCTTCAAATCCGCTAAAGTAGAACCTCGATGGCCCGAAGGATTCTCTTCCGTCTCGCCGCGATCCTGGTCGGTATCGCAGGCACTCTCCTCGTCGTGGAGGCGGTGCTGCAAACGGCCTCCTGGGCCCTCAATCGTGCCGACCGTAACAAAGTCCGCGCACCGATCGAGGGAGAGATCCGGATTGCGTGTATCGGCGAGTCGACGACCTATGGCAAATGGCCGGGGCAGCTCGAGGAGATTCTGAACCGGCGGCACAGCGGGCCCAGTATTCGGGTCGTCAACCGTGGAGTCGTCGGCATCCGAACCGATGATGTTGCCAGGGAGATCGAGCAATGGCTCGATGAGGACCAGCCGCATCTGGTCATCACGATGCTCGGAATCAACGATGAAGGCAACGTGCTTGTCTACCCGCGTGACGGCTCCCGACCACCCGTGGCGGATCGCCTCAGAACCGCTCGACTCCTCCGGTTGTTGTGGCGTTCCGCGTTCAATATCGGTGTTCCGGAAGCCAATCAAAGCGATGCTCCGCGCAGTGATGGCCACCTCGACGATGAGCTTCGGTCGGAGATCTCCCGGCTCGAAGATCGCCGACCCGAGGCGACGGAGAAGTTCCGCATCTCCGAGATGATCGAGATCCACCGCGAACTCCTGGTCGTCGATCCGGGAACGCCGGTCTACCACCTGGCGTTCCTGAAGGGGCTGGTGGTGCACCACGATCTGAAGGAACGAATCGACGAGTTCCTCGTCGGCGAGTTCTCCATTGATCCATCGGAGGTGGACGACGAGGAACGTATACGTCTCATCGGACTCTGGTCCGAACAGACCGGCGATGGTTTCGCGGCGCTTCGTCTCGCCACGTCCATCGCTCGATGGGGTCCGGATCCCAACCGCGAACGTCTCCTTCTCGAGACGGCTACCAACGATCCGGATCTCGCCGGGTTGGCCTGGCTGCGGTTGGCCGATCTCGCCTCACTACACCACCGCCCCAAAATGATACGACAGCATCTGCTTCGCGCCGGGGACGCGCTGCCCGACGACTATCAATGGTCGCTCCTCATCGGGCACCTGAGCTTCCAGTTCGAGGTCTACGATGTCGCGGCCGCGAGTTTTCATCGCGCGTTGATGCTGCGACCCGATCCGCCGGCCAGCCACGAACTTGTCTTGCTCGGGCGCCTCGCCAACGCCTGCGAACAGTCGGGAGACGCCGCCGGGGCGGCAAACTATCGAAGACAACGAGACGAACTGGAGCTGGGTCGATTTCGTGAGTTTACGCGCTACTACTATCAACGGGTGGTCGATTCCGTGCGAGCGCGAGAGATCCCGGTCATCGCAATGCAGTACCCCCTCCTGTCGGTGAAGAGCCTCCGTAAACTGCTCGACAATCGAGACGACGTGACCTACCTGGAGAACCGGGACAACTTTGAGAAAGCTCTTCTTGAAGCGAACTACCACTCAATCTTCGAGGACAGCTTTGCCGGGTCCTTCGGCCACCTCAGCCCCCAGGGAAACATGCTCGTGGCCGAGAACGTGGCTGACGCGCTTGCCGGATGGCTGTCCAGGACCGGGGGCATTCGGTAGACTCCGGCCAGATCAAAAAGGCTGTGCTCAACTCCCTCCAAGAGGTTTTTCGCCAGGTTGAAAAACGAGCCCTCATCACCGCAGAAGCGGCGGCGAACGTACCAACAATGGCGACGCTTCCGCCAACGACCACCTCCCGGTATGTATGGACATACTCACCCAGGTCTTCGAGGTCCCCTGGAAGCCGAAAGCCCACGAGGTCTCTGGAACGGACGATCCACACTCCGACCGCGACGACCATCAATCCGAACAGAAAAACGGTGGATCGCATCGGCGAGAGCACCGTTGATCCAAGCTCTTCTTTCACCGTCGTTGCCATTCGGATTCCTTCCCCTTCCGCCGGACTTCACCGGGTCCGCCCGCCTTTTCGCGAAACACACCGCAGACGCCGGCGATGATGAGAACCGTCCCGGCAAAGGTGAAGATGGTGACCGGTTCGTCGATGAGCAGCCATCCGAGGAATACGGCGATGACCGGGTTGACATAGCTGTAGGTCATCACCAGGGTCGTCGGAAGTGTCTTGAGTGCGTAGATGAAACAGGTGAAGGCGAAGACCGAGCCGAAGAGCACGAGGTAGACAAACGCCGCCCAACCCTCCCCCGACGGCTGCGGCGACGGCTCGGAGACGATGGCGACCATGGCGAGGAAACCGAGACCTCCGAAGAGCTGTTGGAGGCCGGCGCTGGCGATGGAATCCACCCCAACCGGTCTCCGGTTGAGCCAGACCGAGCCCGCTCCCCATGAGATCGCCGCGACAACGACCGCGGCGACGCCGGCGAGATCCGCTCGGAGCCCTTCCCGCCACATGGGCAGGGTGAGCACACCGAGGCCGGCAAAACCCACCACCAACGAGCCCAACAGACGGGCCGACGGCCGTCGGCGATCGATGAGGCTCTCCATGAGAACCACCCACATGGGCATGGACCCGACCACCAGGGCCGCAAGCCCTGAATCGATGCGCTGCTCGGCCCAGTTGACAGCGCCGTTCCCGCCGACCCACATAAGCACTCCGCTCCCGGCGATGACGACAAACTCGGCGGCGGTGGGTTTGATTCTCACGTTGCGGAACGAGCAGACCAGGAGCAGGATCGCCGCGGCGATGAAGACCCGCAATGCGCCGAGCCAGAACGGTCCCCACCCGGCACCTTCCCGGACCGCGATGCGGATCGCGAGATAGGTACTGCCCCACACCACATACGTCACCAGAAGGCAGAGCAGACCCGCAACCGGATACCCGAAAAGCTCGGATTTTCTCGGCATCAACGCCACACGCCCGGGATCGTCCGTTCGCAGGCCGGGCAGGAACCCTGTTTCAGCCGGTTCTCCAGGATCTTGAACCCGAGCCGTCGGATCAGCACCTCGCCGCACCCGGGACAGACGGTGTTCTCGGCCGGGTGGGTCGGTAGGTTTCCAAGATAGACATAGTTCAGACCCTCGGCGCGAGCGATCTTCCACGACCTTTCGAGGGTTGCGACCGGGGTCGGCGGAAGATCGGTCAGACGGTAGGTCGGATGAAACCGGGTGAAGTGGATGGGAACATCCGGTCCGAGATTGACTTTGACCCATTTCGACAGATCGCGGACCTCCGCCTCGGAATCGTTGAGGGTGGGGATCAGGAGCACCACGATTTCGAGCCAGACATCGGCGCCACGGATGATTTCCAACGCTTTGAGCACCGGTTCGAGCTTGCCGCGCACCTGGTCGCGGTAGAACTCCTCGCGGAAGCTCTTGAGATCGACCTTGACCGCCTTGAGCAGGGGCAGAACCTCCCTGAGAGGCGCCTCCTGGATAAAACCGTTGCTGACGACCGTAGGGACAAGTCCCGCCTTTTTTGCGGCCCGAGCCGCATCGCGAACGTACTCCCAAAAGATAACCGGCTCCGAGTAGGTGGCGGCCGTCAGCCGCGCCCCGGCTCGTTTCGCCGCCTCGACCAGCGCCTCAGGCGGGAGATAGATCGACCGCACCTGCTCCGGACGGAACTGCGATATCTCCCAGTTCTGGCAGAACTTGCACTCGACATTGCAGCCCGCCGTGGCGTACGACAGCGCCAGTTCACCCGGCATGACGTGAAAGAACGGCTTCTTCTCGATGGGGTCGGCGTGGATGCTGCAGGCCATCGAATGGACCAGGGTGAAGTATGTCCCTCCCCTGTTTTCCCGCACACCGCAGGTGCCGCGCTCGGCATCGGCGACGGTACAGGCCTGCGGACAGAGCTGGCACTCAACGCGTCCCTCCTCGAGTTTCTTGTACCAGGAGGCTTCGAGCGCCGGGAGTTCCTCCCCCTCGACCACTTGACCAACCCGGAGCGACCGGCCCGCTGAGGCCCGGGGAGGTGACGCAGCCGCGACAGCGCCGCTTGCGAGCAACGCGGTGAATCGGCGGCGATCGAGGCTCATGTCTGAACCCCAACCTCGACGAGGTGGGCCGGGTCGCCGACCCCGAGTCCGTAGCTCGCAGCCGTCGCGATAAATCGGGGAGGTCTCCCCGCCTCTTCAAGCGATTGCAGGCCGCGCCGACGTCGTTCGGCGTCGATGACCTTCCATGCCCAAAGATCCGCCGCCACCGGGTCGATACTGGCGGCAAGGATTCCCAGAGGAAAGACGCCCGACGCCCGGTACGCGGGTCCGCCGTGGCACTGGGCCGTAACCCCGTCGAGCACGGTGAGTTTCAGCTTTTCTCTGATGAAGGGATGTTTCACCACATCGGCGACATAGGGATCGCACTGGTGATCGTGGTATTTGTTCGGGTTGTGGATCACGCCGTACCAGTTTTTGAGCCCCGCTGAAACCCCCGCGAGATCGTGGTCCTTGACCACCCCGAACGAAATCAGGGCGGTGCAGGTTGCGGAGACCAACCGCGCAAAACACGATCCGATGGAACCCGAAACCCGAGGTTTCCGATCATAGTCGTTGTCGGTTCCGTAGCACTGCGGACCGGAGCCTCCGCGTCGGATCGGAAAACCCGCCCGCTCGAGTTCGCGGCTCGATCGTTCGAAAAGGATGATCCGGTCGCGCGCCACCCCACCTGCGACCAGGAGATCCACCAGCGCGCTGACAACCACCGGACGCGGTGAGAGCCGTCGGCCGCCGAGACAGTTGAGCTTGATACCGACCACATCGGTCGGTCTGAAGAGAAGCCGGACGGCGGCAGCACCGTCGACGCTGCCGGTGGCGCCGATCAGCACCGATGCCATTGCCGCATCTGCGACACCGGCTTCGACCCGGTCATCCGCATCCGCCGACAACGGCGCTGTGCAGACCACACCCATTTGTGGGCCGGCGGCCGCCTCCGTCGAACTCCCGGCAACGCGGGCCATCGCGGCTCCGCCCACCAGCGAACCCAACTCGCGCCGGGTCCATCGACGGGTCATTCCCGCTCCTTGAAGACCTGGGCGGTGAAAACCTCGAAGATCGCTCCGTGGCGCCATGCATCCCGGGGGAGGCCGGCTTTGGCCGAGAGGTGCTCGAGCATGGTGTCGCGATTCCATCCCTGCTCGACGGCCACCTGTGGCAGAAAAACAGCCCTTCGGCCGTCCTTTGTCATGAGCACCCCGTGAGTGCCGACTTCGATGAGCTTGAATGATTCGATTTCGCGCATGGGAGAAAGGACCGAGACCTCGACCTCGATCTGGTTGAGTTCAGCAACGTCAAGGGGTGGAAATCGCGGATCCTGAGTCGCCCAGATGGCCGCCTGGACCACCGCATCCAGCAGGGGCTGCCGCGCCTCGATCACCCCCATACATGCGCGGAGCCGGCCTTCCCGACCAGCCCGGCTACCGGTGAGGTTGAGGGTCACAAAGGCGCCGGCCGGCATGAGAAAACCGTCACCATTGCCGGTCTTGGCGAACCAGGAGGCCAACGCAGTATCGTGAGTCAAACGGGTTTCGAGCACCGCTCGGGCCATCGCCACCAACTCGCGGCCCGCCTCCGGATCGAGATCAACGGCCTCGGCTCCGAGGGGAGCTTTCCAGGACTTCCACGCTCCGCTGAAGGCGATGGCAGCGTAGGTCACCGAGAGATCAAAGCTGCCGGTGACATGACCGGAGGTCGTGACATCGAGCACGGTCCCGGTTCCTTCGAACGCGTGTGCCAGGAGCGCGGTGAGAACCCCCACGGGACGAACACCACACACGGTGTCACCGCTCACATCAATCTGGGTCATGAAACCACGCGGATCCATCGCCGCCGCCCGATCGGCGGTTATCCTGCCTACCGCAAGGAGCGTCTCCCCAAGATCGGGCCCATCGTAGGGCGACCACCCATAACGGCGTCCGTGGTGGGTGAAGTCCGATGAGGCGATGACGACGGTGCCCTCGTTGAGCAGGCCTGAGAGCGCCTCGGCGATCTTGACGCAGGTCTCGAGATCGCTGTCGGACCCGATGGCAATGGGTATCAGCTCGGCCTCGGGGGCCACAACCTGGAGGAACGGCAACTCCACCTCGAGCGAGTGCTCCGGGTCGTGCGCACCGGCCGGACCAAGAAACTCGCTGCGCCTTCGAAGCATCTTGATCGCCTTGGTGTCCAGCTTCATCTTCCCCAGAGGGGTTTCGAAGGCATTCACGCCCTCCGCCGGAAGCGCGCCTCCGCTGAATCGCATGTGATGTGACGGACCAAGCAGAATCACCCGCCTGACGCCCTCATCAGGCAGTCTCGCAAACGCCAACGCCGCCGTAGGTCCGGAAAAGGAATAGCCGGCGTGAGGCACGACCAGGGCCCGCGCGGGCGCGCCCGAGGACATTAGGCGGGCATCCTCCAACAGCATCTCCACCTGTGCGCGGAGCGCCTCGGCATCAGCGGTATAAAAACTGCCCGCGACCGCGGGCGGCCGGACTTCAGCCAACGCGGAGGCCGCCACGACCAGGAGACTCACAAGGAAGATAGGCTTCATCCCATCAGTGATAACCCCTCTCGAGAGGGAATGCAATTCAAACCGGTCTTCCAGGGGGTGTCGTTGACAGATTTCCACCCGTCGCGGCCGATCTCAACGGTTCCCTTCTCTGACCCTCGAGAGCTTTTCGGCCTTTCTGAGGTATCTCTTGGCTCTTTTGGTTTTCTCCATTTTCTGAGCGAAACGAGCCATTCCCAGATAGACCTCGGGTTCCCGTGGATACCTCGTCTTGGCCTGCTTGAGGTATCCGGCCGCTTCGGAATCGTTGCCCAACTGCATTTCCGAGTCCGCGATGGCCACGAGGGTGAATGGGCTTTCGGTCTCTTGCGCCGCAGCGCGGAGGGCGACCCTGGCCTCCGCCTCGCGTCCAAGGCTCGAGTAGAGATACGACATGTTGTTGAGCGCCGATGAGTTTCCCAGATCGATCTCGAGCGCCCTCCGATAGGCGGCGAACGCCCCCTCGACATCACCCCGATGGGCCATGGTCACTCCCAGATTGACCCACCCGACGGTCCAATCTGGGGTGAGAGCGGTGGTGATCTCGAGATTGTGAAGCGCCTCTTCGAGCTCGCCCTCGCGAAGTGCGGCGCTCCCTAAATTGGCGTGGTACATGGCCGAAGCGAGAACATCATCAACCACCAACCCACTGACAAACGGAGCGGAAGAGCTGAGATAGAAATCGTAGACGGAGACCTGGCCCCCGGATCGATGCGCCGCCACGATGTGCCGGCTGATGATGACCAGACCGTCCTCGCGCCCAACATCGGGATCTCGCCGAGTCTCGATGAGAAAGGTCTGGATTCCGACGCTCCGCGACATCGCGACAAAAAGTGCCGTGAACGACATGCAATTTCCGCGACGAGCCGAAAACGCACCGCGCGCGGTCAGGGTTTGGGCATCGTCATAGGCAAAGTCAAAGGTGTCGCCCTCGAACATGGCCTGCTGGAGACGGGCAAGTTGTTGGCCCTCCCCCAACCCCCGGGCCTCGTCCAGAACACCTTCCGCCCAGCTGACCATCTCCGGCGAAGCCTCGAAGGGGTAGACAACCTCGGCGGGATCGAGCCCTTTTCCGATCACCTCGTCCGCCCATCTCTCGTGGCTGAATGCGGACCGCTTTTCCTGCGATGCGAGCTCGCTTGTCGTGACGACGAGCGCCAACGCGGTCACGACCACCAACAATCGATGCCTTCTCATAACCATCAATTACGTTCGCCTTCGGATCGGGTTACCCGCTGCTCAGGTACGATGACCGAGAACGAACCTGCTCGGAACGCTCTCGGTCGCCGATCACGGGGAGGGACCCACCAATGCATCGACTCTTCCAACTCATCATTTGCCTCGTCTTGTTCCCTGCGCTGCCGATCTTTGCCGCCGGTTTTGACGAATACTTCGAGGACGCCACGCTCAGAGTCGATTTCTATCAGTATGGCGACGCCGACAACGAGCACATCGCCGTTGACCGACTCATCAAACAGGGGCCGTGGGCCGGACCGGTAGGCCGACTCCTCGATCCCCACCCGTACGGCGGCTATGTCGCACGAGCAGTTGATCCCGTGTCAGGCGAAACGCTCTTCAAGCTGGGATTCGACAGCCTTTTCGGAGAGTACCGAACCACCGGTCCGGCGGCGCGAGGAGAGGCGCGCGTCTACCACGAGACGATCCTCCTTCCCTACCCGAAAATGTCCATCATGCTCACCGTGAGCCGAGCCTCGACCCCTGATGAGGAGACCGTTCTGCTCGAAATGGAGATCGATCCCCGATCAGTCGCGATCGCGGTGGAGCCGCCGCGGGAGGGAGCGAGCGTGGTCGATGCCCACATCGCGGGGGACCCCCACTCGACCCTCGACATCGCCATCATCGGCGAGGGCTACACCTCCGACCAGATCAAGCTCTTTCGCGCCGATGTCACTCGGTTCGCTGACCTCATGCTGTCCCAGGAACCCTATTCCAGCCGGAGCGATTCGATCAGCATCCGTGGGGTCCTGCTCCCCTCCCTCGATGAGGGCTGCGACGAACCGACCCGGGGAACCTGGCGTTCTACGGCCCTTGATGCCGGCTTCAACGCCCTCGGCTCCCCACGCTACCTCCTCACCGAATCCAACCGAGATCTTCGAGACGTCGCCGCCAACGCCCCCTATGACACCCTCGTGATCATGGTCAACCACGAGCGCTATGGTGGTGGCGGGATCTACAACCGCTACTGCACCTTCACTGCCCACGGCCCGTTTTCGCCCTACCTGCTGCTGCACGAGTTCGGCCACTCCTTTGGGGGACTCGCCGACGAGTACTACACCTCCTCGACGGCCTATACGGACTTCTACCCGCAAGGAACGGAGCCGGTGAGCCCGAACATCACCGCCAGCACCGATCGAGCATCGATGAAGTGGGGCGATCTCGTCGCCGCGGACACCCCGATCGCGACGCCCTGGGACAAGACCGACTTCGACTCCGCCGACCTGGCCTATCAGATCGAGCGACGCGAGATCGACGGCGCCATCGCCGCGGCCACCCGAACCGAGTCCTTTCAGTTCGAACTCGATGCCCTTGGTGAAGCCGCCCGGAGCCATGCTGCGGCGAGAGTCGCTGCGGTGGACGCGTTCATGGAATCGAGTGGCTCTCTCGGCACCGTCGGGGCCTTTGAAGGCGCCGGCTACGTCTCCAAAGGGCTCTACCGTCCCGCCATCGACTGCCTCATGTTCAGCCGCGGCGTCAAGGCGCTGTGTCCGGTGTGCCGCCGGGCGGTCGAATCAAGGATCGACTTCTACACCGGGGAATAGCGCAACGAAATCACGGTGGCGAAGCCGAGTCTCAGCAACCTGTGGTAGCCTCCGTCTGTGAGCGAAAACACTATCTATCGCATCAGTTTCGTCAGCGCGGGTGAGGTCTACGAGATCTACGCCGCAAACGTCGGCCAGGGCGGGTTATTCGGATTCGTCGAGGTCGAGGAGATTCTGTTCGGCGAACGATCGAAGTTGCTCATCGACTCATCCGAGGAACGCCTCAAGACCGAGTTCGAGGGCGTGCAACGGACCTTCATCCCCATGCACGCGGTTCTTCGAATCGATGAGGTCGAGAAGGCCGGACGCGGACGGATCACCGAGGGATCGGACAAGGTCGCACCATTCCCCATCGCCATGATGGGTCCGAGCAAACCGTCGACCCCATAGCGGGCACGCTCGACTCGCTGCAACCCATTCTCGGGTCTGACGTACTTCGCTCGAGAGCACGGAGGGTCGATGGATTCAAAGGCAGGACAATGGATCGTTCATGCATGGCGCGATTGGCTTCGGTCCATCGTCTTCATCGTCCTTGCCGTGACGGCGTTTCGCTCGGCGGTTGCCGACTGGAATGACGTCCCGACCGGGTCGATGAAACCGACCATCCTCGAGGGTGATCGGATCGTCGTGAACAAGTTGGCCTATGACCTCAAGATCCCGTACACACGGTGGCAAATCGCAAGTTGGGGCGACCCGGCGCGCGGCGACATCGTGGTCCTTTCGTCGCCGGCCGATGGCAAGCGGTTGGTCAAACGAGTCATCGGTCTCCCGGGTGACACCATCGCCATGAGTCACAATCGACTGATCGTCAATTTCGAACCTGTCGTCTACTCCCCCATCGATCCCGATCTCGTCATCGCCTTTGACCCGCAGGGCAACAACCGGGTCCTCGCGGCCGAAAATCTCGATGGCAACCAGCATGCCATGATGATCACCCCGGGCGCACGCACCCTGCGGTCCTTCGGACCCATCGCAGTCCCCCAGGGCCAGTACTTCCTCATGGGCGACAATCGGGACGAGAGCTTCGATTCCCGCCACTTCGGGTTGGTGGGACGGACACAGATCTACGGCCGAGCGCTCGCGGTCGCCGGGTCGGTGAACCCAGACAACCACTTCTGGCCCAGGTGGAAACGGTTCTTCACCGGATTGAAGTAGATCACCACCTGCCACGTCCATGTGATTCGATTGTTGAGCTATGAGAGATGGGTCTCGGCGCCGAAGCGACAATCGACGACGTGGATCGGTGGTGACGGCTTCAGCGTCATTTTTGAAACACAAAGGGCACGAAGGACCACAAAGAGGGCCACAAAGCATCACAATTGAAAGTCGGACCTAGGTTCAGGAGCACCCTACGACTACGTGGATCGGTGGTGACGGCTTCAACGCCATTTTTGAAACGCAAAGATCGCTTCGACCGCTATGGCCATCGCAAAGGCATCGCGTTTTTGACTCGGGCAGGCGTGGCT
>CBESWV010000022.1:0-27622 GCA_965533305.1 uncultured bacterium | reverse complement strand
GACCCTGCTTCCGCCGTCAGCCCGTGGAGCGTCGGCAGGGAAGCTGCCGCGTTGCCGGGACACAAGCATCCCAACAGCACGCAGATCGCCGCCACTACCAGGACGCGGACGTTCATGTTCATCATGCCATCCCCCAATTCGATATCACTCGAACGGCTAATCCGTGAACTCACGTACGATATCCTCGTACGGTTTGAGCTGTTTCGGGTCGTTCGACTGCTTTCTGAAAACAATGCGGTCGAAATGAATTTCCTTGACCTCTCCGTCATAGAGCTTGGTGCCCGGCCGGAGAATGTAGGAGATACTGTCTCGCCCTTGACAGAACGCGAGGATTCCGTTGGGCGTGTCGATGATCCCCTCGAGCCTGATTTCATCCACCATCATCCCCGGCAGACCCGGCGGACGCGGTTCCGAATCGGCATCCTCAGCCTGTCGGAACCCCTCGTTGAGCGATCGGAAAGGATCGCGGCGGCCGGCCGGATCATAGGAGAAATTCTCGCCCTGGAGCATTTCCCGTTCACCACGCAGGATCTGTTCGATGGCCGAAGTGTCGATCTCTTCTTCGCCGAGGCTGTCGGCGGCGATGCCTTGAGTGGCGGGCGCATCATCCTGCGCTTGAGCGGGAATCGCGACGACACCCGCGGCCGCAGCCGCCACGATGCATATCAAGAGTTTGGTGATCTTCATCTCTCAGCCCCGCTCATTCCTTGTAGATAAAGGTTCGCTGGGTAAAGGTTGCTTGAATCGTGTAGCCCCCGGAACCCTTGCCCCTGATCGGCGAGACGACAAGATTGTCGACATTGATGATCCGCGAGAATCCACTCAGCCGATCAAAGAAGAGACCGAGTTCGTGATACGTCCCGTCGAGGCCCACCGTGATCGGGCGCTCGAGGAAGAAATCTCGATCGATGTCCTTGCCGGGCACAAACCGGGTGAGGCGGAAATTGCCGCGCTCGGTGAGATGCTTGAGACGTTTGATGAGATCGTCGGTCTCGCGCTTGGTCGGCAGAATGCGGCGAAGACGATCGAGATCGAGCTCGTAGTTGCGAATATCCTCTTCGAGGCGCGGCAGGTCGGCCTTGGCCGCGAGCCCCTTCTCGATCTCGCGTTCGAGTTCATCGATCGTGACCTGCGCCTTCTCACAATCCTCTTCAATGGGCTTGAACACATACATCTGCAGCACCACGAAAAGCGCGACGCCGAGCACGAGCCCGACCAGAAGGGCGACCCACCAAGGCTTTTCGTTGAGATCAATAGCCATGGCTCATGACCTCCACATCATCAGGTTCCATTCGCCGGAGAGCTCGCTTTTTCGATCTCCGGCGGTTCATAGGTGAAGACGGCCGTCAGGGTGAAGCTGAAGTCATCCCCCTTGCGAGCGAGGTTTTTCACGACCGGCTCTTCGAAGAACGGCGACGAATCAAGATTCGAGTAATAGTTGGCAACCGCGTTCTCGTCCATGGCTTCACCGGTGAGCGTGATCGCATTGCCGGCGAGCACGAGCTTGGTCAGCCAGACCAGATCCGGCAGGGCGCGAGACACCTCGTCCATGATGCGGACGGGACCGTGCTGCTTGTTCTTGAGGTCGTTGATGACATCGACCTTGCTTTTGAGCAGCGCCCGTTTCGTTTCGAGCTCTTCGACCTTGTCGATGAACGGCTGGAGTTCATTGCGCTCCACCGTCCGCTGGCGCTCGGTCGACTTGAGATCGGCTCGCTTGGACTTCAACAGGAACCACCACGTCCCGGAAACCGCGATTGCGATAGCGAGGACCGTGATAAGAATGATGTCGCCCTGTCTGGCGCCCAACGAAAACTCGGGTCGTTTTCGTTTGCTGACCGCTGCTGTCGGCGCCTCCGTAACAAGATTGATTTTGATCATCGGCTCAATCTCCGACGGTCCGTATTGCCAGGCCTACCGCCACAGCCATGGTCGGGGCGTTACGGTTGATCCAATCTGGATCAAAATCCGATTCGTTGTAGCGGATGTTTCTAAACGGGTTGAGCAACTCAACGTTGACTTGGAACCGTTCTTGGAGAACCGCCTCGAGGTTTTCCACCAACGCCCCACCGCCGGACAGCATGACCCGGTCAAGATGGTCAACGGATGAGGTGGCCACGAAGAAGTCGATGGTCTTCTGAAGCTCGGCGGCGAGATCCTCCGAAGCCGAACCCAAGACGCTGTCAACCTGTTGTTTCGAAACCTGACCGACTTCTCCGCCAAGCTTGAGTTTTTCCGCATCCTCTCGCGGCAGGTTGAATTCACGCTGGATGGCCTCGGTGTAGAGATTGCCGCCAAATGCCACATCACGCCAAAACACCGAATTTCCGTCGTGCAGGACATTGATGTTCATTACCGACGCGCCGACGTTGACCAATGCGACGGTTTCTCCGCGCGACGAATAGTTCGATTCGAAGGCATTCTGAACTGCAAAAACATCAACATCAACCAGCACCGGTTCTTTTCCGGCCTGGACGATCACCGAAGTGTAGTCGTTGATCCGATCCCTTTTCACTGCAACCAGCAGAACATCCATCGTGTCAGACGCGCCGGTTTCTAAAACAACGTAGTCGAGGTTCACATCATTGATATCGAATGGAATGTACTGCTCAGCTTCCCATTGAATCGACTCCGCGAGCTCGGCTTCGGTCATCGAGGGAAGTTGGATCTTCTTGATGATCACGGAATGGCCGGACAATGAGCCACCAAATTTCGAATTCTTGATCCCATTCTCCGAGATCAATCCGGTGAGTGCCTCGACCACCAAAGACGAATCCATGATTGCGCCGTCGACAATTGCCTCAGGAGACAGATCTGCAACCGCGGCGTGGACCAACTGAAATTCGTCGTTTTTGAGTGGCTTCAATTCAACGATCTTAATCGCCGCGGAGCCAACATCACAGCCGACAACTTGTTTTTTTCGCTTTCCAAACACGTCTCACACCTTATATCGCAGGAGTTCGAACGTTTCTAAACATCACACCTCTATGAGCCAGACTATCAAAAGGTCCATAGAGTGTCAAGAATAAGTGAAACCAGAAAAGTGTTAAGGAACGAATGTCACTTTCTTTTCGGATTTGAACTGTGATCTGAGTATTCGTGCGAAGTAGAAAAGGAAATCCCTTTCTCTGTTTTGATTCGATTTCTCTAACAAAATCAGTGTTGTGTACCTCACATTCACACACGGTTTTTTGTACATAAAGACCGAAAATGCGGTCATTCGGTAATGCGCGACCTTGCCATCCGGAGGCGTTTGTGCTATTAAAAGCGTCCCCTTTCTCTTAGGGACCTCGAGGAGGATCACTGAAATGGCGCAGCGATGTGAAATCTGCGGCAAGGGACCGATGACCGGGAGCAACATCTCCCACGCACACAACGTCACCAAACGACGCTGGAACCCCAATCTGCAACGAGTCAGGGCCGTGGTCGACGGTCAACCGAAGCGGGTGCGCGTATGCACTCGTTGTATTCGTTCGGGGAAGGTCACGAAGGCCCCTCGGCTCTAAAAACTATCCCAAGCGATGTTCAACCGGGCGGCTACCAGCCGCCTTTTTGTCGTTGCTCAGGTTCGCGTTTTCGCCTGGCCACGTCGTTCGACGCGGCGCATGCCGTTGAGGTTTTCGAGATTCTTGAGGATACGATCGAGTTGCGCCGCATCCCGAACCGCGACGGTCATGGCGCCGAAACCCCGATCGTTGTGCTCGGTTCGAAGCTGGCAGCTCAGAATGTCGCTGCCCTCCGCCGCTATGACCTGCGAGATCGATGCGAGCATGCCAGAGCGATCGTCGAAGACCATGTCGAGTTCGATCTGGTTGGGCGACGCACCCGATGAGGCTGCGTTGCTCGCCCATCTCACTTCGATCTCGCGTTCCGGGTGGTACAGGAGGTTCTTCACATTTGGACAGGACCGTGAGTGAACGGCAACGCCCTTGCCGCGGGTGACAAAGCCGACAATCCTCTCACCGGGCAACGGCTTGCAGCATTTGGCAACATAGACCAGGAAATCTGAGTCACCGGTGACTTCCAGGGCCTGGCTTCCGGCGACCGAGACCTCGCGGGCGGGGGCGACGGGCACTTCACCTTCAGCTATGTCGTCCTCTCCAGGTATGAGCTGAGCGATGATCCCCGGGGCCGCCAGTCGCCCGAATCCTACGGACGCGAGCAGATCCTCCTCTTTGGCAAAACCGTGCGACGACAGGAGGCTCTTGAGTTCCTCGCCCCCGCTCAGCTTGCGCCACGAAACGCCGGCCTTCCTTGCCTCACGCTCGATGAGTTTGCGGCCGACCTCGACCGAGCGCGTTTTCTCCTCCTTCTTGAGCCAGCTCCTGATCTTCGAGCGGGCCCGATTGGTGACCACAAGGTTGAGCCAGTCGTGATGCGGCCGCTGCTGTGCAGACGTCGAGATCTCGACGATGTCACCATTCTTCAATTCGGTGCGCAGGGGAACCCAGCGGCTGTTGATGCTTCCGCCGACACAGGTGTGGCCAACTTCGGAGTGGATCCGATAGGCGAAGTCGAGGATCGTGGCACCACGAGGAAAAGAAAAGACATCACCGCGAGGCGTGAAGCAATAGACGTCATCGGGATAGAGATCGACCTTGATGGAATCGAGAAACTCCCGTGGTGAAGCACCCTCGGAATTGTCGAGCAGACCGCGGAGCCATGAGATCCGCGAATCCTCGCTTCCGGCGCCCTTGCCCTCTTCTTTATAGCTCCAATGTGCAGCGATTCCGAACTCGGCAATCTTGTGCATATCCCGGGTCCGGATCTGGATCTCGAAGGGATGCGCCTCCGGGCCGAGCACCGTCGTGTGGAGCGACTGGTAGGCATTGGGCTTCGGGATCGCGATGTGGTCCTTCATCCGGCCCGGAACCGGGGGCCACTGCTGATGGATCAGACCGAGAACCCCATAACAATCCCCCACCGTCTCGACGATCACCCGAAAGGCGAGGAAGTCGAAAACGTTCGCCACGTCCACATCCTGCCGGCGCAGCTTCTGGTAGACCGAGTACATGTGTTTGACACGGCCGTGGACACTCCCACTCAGGCCGTTGGCCAGCAGCAGACCTTCGATGATCCCTCGGATCTCGGCGAACCACCGCTCCGCCGCATCGGCGCGGTCCTTGATCTCGTGCTCGAGGCGCTCCCATTCTCTCGGGTGGAGATAACGGAAGCAGAGATCCTCCATCTCTATCTTGATGCTTCCGATTCCGAGGCGGTTGGCGATGGGCGCATAGATGTCGAGGGTCTCCTGCGCGATGGCCACCTGCCGGTCCGGACGGAGAAAGCTCAAGGTCCGCATATTGTGCAGCCGGTCGGCGAGCTTGACCAGGATGACGCGGACATCGTCCATCGAGGCCAGAAGAAGCCGCCGGAAGTTCTCCGCTTCGGTGGCCTCACGCGACGTGAACGAGCTTTCGAAATCAGACAGCTTGGTGAGCGCCACCACCAACCGGGTGACATCGGGGCCGAATTCGAGATCGAGCTCTTCGGCCGTTGTATCGGTATCTTCAAGGAGATCGTGCAGAAGCCCGGCGGCAATGGCGACCTCATCGAGCTCCATCTCGGCCAGCATCCAGGCCACGGTCAGCGGATGAACGAAATAGGCCTCGCCGGACCGACGGACCTGACCCTGGTGACGATTCGCCGCGAAGACATAGGCATGGCGAATGAGATCCTCATCCAGGTCGGGCCGGTAGAGCTCAACCCGGTTGAGAATGTCCTCGATGCGGATCTTCGCCGAGAAGTCCATCCAACCATTGTACGTTCAAGGGTCAAGTGCTTCGGTTTCGGTGCCCGCGTCCGCGTCCGATCCCGTTCCCGATCCCGGACCATCGCACCATCCCAGCCCACAGATCACACAGATGGACACAGATGACATCGCAAGGCGATACCCTCTCCCAAGCCCTCGTCCGCGTCCATGCCCGATCCCGTTCCCGTGATGCTCCGCTTCCGGATACTCCGCTTCCGACCACCCGATCCCTCGACGACCGTGACGAGTTCTCCGGAGCCACCTTTAGCATTGTTCGGCGACACAGCCGTGAATGCCGACGAGACTATGGTGCCGAACAATGCAAAAGGATGGCACCACGCCATACGTCCCGGATCCGCGATCGAAGCATCTTCCGGACCCGAAACCGTAACCGCCAAGAAAAACCCCGCGGCAAGCCGCGGGGTTGGATTTTCAGGTCTTTCTGTTACCCCTGCGATGGGGCTGACGGCTGAAAGCTCCCCCTACCGCCGTCCCTTCTTGCGTTTGCTTTCGCGACGGGCGGCAAGCAGTCGGTGGACCCAGAGCGCCACCGGTGAGGCGACAAAGATCGACGAGTAGGTCCCGACGATAATGCCGATGAGCAACACAAAGGCAAAGGTGTTGATCACATCTCCACCGAAGAAGTAGAGCGACAACACCACCATCAGCGTCGTGCCTGAAGTGATGAAGGTACGCGACAGGGTCTGATTGATCGAGGTATTCATCAGGTCCTCGAGATCTTCTCCCCGATGCAGCTTGAGGTTCTCCCTCACACGATCGAAGACGACCACCGAATCGTTGACCGAGTAACCGACGAGGGCCAGGAGAGCGGCCACCGTCGGCAGGTTGATCTCGCGGCCGGTGACGGCCAACGCGGTCAGGGTGATCAAGACATCGTGGAAGAGGGCCGCCACGGCGCCGATGCCGAACGGCAGCTGGAATCGCAGCCAGATGTAGATCAGCATGCCGAGCAACGAAAAGCCGATCGCCGCCCGGGCCTTGTTCTGGAGATCCGCGCCCACCGCCGGTCCGACGCTCTCCGCGCCGAGGATGGCATACTCACCGAGCACGGCCCGATCCCTGATCAGCGCGCGAACGCCGTCCGAGACCCCTTCGATGGTGTCGATCTGATCCATGGAGGTGAAGATGCCGTTCTCCTTGCGGAAGGAGAAAACGTCTTCGACCATGGGGCCGTAGTGCTCCTCTCCTCCCTCTTGGTCGAGCCCGGTCTCATCGGGATCGGCCGTGGTCAGGATATCGGTCAGAGCCTGCGCTCCCTTGGTGTTGAGATCAAAGCCATCGCCGAGACCGGCATTGAGGTCTCGGTCGAGCAGCTCGATGATGGGCCCGGTGAAGTCGCCCTCTTCCCCCTCGGGGTTTTCGACCCTGATCAGGATTTCGTACTTCTCCGGCTCGTCGAATCGCTGCAACGAGGGTGTCCCGGTCTGGAGATCCGACATGGTCTCGCGGAGCAGACCGAGATCGGGTTCACTCCGGAACTTCACCGTGACCTGCGTGCCACCGACAAAGTCGATGCCGAGGTTGAGGCCGGGTCCCATGAACTGATAGGCCAGCCCGCCGATGATGACGAGGATGGATAGGCTGAGCGCGATCTTTCGATAGCTCAGAAACGGAATGTTGGTATCGCCGATGATTCGCATTCGAGGACCTCAGATACTCAGCGTTTGCACCCGGTCGCGGCCGGCGAGCGTGATCATGTAGATGGTTCGAGAGACAAAAACCGCGGTGAAGACGCTCGCGAAGATCCCGATGGAGAGCGTCACCGCGAAGCCCTTGACCGGTCCGGTTCCGAATTGGAAGAGGAAGAGCGCCGCGATGAGCGTCGTCAGATTCGCATCCAGAATCGTACCGAAGGCCCGGGAGAACCCGGTGTCGATGGCCGACTTCACGGTCTTACCGACCCTCAGTTCCTCGCGGATGCGTTCGAAGATCAGCACGTTGGCATCCACCGCCATACCGATGGTGAGGATCACGCCCGCGATCCCGGGAAGGGTGAGGGTGGCCCCGAAGTAGGCCATGGCCCCCATGAGAATGATGATGTTGATGACGAGAGCCAGATCGGCGTTGAGCCCAGAGCGCTTGTAGTAGACAAGCATGAAGATCATCACCAAGACGAGACCGGTGACGGCCGCTCGGACACCGCGGACCACCGAATCATGACCGAGCGACGGTCCCACGGTCCGCTCCTCGAGATAGATCATCGTCGCCGGCAGCGCGCCGGCCCTGAGGATCAACGCGAGATCCTCCGCCTCCTCAATCGAGTAGTTGCCCTCGATGACACCCGAGTCGGTGATCCGCGCCCGGATGGTGGGAGCCGACATGACGTTCCCGTCGAGAACAATGGCCATGGGGATACCGATATGCGAACTCGTGTACTCGCCGAACTTCTCGGCCGCCGAAGGAACCAGATCGAACTGGACGTTTGGCATGCCGTACTCGTCCTGGCTCCGGCGGGCGCTGCGCAGATCCCGGCCGGTGATGATGGAGCTCTTCTTGACCAGATAGTAGCTCCGGCCGAGGGTCTCTCCCGCAATCCCGGTTCGAGGACCGCTCATCACCTCGCCATCGGCGGGTGGCAGGCCGGCAGAACCTGCAAGGAGGCTCGGCCGATCCGGCGCCGGTCCCTGCATCACCTCTTTGAACTCGAGGAACGCCGTGGACTTGATGATCTTCTTGACCCGCTCGGGGTCATCCATGCCGGGCAGCTGAATGAGGATCCGGTCACCCTCGATGCCCTGTCTCTGGATCACGGGCTCGGCGACACCGAACTGGTCGATGCGGTTGTTGATGGTCTCCAAACCCTTGCGCACCGCCTGATCGCGGATGAAGCGCTCGATATTCGGTTTGAAGGCCAGGGTCCAACTCGTACCGCCCTTGGTGATGTCGTAGTCGGGGAAGTTTCGGCCGATGACGTCTTCGAGGGCCACCCGGTCGGCTCCCGACGGAACCTCCACCGAAAAACGGAACGCCTCGGCATCCACCGTGGTGGCGCCGAGGGCCACGCCCTCGTCCTTCGCAAAACTCACCAGCCGTTGAGCGGCGTCGTCCAACTCGGCCTTGATGGCGTCGTCGGTCTGAACCTGAAGCACAAGATGAACTCCACCCTCGAGGTCGAGCCCCCAACGAATTTTTTCCTCTGGCGGCCAGAGCGACCACAGGGCAGCCGCTACAACAGCCACAATCACGATGACTCGCCACACTACCTTTTTTTCCACTCTCGCCTCCGCCGGTCAGCCTTCGCTCGCGGTTCCGTCGTTGCCCACGAGGCCGGCCACCGCCGATGTGCTGATTCGTATTTTTGTGTTTTCGGCAACCTTGACGAGGAGAGAACTCTCCTCGACCGTCGCCACTGTCCCGTGAACGCCACCGCTGGTCACGATCCGATCGCCCTTTTTGAGCGCGGAGAGCATCGCGTCCTTCTTCTTTTGCTGTTTCTTTGCCGGCATGATGACAATGAAGTAGAACACCGCAAAGATCAACACAAACGGCAACAACATCGATAGGGGATTTCCCCCAGCTGCACCTTCCATCGATTCACCTCGCTGTCGTTACGGACCCTTGGCTCCGAGGCAGTTTATTGCGGATAGCGTCGATCCGCTGCCGAAACCGCCCGTAGCGGCCCGCCATGATAGCTTCCCGAGCCTCTCGCATCAAGCCTAGAAAGAAGGTGAGGTTGTGAACGGTCAACAGAACCACCGATGTGACCTCCTTTGCGACATAGAGATGTCTCAGTGCGGCACGTGAGTAGCTCGCACATGTCGGGCATTCACAGGCCTGGTCCAGCGGCTGAAGATCATCGGCGAAACAGGCGTTCTTGATGTTGATCTCACCTGTAGAGGTGAAGATCTTCCCGGTCCGCGCCGAGCGCGTCGGGAGAACACAATCAAAGAGATCAACCCCGCAGGCAACCGCATGAACCAGATCCTCGGGATAGCCGACACCCATGAGATAGCGGGGCCTCGAAGCGGGCAACATCGGTGCAGCCATAGCGACGGCTTCGTGGAGTGCGGCCGATGGCTCGCCCACCGCCAACCCGCCGATGGCGAAACCGTCAAAGTCGTGACCGATCAATTCCTCGGTGCATCGCCGACGGAGCCCTTCATCGAGGGAACCCTGTTGGATGGCGAAGAGACCGCCCTGCCATGTGTCCGACGTCTCGCGTAGGCGCTTCGCGCGCTCGAGCCCGCGGCGGGCCCAGTCGACGCTGCGGGCGACCGACTCATCGGCGGTCCCCAGATCAACCGGATACGGCAGGCACTCATCGAGGACCATGGCGACATCGACCCCGTACCTCGACTGGGTCTCGACCACGTTCTCCGGCGTCAGGCGATGAGCCGATCCATCGAGATGCGAGTGAAAGGTCACGCCGTCGTCGTCCAATCGGCGCCGTGCGGTGAGCGAGAAGACCTGGTAGCCGCCCGAGTCGGTGAGGATCGGGCCGGGCCACGCCATCAACCGGTGGATCCCACCCATCCGTTCGACCCGCTCGACCCCCGGGCGGAGGAGCAGGTGGTAGGTATTGGCAAGCACCATCTCGGGCGCGAGCCTTTCGAGTTCCCATCCGGCCATCCCCTTGACCGTACCCGCGGTGCCCACGGGCATGAAAGCCGGCGTGTGCACAGTGCCGTGCGGGGTCACCAACTCGGCGACCCGGGCCGCAGAGTCTCCATCGCTGTGGGTGATGTTGAAAGGGAGCATGGCTGATTCTACTCACGAATCCTGTTTGTGACGAACTCGAGAGGCGCCGCCTCGAAGATCGGCCACCGGCGCCGGGCGCCCTCCTCGATCTCACCGGCGCCGTGACGGCGATCGTTGGCGGCACGACCGAAGAGGGAGTTCAATTGGCTCATTCCACCAAAGAGTACAATGGCGGCCCTGAGGAGGCTTCATGAGCGACAAACCAACAACTCCACCCAATGCGCCCCGGCTCACCGTCGATAAGGAACTCGCCCTCGGTGAATACGCCAATTTCGTCAGCATTGCCCACAACTTCTCCGAGGTTCTGCTCGACTTTGGTCGGACCATGCCCGGACGCCAGGACATCCCCGTGGTGGCTCGGATCATCATGAATCCGTTCCACGCCAAACAACTCATGCGCGCCCTCAACCACAACCTCAAGCTCTACGAACAGAACTTCGGCCCCGTCCAGGAGCCGCCGGCGACGGCCCAGGAACCGCCGACGGGCGGGGCGAATTGACGGGGAGCTTTGAGGTATTAGGTGTTAGGTATTAGGTATTAGCTCCATCGCAAGGCCATCGCAACGTCGCAACCACGAAGGCACCAAGACACGAAGCCATCACAGTTGAGAGTGGACGCGGCGTAGATTCGGAGACGTCAGACTCCGTGGTGGCGCTGTACCGACCGGAGCGTGTCTGAAGGGCAGGCGAGACGCCCGCCCCTACAATCATCGCATTTAGGGTTTGGGGTGGAGGAGGCGCCAGGTCAAGGGTCGACTCCGAAGCGATTCGTCACGCCCTTGACCCGGGCCATCTCAGCGGCTACCTTCATACGTTGGGGCCGAACAATGTTTGGGGGGGCTCTCTCGGCCACTGTCGACGGGGAAACCAGGTTCGGAGGGACGATGGGGAAAGGAAAACCCTCAGTCCCGGACCCGGCACCCCGATCGAGGCGTTTTCTTCGGGTCCTGGTGCGGTTTCGGGCACGGCTCCGGGACGTAAGGCGTGGTGCCATTTGTTGCATTGTTCGGCTGAATGCGTTCCGGCGAAGGTGAATCGCCGATGCCGATCAATGCAACGGGTGGCACCGGAGAACTCGTCACGAGAGTGACTCGACCGGACCGGGACAGCGACCGTGGCAGCGATCGGGGCGGCGGTCGTCGGCCACGAGAAAAAAAGGGGCGCACCGGATGGTGCGCCCCTTTTGTCTTGTTGGTCGTTCGACTTCAGTCGTTGAGCTTGAGGATGGCGAAGAAGGACCGCCCCTGTGCCTGGGTCCGCTGAACATAAAGCCGCAGATACCCACCCGAGGGCACCTCAGCCACCATCTCCCGCAGTTGATCAACGGTCTCGATGGATTCACCGTTGGCTTCGATGATGAGATCACCGCGAATGAGACCCTCATCGGCGGCCGGCGACACCGGCTTCACTCGGGTGATCACAACACCCATGGCGTCGTCCTCGAGGCCGTAGAGCCTGAGAATCTGCGAGCTCAACTCGCTGACACTGATCCCGAGGCGCTCGGCGGTGTCGTCTTCTCGCGTCGGTTCTACATCACCCCCGGTATCTTCAGCGAGGGCATCGCGAGCCTCGAGCGTGACATCGAGCTTGCGCTGTTTGCCGTCGCGGATAACGGTGAGCTCGACCTTGGTTCCCGGCGGCATTGCCGAAATGGTGTCAATGAGCTCTCTCGTGTCCTCGATGGAATCACCGTCGATGGCGATGACGATATCGCCGTGGCGAACACCACCCTTGTCGGCCGCACGGTCGGGAGCGACTTCCACGACCAGCGCGCCGTCACGACTGCTCAGTCCGAACGCCTCGGCGCTGTCCTGATCCAGGTTGTTGATGGTGATCCCGAGGAATCCACGCACGACCATCCCATGCTCGCGCAGCTGCGGCAGAATCTGACGCAGGGTGTCTACCGGGACGGCGAAACCGAGGTTTTGGCCGCGCGCATTGATGGCGGTATTGATGGCCATCACCTCACCACGGATATTGACCAGCGGACCGCCCGAGTTGCCGAGGTTGATGGCGGCGTCGGTCTGGATATAGTTCTCGAAGGACGTCCCCTCTCGAGAAAGCCCGAGAACACGACCCTTGGCGGAAACCACCCCGACGGTCACCGTATGGTCCATATCGAGCGGGTTGCCCACGGCCATGGCCCACTCGCCGACCCGCACCGCCTCGGAGTCACCAAGGGTGAGGTAGGTGAAATCTCGATCGGGCTTCTGGACGCGAATCAATGCCAAGTCGGTCGCCTCGTCGCGACCGATGACCTCACACTCGAACTGAGTTCCATCGACAAGCTCGATGAGAATGGTGTCGGCGTCTTCGATCACGTGGTAGTTCGTGACGATCTCGCCATCGGCCGAGATAAAGAACCCCGAACCCGCAGAACGCCGCACCGATGGTTCGTCCGAGGGAGCCTGGGGCCCACGGAAGAACTCGTGGAACGGATCCCTCGGCATCCGGCTGTTGCTTTCAGATGGGTCCTGGACGTCCTTGATGGTCACCGAAACCACCGACGGCACAACACGGTCGGCAAGAGTGGCGAAGTCCGGCGCAGCGATGGTCTCCATCACCGGCTGAACCTGAGTGTGACGATCGGCGTTGGCCGGCGGCGTCAGATCAAGACCACCGGCGATCACCATACCGAAGAGCACCGCCGCGACCACGATGGCCGCCAACGAGTAGTATTTCTGTCTTTCGCGTTCCATTGTTCCTCCCGGGATTCTCGGACCGCGATTGCGTTCCACGCGGTCTCGCCCTTGGTAACAGCAATCACCGTGCCAAAGTTCCCGCTTGTGTCCGCAATGCGATCTGCCAAATCGGCATGAACAACGAGTGTACCCCGTCACAATTGGGGTGAAGTATCGAGAGTGCCGATGCAAACCGCCTGCAATTGTGGCGGGGGTCCACTAGTCGGCGATGTGGATCTGGTCCTTGCCGGCCGCCTTGGCGTCGTACATGGCGAGATCGGCTGCCCGCAACAGGAGGTTTTTTTTCATATCCGTGGTCCCGTGACGGGGAAGGTGGACGGGATAGACCGCCACCCCGATCGAACAGGTCAACGGCTCCCGCCAATAGACGGGGCCATCGGACCACGAAAAGCTCCCCTGGAGGAATTGGGTTTTCTCCAAAGCGGTCTGCATATCGGCCGCAACCGCCTTCGCCTGTTCGAGATCGAGCTCCGGGAGGATGACGACGAACTCATCTCCTCCATAGCGGGCCAGCGTCGCACGATCAATGTTGACCGTCTGTTTGAGGAGATAGCCAAACTCCTTGAGCACCTGCGACCCGGCGAGATGGCCATGGTTGTCGTTGACCGACTTGAAGTTGTCGAGATCGAGGAAGAGCAGGGCGACCGTTCCACCGGTGACATCGGCACGGACGAGGTCTTCGGTCAAGCGGTGGTGGAAGAACCGATCGTTGTACAGACCGGTCAGATCATCGCGGCGCGCCATCTCGTTGGCCCGTTGGGCGTCAAGCAGGTTCTCGATGGACACCGATGTGTAGCGCGCGAAGATCTCGAGCATCTGCAGATCGCGCTCGGTGTAGCCGCCTTCGCCGATCCGGTTGACCAGCTCGAGCACTCCGCACACCATTCGCTCGATTCTCACCGGAACCGCGATCGCGCAAGATGTCTTGAAATCGGTGCCTTCGTCAAACTTGGAGTAGAAGGTGGGGTCATTCTTCGGATCGTTCATGACATAGGGTTCGCCGGTGCGATAGACATAGCCTGCGACCCCTCGATCGGCCCTGAGGTCTCGGCCGAGGATGGTCTGAGCCGAGGAACCGAAGGTTGCCACGAAGTAGAGCGAGGTGTTGGCCGGGGTCGAGCCCCGCTCGAACGGCCGATCCATGAGGATCGATCCCGAACTCGACGGCACGAAGTCGTTGGCCTTGGAGAGGATCTCACCGAGAAACGAGGTCACGGCCAACTGAGATACCGCAAAGGCCGAGTACCGGCGGCGATCGAGAAACGGCTCAAGATCTTCTATTGGAAGACTAAAGACCCGCGGAGACTGCATCTTCACAGTCTATCACCAGAACCGAAGAATTCTCACCGGCGATCGGTATCGGTTTCAGGCCCGTTTCATGATGCGCTTGAGCCGTGATTCGAGATCCTCCACGGTGTCCGAGTGATCCGCACGGCCCGGAGCAAAACGAACGGCTTCGAGATCGCGGCGAAGATCCCGCATCTCCTCGTCCAGGGCCGCGCCGCCGCTGGTTGATCTGACATCCAACCACCAACGTTCGAGGGTGAGCTGGAGTTCGCGCGCCCGGTCGGCGGGGGTCTGATCCGACCGTCGCGGAGGGAGCGCGAACCGTGCGCGTCGGCTCAGCGCCCAGGTCGTTGAAGCACCCGCCCCCACACCGACGACAAGAGCGCCGACGATCCACAACCACGACGGATATCCGGCGGCCGTGTCCTTTACTTCGGGCTCGAGAGGTTCGACACCCTGGCTATCCACCGGGACCGGGGTGACGACTGGAGTCGGCGTCGGCGGGGGAGCGCCGACGGTGAGGGTCAGAGGGCCGATCGTCTGGGTGACATAGCTGCCCGTCGAGGGGTCGAAGACCGAAAGATCGACCCCTCCAAGTTCAATGGGGCCGGAACCTCGAGGCACGACAGTCATCTGCCAGGTTCTCGAGCCGTGGATGCCGCTGCCATCCACCTTCACTCGAGAATCCTCTTCAGGTGGATAGATTTCACACTCGATATTGTCGGGAAACCGGACCGGCGTTTCCACGAGCGGGAGATTGCCGCGACCCTCGAGTTTGACCGTCATGACCGCTGATTGCCCATATTCGATCTCGGCCGGTTCGAGACTCGCGCTGTAGCGAAGGTCGCCGACTGCACCCGAGAATCCATCCGGCGCGGACGGGCGTCCCACCACCTCGATGGTCCGCACCGGGGTCGAGCGTTCGACGAGTTGGCCGGAATCAAAGAAACCCGATGACCGCACACCAATCGCCGCTTCGACCACTGGGATCTCGATTGAGCCGCTCTTGAGCGGCACCAGCACGGACTGCAGGACCCGGTAGCGATAGAACCTGGTCCCGTCGATCTCAACGACATCGGGCGTGACCTGATCGGGATTGTCCAGGCGCTGAGCCCAGAACCCCGGGTAGGAAGGCGCCGTGCGCCAGTTGAAGTCATAGAGTGAGCTCACCGTCGAGTCGAGATAGACGGTCGCTACCAACGGCTGACCGACCGTCACGTTGCGCGCGCTGAGGTCGTGGCGAAGCACGACTTCAATCCGCGGCGGCGCGCGACGGGGGATGCGATCGGCAAACGGATCGTTGGTGAAAGGCGAGCGGCGTCCACGTCTCGATGGCGGGGCGACACTTCCCTCGACAACCTCGGCCGAAACCGGGTTCGCCCTCAGCTCCTTGTCACCGGCACGAGCGGTCACGGGTCCCACCGAGGCCGGCCCCGGCCGACGGGCGCGCAACACATAGGTAAACGTCTGGGAACGCGACGCCACACCGTTGACAAAACTGAACTCGGATCCGGTGGACGGACCGCCGACGACCTCGAGATTGTTGAGTTCGCCGAGCTTCGGAACCTGCAGATTGGGAGGTGGCTCGGTCACTCGAATCGTCAGCTGGACCAGATCGTCGACGCCGAACCTCGTGGGCTGGAGATGGACTTCGAGGCTGGGTTCGGAGGCAGCCGCCGGCCACGCCGCGACCAACAGAATCCCCGACACCACGATGCCGAGGGCGAACCGAAGGCGACGTGTCACCAATCCTTCTCCACGGTCGTTACCTGCGGGGTGGGTGACTGCATGGCCTCGCGAGCTTCGGCTTCGGCGCGCTCGAGAGCCTGAAAGAGGGCCTCGCTGTCAGAGGGGGTCGGAGTCGGCGCCGGCTGCTGCTGATCCTGCTCTTGATCTTGCTCCTGTTCCTGTTCCTGCTCTTCTTCCTGTTCCTGTTCTTCCTGCTCCTGATCCTGGTTTTCCTGCTCTTGTTGTTGCTCTTCGAGCAGGGCGAGCGCGAGCTCGTAGTTGCGTTTGGCCTCGAGATCATCGGGATCGAGGAGCACCGCTTCACGCAGCCACTTCACCGCGGCCTCGGCCTGCTGGTACTGCAACGACGATGTCCCCGAATTGTAGGCTGCATTGGGAACTCCACCGGCGTAGGCCTGCTCGAGAATCGGAATCGCCGATTCGAGTTGACCACTGGCGCCAAGCGCCGTACCCAGGTCATAGAGCCGCTCGGGATTCTCCGGATCGAGCATCGCCGCACCGGTAAAAGATTCGACCGCGGTTTCGACCTCTCCATCGAGCCACCGGGTGACGCCCCGGCGAGCCATCCGCCGAGAACCACCGGGCACGACCCGCTGCCAGGTCGGCGGCTCGACCACCGGGGCAGGTCCGTCCGCCTCGGTCGCCGGAGGCGCCGTCATAGGCGGCGGTTGCGGTTGCGGCACGGCGGCCGGCTGCGGGCCCTGTTGCGCTCGAGCGGGTGCGACGAACAGCAATCCGGCCATGGCCGTCAGAGCCGCCAGCCTTCGCCACGGTGACACCAGGAAACTGCCGACCAGAAGGCCGGCTGCAAGCATGAGAAAGAGCGGAAACTGCTCCACCTTCTGCACCGTCCGATTGGCCTCGGCCTCCCGGGTGCGGAGCGAGTCGACGATCCGCGCCAATTGATCAACCACATCGCGATCGGCGAGTTCGACAGAGGCGCCATCCACCGCATCGGCGATGGCGGCGAGCACCTCCGGGTGTGCGCGGGTGATCACCGGTTGGCCGTTCTGATCACGTTTGTGGTGGATGGCGCCGTCGGGACCCGCGACCGGGATCGGGCCGCCCCGCTCGGTGCCGGCCACGACGGTGAGGACGCCGACTCCTGATTTTTTGATCGCCGACACGGCGGCGTCGACGTTGCCCTGAAGGTTTTCGCCATCGGTCACCAGAACCACCACCCTGCCCTCACCTTCCGGAGGCAACAGCTCCAGCGCGGATGCCACCGCCTGTTCGATATCGGACCCCGGTCTCGCCACCATGCCGGGATAGATGCCCGAGAGGAAGGCGGCGACCGCGTCGAGATCGGTGGTCAGAGGAACCAGCGGATAGGCCTCGCCGGAGAAGACCACCACCCCGACCCTGTTGCCCTCGAGCAGCGGCAACAGCCGCTGAGCAGCCTCGATGCTCCGCGCCATCCTCGATGGCGGCACATCGGCGGCCAGCATGGAGGCCGACACATCCAGGGCGAGGACGAGATCACGGGTCCGGACGCTTTCATCGCCCGGAAGCTCACCCCACTGGGGCCGCGCCAGAGCCAGGATGATCATGACGGCGGCGCCGCACCACAGCAGCATTCGCACCAACCCGGTGGCCGGCAGTCCACCCATGACCCGGCCCCACACGGCGGGTGAGGCGAGACCACGCTGCAGCCGCAGCCGGGTCAGGTGGCGGGCGATGACCGCCGCACCGATCACCGCCGGCAGAACCAGCAGACCGAGGATGCGAATCTCGCCGAAGCTCACCATGGGGTTCTCCCGAAAAAGCCCTCGAGAGCGGCTCCCAGAAGAAGAATCACCAGCGACGCCACCGCCCAACGTTCGAAACGCTCGCGATACCGCACCAGCTTGGTCGATGTGAACTCGGTCTTCTCGAGCCCATCGATGGCCTCGAAGACCTCCTCGAGCCCCTCTGAATCACGAGCTCTGAAGGAGCTTCCCCCGGTGATGCGGGCGACCTCGGCCAGGAGTTCCGGGTTGATCTCCATCTCCATCTGCCGCACCTGATGAGTCACCCTGCCGGTTCGCTGATCGCGGACGGGAATCGGAACGGGAACCATCCCATTGCGACCGACCAGCACCGTATGGACCGTGATGTCGAGCTCCGCCGCCATCTCGGCCGCGTTGATGGGATCGAGCTGACCGGTGTTGTTGGAGCCGTCGGTGACGAGAACCACCACCTTTGACTCGGCCTCCGAGTGCCTCAGGCGGGCCACCGCCGTCCCGAGCCCGAGCCCGATGGCGGTTCCATCCGGCAGGCTCCCCATCTGCACTTCGTCGAGCAGGTGCTGGGCGACCGCGTGATCGAGAGTCAGGGGAACCAGGGTCACGGCGGCGCCGGCAAAGACAATCAGGGCGAATCGGTCGTTGGCCCTGCCGTCGAGAAACTGACCGATGACCTCCTTGGCAACACCGAGCCGATCGGTGGGCTCGAAATCAAGGGCGGACATGGATCCGGAGACATCGAGCGCCACCACGAGATCAACGCCCTCGGCGCGCTCGAGCCGCCGCGACAGGACCTCCTGGGGCCGCGCGAGAGCCACCGCGAGCGGCGCCAAGGCCAGCGCGGCGAGGACTCCGGCCATCACGGTTCGCTCCGGGATTCGCCCGGCGCTTCCGAGGGCGGCTGCAACATCGGGGAACGGAAACCGCTGCCAACGCCGACGAAGCAACCACAGCACCATCAACACAACGGCTGCGGCGAGCAGCCCGAGCCACCAAGGTGAGGCAATGCGCATCATGTGCCGGTCTCCGCCTCGGCCGTCACCCGTGTCGCCTCATCGAGATATGCCTCGACCGACCGGGCGGCATCGAGGGCATGGGCGATCGCTCCCTGCAGTTCCTCGTCGGTGGACGGGCGCCGACCGAATCGAATGGTGTCGGCCACCTCCATCACCCTCTGGACGAGACGTCGGGAGATCTCCGGCCACTCACGGTCGCGGGCGAGTAGCCGCAATTCATAGGATGTCATCTCCTGGGCGGGTTCACCGGTTCGTCGTTCAAGATAGTGCCGAAGACCGGAGGCGAGTCGATCGCAGACACCATCCGCCGGCTCCCGCCCGACCCGGGTTTCGAGTTCAGAGGCCAGAGCCTCGAGTTCGGCCAGGGGCGGAAGCGCCGGCCGCCCGGCAGCCAAAGGACGACCACGCCCCCGCCACAACCAGGCCGCGCCGGCGCACAGCGGCAGCAGCACTCCAGCGATGGGCAGCACCCACTCCCACGGAAAGCCACGCACCCCGATGGGGTTGCGCAACGGCGCCGGGGCGGGTTCCTCTTCTTCGGCGGCGAGAACCGAGACAACCGAGACAACCGGTGGATCGCCCTCTTCGACCTTGATGGTCTCGCCATCGGCCGACCGTACCGAGACGGTGATCGATGGTAATGCCTGCTCGCCAAGGGCCAGGGGCGCCAGGATGAGTTTCCAGGCGGGTGGCCGGGCGCCGGTAATGGGAGACGGTCCGTCGATCAATGCCCAGTCGCCATCCGGATCAAGGGCCACGGTCAACTCGCCCCACATCCAGCCGTCGCCGCCGCGGGCGGAGGCCAGGACCTCGATGCGGTCGCCCACCCGAATCGATGGCGGCGAGACCTCGAGCTCGAGAGACGGATCCTCGGCTGCTGCAGCCAGGGCCGAAAAGGCGATCAGCCCCACGAGCAGGCAACGGCAAACGCGATCAGTGGACACGCTTCTCTCGCTTCTCGAGCATCGCCCGAACGACCGGAAGATAGTCGGTGTCGGTGACCAGATCGACGGAATCGATGCCCGGCGGGACCCGGTCGGAAACCTCGTTCGGTCGACCCCGGACCACCCCCGGGCGGCCCGATTCAGCATCGATCACCGGCAGCCGCGAGCCCGGAATACCGGTTCGCGACAACTCGTCCGCGGCGCGGACGACGACGATTTCGTGGCGGGCGGAGAGAGCCAATAGCTCCCGCCGGGGGAGCGGGCAGCTCCGATCCACCACCGCAATCACAACCCCACGGCGGTGGAGCAGACGGCCGGCGCTCCGCACGGCATCGGCGAAAGCGGTTCCCCTGCCGGAAGGCATCGCACCGAGCACCTCGCGCACCACCCGCAGACCGTGCCGCCAGCCGAGGCGCGGCGGGATCACCGCACGGAGGGAGTCATCGAAGAGGATGGCGCCCACTCGATCACGGCGTGCCGCGGCGAGGGCAAAGAGACTCGAGACCTCGGCGATGAGATCGTGCACCGTCATGACCCCGGAACCGAAACGGGTCGAGGCCGAGAGATCTACGAGCAGCAGCATGGTGAGATCTCGTTCTTCCCGGTATCTCTTGACATGGAGGTCGCCGGTGCGGGCGGTGACGTTCCAGTCGATGGTGCGGACATCATCGCCATAGCGATACTCGCGGACCTCTTCGAACTCCAGACCGAGGCCCCGAAAGGCGCTCTGGTACTGGCCCGCGAGACCGGCTTGCATGGACTGGCGTGCGCGGATCTCCAGCCGGCGCACCTGGGCCCGCAGCTCGCTGCCGACCTCCTGTACCGGATCCACCGGGTTCGGACGTCCGAAATAGGCGGCCAGGCGTCGCTTCAAGGAACCTCCACCGCCAGCAGCATCCGATCCACCACCTCTCCCACCGTCACCCCCTCAGCCTCGGCCTCGTAGGTGAGCACGATGCGGTGACGCAGAACCATGGGGGCGAGTTCCTTGACATCCTCCGGGGTCACATAGGAGCGACCGCGCACCAGGGCGAAGGCACGGGTGCCGAGCGCGAGGGCGATGGAAGCGCGGGGTGATGCCCCAAAACCGATGAGGGGGACCAGATCGCCGAGACCGACCTCGGCCGGATTACGGGTGGCGGCGACGAGATTGACGATATAGCTTCGAATCCGTTCATCGAGATAGACCTGGCGAACGACCGATTCGAGCTCCATCAGCGTTTCGAGATCGGTCACCCGCTCGGGTTTCGGGAAAGACTCGGCCAGGTGGTATTCGAGGACCCGGCGTTCGTCCTCCGGCGATGGGTAGTCGACCACCACTTTGAAGAGGAAGCGATCGAGCTGGGCTTCGGGCAGGGGATAGGTCCCTTCCTGCTCGATGGGGTTCTGTGTCGCCAAAACCACAAAGGGATCGGGCAGCAAATCGGTGGTTTCTCCAATGGTGACCTGCCGCTCCTCCATGGCCTCGAGGAGGGCGGACTGGACCTTGGCGGGCGCCCGATTGATCTCGTCAGCAAGGACCAGGTTGGCGAAGATCGGCCCCTTGTGGGGCACGAACTCCGAGGTCCGAGGATCAAAGATCTGAGTCCCCGTAACATCGGCGGGCAAGAGATCCGGGGTGAACTGAAGCCGCTGGAAGCTCCCTCCAACCACCGTCGCCAAGGTCCGGACCGTCAGAGTCTTGGCCAGACCCGGCACACCTTCGAGGAGCACATGTCCTCGGCACATCAGAGCCGCGAGCAGCGACTCCACCAGACGGTCCTGACCGACGATCACTTCCGAAACAGCGCGCTGCACCTCTCCGAGGCGCGCGGCCGCACGATCCACCTGATTCTCGAGTTCTTTGTTTTCCATAAATCCCCCCGCAGGCCAACAGGCCTCGGAGGGTCATAGGCAAGGATCATGCCTACCGGCAAGCCGGGATCTTAGCCGGTTGAGGCGTCGTTTCGGCCTGCGGAGCGCCAGATCGGCATCATCCACAGCAGAAATAGCGATAGAATTGGATCAATGGCCGTAACTCACGTTGGCCGCTACGAGGTGGAGAGGACGCTCGGCCGGGGCGCCATGGGCATCGTCTATCTCGCTCGTGATCCCCTCATCGACCGCAAGGTGGCGCTCAAGACCCTGCGGCTCGATGTCGATGTCGAGATCGCCGACGAGTTCCGCGAGCGCTTTCTCCGCGAGGCGCAGGCCGCCGGCCGCCTCAATCACCCGGGAATCGTCACCGTCCATGATGTCGGTGAGGATCGCTCGAGTGGAGTGCTCTACATCGCCATGGAGTACATCGAGGGCCGGGACCTCAAACAGATCATGGCCTCCGGCCACCGATTCCGCCCATCCGAGGCTGCCCGCATCGTCGCCGATGTCGCCGTGGCCCTCGACTATGCCCACCAGATGGGGGTGATCCACCGCGACATCAAACCGGGGAATTTGATTCTCACCCGCGACGGCAGCGCTCGGATCGCCGATTTCGGTATCGCCCGGTTGGAATCGTCGAATCTGACCACGGAGGGCCAGTTCATCGGCACGCCGAATTTCATGTCGCCGGAGCAGATCACCGGGAGTCCCATCGACGGACGATCGGATCTCTTCTCTCTCGGAGTGGTTCTCTTCACCCTTCTCACGGGTCAGCGACCGTACACGGGTGAGACCATGCACCACGTCACCAGAAAGATCGTGGAGGAGCCGTCACCGATCCCTTCCCTCGTCGACGAAAGCGTTCCCGCGGCCTTCAACCCCATCGTCGTCAAATGCCTGGACAAAGACCCCGACCGACGCTTCCAGAGCGGCACCGAACTCGCGTCGGTCCTCGCCGCCCTCGCCCGATCCCTGGTTCGGCGAGAACCCGAAGACGATCTCGGCACCGCGATCCACTCCCCGGACCTCGACACCCGGGCGGGAGAGCGACTCCCCCCGGTCCGGATGCCGCAGACTCAGACCGGTCGAAGGAACTCGCTCCTTCATGCCTGGTCCCGGCTGGGTGAGAGAATCGTCCTGCCGGAACCACTGACCTGGGAAGTCACCCCGGCCTGGTCCTTGACCATCATCGGCGCATGGACCCTCATCTGGATCGCAACCATCGGCATTCTGACGACGCTGAAACCCGAGGAGCCCTTCACCGCACCGTCGGCCGGCGCAACTCGCAATCTCAACCGCACCGCACGCATGCTCTGGTCCGCCGGCGACGCCATGGCGGCGGGTGAACTCGAACGTGCCCAGGAAGCCGTCAAATCGGTCCTGGACCAGGCCCCGGCTTCCCCCGCCGCGAGAGCCCTCGCTCGCCAGATAGGAACTGAAATCGAGCTTCAGAGGACGAGTTCGAAGACCCAGGAGAGGGTGGCGGAGTTGGTGGCGGAGGGAAGGCGGGCCTACCGATCCGGGAACTACGCCACCGCCGCGGGCCACTTCAGAGGGGCCCTCGAACTCGATCCGCTGAGTGAGCTCGCCGCGGACTACCTCGAGCTTGCCGAAGACCGGTCGCGCCAGGCTCGGCGGCGGCGTTCCACCTCGACTCCCTCCCGTGTCGCCTCACCGGAACTCATTCTCTCCCCCGCCGCCGCCCCGGTCGCGAGGCAGGCGCCCGGCAACGCCAGGATCACGGTCTACTACAACTGCCCCATCAACGCCGGAGCCGTGACCATCGCGGTCGATGGCGAGACCCTGGCCGACATCCCCTTCGACCACACAAAAAAGGGTTTCCTCGGCCTCAAAACGGAGGGCAGCGGAATCGTCAAGAGAGTCCTCCTCACACCATCCGGGGCGCGAACGGTGGTCGTGACGATCACCGACCGAAAACGTGGTGTCATCGCCTCGAAGACATTCAGCGAAACCCTGCCGAAAGATTCGGAGTGGGCGCTGAAAATCGACCAGCCGAAGAGTTCGAGTGAAGCTTCGCTCTTCCTCGTGCGGACAAGCCGGTGAGCCGTGCCGACTAAACAGCTCCAGCTCGAAACGTCATGGGGCAAGCTGCGCCTGGTCGGTGGATCTCGTGCCGGCGAGAGCACCCTCATCCTCCTGCCGCAGCTCCACCTCGCCCTCG
The DNA here is from genome assembly GCA_965533305.1 of uncultured bacterium. GTDB lineage: Bacteria > Acidobacteriota > Thermoanaerobaculia > Thermoanaerobaculales > Sulfomarinibacteraceae > JAHECW01. Next base: position 3,691 of record CBESWV010000022.1, on the reverse strand, counting down.
ATCCGGGCCGGGCCCACCGCGCCCTGCCCCCCATGCGGACGGTGGTCGTCAGTCACGGCCATCTCGATCATCTCGGAGGGCTCGGATACTGGGCTTCTCAGCGCTATCTCAATTCCATGCCGCCGGCGGAGCTGATCGTTCCCGAACCCATCGAGGAGGAGATCCGCTCGCTCCTCGCGAACCTCGCCCGCCTCGAGGGAGGTGAGCCCTACCGGGTCACGGTGACCCCGGCCACCGACGGCGGTCGCCATCAGCTCCGCCGCGATATGGAGCTTGTCTTTTTCTCCACCGACCACTGGGTTCCGACCCTCGGCACTCAGATCATCTGGCGAAAACGACGACTCCGCCCCAACTTCGCTCATCTGCCCGAGCCCGAAATCGCCCGTCGACGGCTCGCCGGTGAAGAGGTCACCGAGGAGGTGACAGAGGAAATCCTGACCTACTGCGCCGATTCGGGACCGGGTCTCCTCGATACGCGGCCCGAACTCTTCAACGCTGAGATCGTGCTTGTGGAATGCTCATTCTTCAAACCCGCCGACCGGGACCGGGCCACCCGCTACGGCCACACCCATCTCGCCGATCTCAAACCCCATCTCGAGCAGTTCAAGTGCCGACATCTCGTACTCATCCATGCCTCTCGACGACACCGGCTCAACGAGGTCGAGGCCATTCTCGACACCGAGGTGCGACCGTACCTTGAAGGCAGATTGCACCACCTCAACGTGGAATGGGAATGAAACAAATTATGAATTATGAGTTATGAATGACATCGCACCGGGCTACTGTCGTTAAATGTTGTTCGGTGCAGCGCAATTCATAATTCATAACTCATAATTCATCATTCGTTCACGAGCTTGGCTCGTGAAGGGTGCCCGCCACGGCGAGCGTGAGCTCGTCCGGGCGGATGTGCTTGCGGGTGGCCTCCAGCACCTCGTCGCGTGTCGTTGCTAGGAGCTGCTTCGGGAACTCATCCAGACGGGAGACCTCCTCACCGGCGGTGAGAGCCGTGACCAGCTCTCGCGCGATCCCGGCGTTGGTCGCCAGACCGACCTGATACGCACCGGCCTGAGCCTGGCGCTCATCTTCAAGCTCGGCCTCGGTGGGTCCATCGGTGACATAGACGGTCACGACCTCGCGACAGAGTTCGACCGCCCGCTCCAGATTCTCGGCCGCGACGCTGCAGCTGACGGCCCAGGGACCCGAAATCCCCAGGGTGCCGAAGAACCGGCTGTAGACGCTGTAGGAAAGACCCTCGCCATCACGGACCGCGACACCGAGTCGCGAGGTCAGGGCGGATTGCCCGAGACAGGAATTGGCCAGACCGGCGGCCGCCAGATCGGCGTCGCCCCGCAGGAGCCCCCCGGTGTGACCGAGGAAGAAGTCGAGATTCGGGCGATCCGGCATTTCGATGAGCGTCGATGCCTTTCCGCCGGCTCCCGCCGCCGGGGTTTCGGTCGGCGGTTTCGCCTCGCCCCGCCAATCCGTCAACGGACGAGAAAGCGCCGCGGCAACCGCATCGGGATCGACATTTCCGACCACCGCGATCACCATCGATTCGGGTCCGTAGGCTCGGGTGTGAAAGGCCTCGAGATCATCCCGGGTGAGACCTACGAGTTCGGACTCTCGATCCTCCACCGGTCGCTTGTACAACGGGTGCCCCACGGGATACAGGCTCCGGGTGAGCGCGGAATAGGCCATGGCCGACGTGTTCTCGCGTTCGCTGAGCAGGGAACCCAGGATCCGCTGACGCAGACGATCGAGTTCGTCTGCGGGGAAGACCGGGAATCTGAGGATATCGACGAGCAGAGCCGCCAATCGATCGAGTTCCTCCGCCAGACCCTGGGCCGAGAACGACACCACGGTCGGTGAGTTGCCCAGAGCCCTGACCCCGAGGTGCAGACCCCGATCCTCGAGTTCACCGGCGAGCCCGAGCCGGTCGCGACTGGTGGTGCCCCGATCGAGCATGGCTGCGGTCATGCTCGGCACGGTGAACCGGCCGTCGGTGGCCGCGTCGAGACCGGCTCCGATGGTGCCGGCGATGGTGACCGTCGGTGCGTGGGGGTTGGACAACACCGCCAGGCGGGCTCCACCGGGAAGATCGCGGACATCGACACGGTCGGCGAACGGACGGCGGAGATAGCAGGGCCGGGGAGCAGGGGTATGACCCGAGGCGGCCCCGTTCCCCCCTTGGGGAACAAACCACCCAACGGTGAGGTTGGTGTCTCGAAGATAGTCATCGGCCACCCGACCCACATCCTCGGACCGGACGGCCGAAACGGCCTCGAGCTCGCTCGGGAACCGCCGCCAGTCACCCATGGCCACCGCCTCGGTCAGGGCACTCATGATCTGCGCCGGCGACTCCCGATGGAAGGCGAGATCGGTCCGGGTCTGGATCAACGCCCGCGCGAGCTCGCTTTCGGACAGCGGTGTTTCGGTCAGAGCCGCGATTTCATCCCGAATCTCGGCCTCGACGGAACCGTGGTCCACTCCGGGGGCTAAAGTGGCGAAGATCTGGAGCACGCCGGGGTCGTGGAGTTCAAAGGTGAAAGCATGGAGGCCAAGACAGCGGTTGGTTTCCACCAGCCGCTGATACAGCCGCGAAGTCACGCCATCACTGAAGGCCTGGGTCAGAATGTTGAGAGCCGGCACATCCGAGTGCAGCCCCTCGGGGATGTGCCAGGTCATGGCAAGGCTGCCGAGCTCACCCTTCCGCTCGATGACAAAGCGCCGCTCACCCCGCTGTCGTCCTTCCCGGATCGCGAGATCCGGGATCGCGGCCGATGCGGGCGGAATCGCGCCAAAGCCACGTTCGACTTCGACCAGCGCCGATTCTTCGTCGATATCGCCGACGATGATGACCGTCGCGTTGTCCGGGTGGTAGTAGGTGTCGTAGAACCGACGCAGCACCTCCGCCGACATCCGTTCGACATCGCCTCGCCAGCCGATGGTCGGGTGGTGGTACGGGTGCTCGATGAAGGCGTGCGCAAAGGACGATTTCATCAGCAGATCGACGGGCTCGTTCTCGCCCGTGTCGAGCTCGTTGAGCACCACCGTCCGTTCGCTCTCGAGATCTTCCGGGCGGATCAGCGCCCGCCGCATCCGATCAGACTCGATGGCCACCGCAATCGGCAAACGATCCACCGGCAGCACCTCGTAGTAGGTCGTGCGGTCGAGCCACGTGGTGGCGTTGAATGAAGCGCCCACCCGGTGCAGAGTGCGTGCAATCTCGGTCCCGCGCTCCGCGTTGAAGCTCTCCGACCCCTTGAACATGAGGTGCTCGAGCATGTGAGTCGCACCCGTGTGACCCGCCACCTCGTGGCGGGAACCGACCCGATAGACCACCGAGAATCCCACCACCGGGGCCACCGGTGTGGGGACCGTCAAGACTGTGAGTCCGTTTCCCCGGTGCCGCCACTCGCTGATCGTTTCGAATCTGTCCGCAAGCGTGAAATCGTGCACATCTCCCCCGTCAGTTCCTGGAACCCTCACCGGGTCTGGGTCATTCCAGATCGTGGAAGGGGATCGACTCCCGTCGCCCGATCACCCTTGATTCGCGCCTCTGGCGATTGCAGGAATGTGGCGTGATAAACGGCTCAGCCTCTTGCAAAATTCGAGAATTGGACACTGAGGTCTTCCGACCCTTCTCACCATCAGGCCGGCGAGACGCCGGCCCTCCAAGGGCGCGGAGTTT
>CBESWV010000021.1:0-27638 GCA_965533305.1 uncultured bacterium | reverse complement strand
GATCATAGTGAAGAGTGTTGAGTTTTTAGTTCTAAGTTTTTAGTTTCATCGCATCGTGCTCCCAACGCCAAGACGAGCATGTGCGATGAAACTAAAAACTTAGAACTAAAAACTAAGAACTGTTGAGGAAGTCACTACTAACATTCACCGTTGAAACTCGCCGAAAGTAGAAGTTGGCGGCAGCATGATTCTGATGATCGATAACTACGACAGCTTTACGTACAACCTTGTGCAGGAGTTGGCGGAAATCTCCGGCGCCGAAATCGAGGTCGTAAGAAATGATGCCGGCACCGCCGAAGAATTGCTCCGACGGCGGCCGAAGGCCATCGTGATCTCCCCGGGACCCGGCACGCCCGACGACGCCGGCGTCAGCATGGATCTCATCCGAGCCGCTGGTGGAACGCCGATGCTCGGGATCTGTCTTGGTCTCCAGTCGCTGGCCGCGGTCCACGGTGGCTCCATTGTTCGCGCCCCGGCGCCGGTTCACGGCAAGACATCAGAGATTTACCACAACGACACCGGGGTCATGGCCGGTCTGCCCGATCCCTTCATCGCCACCCGTTACCACTCGCTCTTGGTCGATCGCGCGACGGTGCCCGAAGAACTCGAGATCACCGCCTGGACCGATGACGATCTGGTGATGGGCGTGGCCCACCGCGAGCGGCCGCACCACGCGGTGCAGTTCCACCCCGAGTCGTACCTGAGTGTGAACGGAATGCAGTTGCTCGCCAACTTCCTACAACTCGCAGGGATCGAGGTCAAAGAGGCTTGGAAGCGGTAAGTCGTTTAGAATTATGAATTATGAATTATGAATTATGAATTTGGTGAGCAGTGAGGTGAGAGTGGCTGATTCGAAGACAACCCTCGAGACATTGCTGAGAGGCGATGACCTCGACGCTCCGACCATGGAGGGTCTGTTCGGCGCCATCATGGATGGCGAGCTCGAGCACGAGCAGGTGGCGGGCATACTCGTGGCGCTGCGAGCCAAGGGCGAATCCGGGATCGAGGTTGCGGCGGCTGCTCGCGCCATGCGCGCCAGGGCCCTCGGTGTGACGGCGCCGGCCGGCGCCATCGACACCTGCGGAACCGGTGGTGACGGCGCCGAGACCATCAACATCTCCACCGCGTCGGCCCTGGTAGCCGCTGCGGGCGGGGTGCCGGTGGCCAAACACGGCAATCGTTCGGTCTCCTCGCGCTGCGGCTCGGCCGATGTCCTCGAGGCTCTCGGCGTTCGACTCGATCTCGATCGTCAAGCGCTGGCGGACCTGCTCGAGGAAGTCGGGATCGCCTTTTTGTTCGCTCAGCAACTCCACCCGGCCATGGCCGCGGTGGTGCCCGTACGCCGCGCCCTCGGTGTGAGGACGGTTTTCAATCTCTTAGGACCCCTTACCAATCCGGCCGGTGTTCGTCGCCAGGTTCTCGGAGTCTGGGGTAGCGAAGTTCAGCCTTTGGTGGCCGAGGCCCTCGCCGAACTCGGGGCAGAGTACGCGCTGGTTCTCCATTCGGACGATGGCCTCGACGAGCTTTCGGTGACGGCGCCGACAACGGTGATCGAGGTTCGCGATGGGGCCGTCGTCAGATCCTGGAGGGCGGACCCCGTCGACCTCGGCATCCACGCGGACGATTCCGAGAGCCTCCGCGGCGGCGATGTCGATGAGAACGCGCGACGGCTCTGTGCGATCCTCGACGGAGAGGAACGGTCGGCGGCCTCCGAAGCGGTGGCGCTCAATGCAGCGGCGGCGCTCATGGTCGGCGGCAAAGTCGATGACCTCGCGACAGGACTTGGGCAAGCACGCGAGATTCTGACCGGCGGCGCCGCGGGACGAACACTCGAGACCCTGGTTCGCCGGTCGCAGGAGCTCGGCGATGCCTGAGCCCTCGGTGTTGGACCGGATCGTGGACGCCGTCCGAGCCCGGATGGCGGCCGATCCCGAATCCGGGGACCTCGCCGATCGGGCGGCGGCGCTTCGAGAGTCATCGCCGCGTCGATCGCTCCGCGAAGCACTGTCGGCCGAGGGGCCATCAATCATCGCCGAGTGCAAAAAGGCATCGCCGTCGGCCGGGTTGCTTCGGGCCGATTTCGATCCGGCGCGGCTGGCTGCCCGCTACCAGGCTGCCGGAGCTGCGGCGATCTCGGTGGTCACCGAGCCCGATTACTTCCAGGGCGACCTCGAGTGGCTGGTCGGGGTGCGGGAGGTGGTCGACCTGCCGGTGCTGCGGAAGGATTTCGTGGTCGATGAACGCCAACTGCGCGAGGCCGCCGCCCTCGGCGCCGATGCGGTGCTGCTGATCCAACGGATCCTCACCACCGATCGTCTCGCCGAGCTTGTCGGCGCCGCGCGTGAACTCGGGTTGGAAACCCTGGTCGAGATTTTTGCAGACGAGGACCCGGCCCCGACCATCGCCTCCGGAACGGCGATCATTGGGGTCAACGCCCGCGACCTTGCGACCTTCGTCACCAGCCTCGATGTGGTTGAGGCGTTGGCCGAGAGTCTGCCCACCGACCGGGTCCGGGTCGCCGAGAGCGGCATCAAGGGACATGACGATATCGTGAGGCTCGGCGCCGCGGGCTATGACGCCTTTCTCATTGGAGAGCACCTCGTGCGTGCCGAAGACCCCGAGATCGCTCTGAAAAGGTTGCTTGGTGGCAAAGATGGAAGCTAAGTCTTTTAGAATTATGAATTATGAATTATGAATTATGAATTGTGAGACGTGAGACGTGAGGAAGTCAGGGAGTTAAGAGATCGAGTGCGTCATCGATGCAGTAGTTGTGGACTCCTAACGTCTAACATTCAACTTCTCAAGTGCTTGGAGGGCTGAGATCGAATGCTGGTGAAGATCTGTGGTCTGACCCGCCCGCGAGATGCGGAGGCCGCCATCGAGGCGGGCGCCGACATGCTTGGATTTGTCTTTGCCCCAGGCACCAAACGATTCGTGGATCCGACCACGTCGGTCTGGATCCATGATCTGACCGGCGCCGAGAAGGTGGGCGTCTTTCGCGATTCCCCGCTCGAGAGCATCATCGCCATCCGTGATCTTCTCGGTCTCGACCGGGTCCAACTCCACGGTGAGGAACCCGATTCGTGGCTCGAAACCCTGGGGCCCGAGACCTTGCGCCGGGTCCAGCCCCACGGCGCGGATCCCTGGCAACGGGCGGCCATGCTCTCGGGGCGGTGCCTGCCGCTCTTCGACCCCGGCGCCGGCGATGGCGTGGCCTACGACTGGAAGGGACTTCGCCAGCGTCCGACCGGGTTGTGGGTCGGGATAGCCGGTGGATTGACACCCGAGACCGTGGGCGAGGCTGTGGCCCTGGTGCGGCCGGCAATGGTAGATGTTTCCACGGGTGTCGAGGTGTCACCGGGAATCAAAAACCCGGAACGGGTCGCGGCGTTCGTGGCCGCCGCTCGATCCGCGGTAGAATCTGCGGCGTTGGTGCAAAATGAAGACCCTTCCTGACAAGCGCGGCTATTTCGGCGAGTGGGGCGGCACTTTTGTGCCTGAGACCCTTATGGCTTCTCTCGAAGAGCTCGATCGCGCCTACCGTAAGGCGCGGCATGATCGGGCCTTCGAGGCGCGGCTCAACGAACTCCTCGATCTCTATGTTGGACGACCGACCCCCCTTTATCCTGCGCGGCGCCTGTCGGCCCGCCTTGGTGGAGCGATGGTCTGGCTCAAGCGGGAAGATCTCTGTCACACCGGTGCGCACAAGATCAACAACGCGCTCGGACAGGCCCTTCTCGCCTGCGAGATGGACAAACGGCGGGTCATCGCCGAGACCGGCGCCGGCCAACACGGAGTGGCGACGGCAACGGCCGCGGCCCTGCTCGGACTCGAGTGCCGGGTCTACATGGGAGCCGAAGACATGCGCCGGCAGGCGCTCAACGTGTACCGGATGCAGCTCATGGGCGCCGAGGTGATGTCGGTTGCCGGCGGGGCGCAGACCTTGAAGGACGCCATCAACGAGGCGCTCCGGGACTGGGTCACCAATGTCCGCTCGACCCACTACATCCTCGGTTCGGTCCTCGGTCCGCACCCCTATCCGATGATGGTCCGCGACTTCCAATCGGTCATCGGCCGCGAGACCATGGCCCAGTACCGCCGGATCGTCCGCGGGTTGCCGGACCTCATCATCGCGTGTGTCGGTGGCGGGTCCAACGCGGCCGGGATCTTCTCGGCCTTCCTCCCCCATACGCGGGTGCGGCTGGTGGGTGTCGAGGCCGGTGGTCGAGGCCCGGGCGCCGGCGATCACGCGGCGCGATTCGCCGGGGGCGGGGCGCCTGGGGTGCTCCACGGCACCCGAACCCAGGTCATCCAGGATGACAACGGCCAGGTCGAACCCACCCATTCGGTGTCGGCGGGCCTCGACTACCCGGCGGTCGGTCCGGAACATGCGAACTGGCGGGACACCGGCAGGGTGACCTACACCACGGTGGATGATGATGAGGCCCTCGCCGCATTCCATCTTCTCGCCGAAACCGAGGGTATCGTGCCGGCTCTCGAGTCGGCACACGCCATCGCCCAGGCCGCCAAGGTCGCACCGGGGATGGCGCTGGATGCCAACATCATCGTCAACCTCTCCGGCCGGGGAGACAAGGACCTCGAAGAAGTGGCGAGGGTGGAGAGGGAGCAATCGTGAGCCGGATTACCGATGCCTTCAAGACCGCCAGGCGTCAGGGCCGGGCCGCCTTCATCCCCTATGTCACCTGCGGCGACCCGTCGCTCGAGCAGAGCGTGGCCATTGCTGCCGCTCTCGAACGGGCGGGGGCGGATGTCCTCGAGTTCGGAGTGCCCTTTTCAGACCCCATGGCGGATGGGCCGACCAACCAGCGCGCCGCCGAGCGTGCCCTGGCCAAAGGGACATCACTCAAACAGGTTCTGGAAGTCGTGCGCGAGATCCGAGAGCGATCCCAGGTGGCCATCGTCCTCTTCACCTATGCCAACCCGGTCGTCCGTTTCGGGATCGATCGGTTTGCCGAGCACGCGTCGGCCTCGGGGGTGGACGGAGTGCTCTTTACAGATGTTCCCGCCGAGGAAATGAGGAGCTTTGGCCCGGCACTCAAGGCTGCCCATCTCGACGCCATCATGCTTGTGACGCCGACCTCGGACAGGGCGAGGATGAAGACGACCGCCAAGCTCGGCGGCGGCTTTCTCTATCTGGTGTCACGCACCGGCGTGACCGGAGCCCGGCAAGACCTCGATCGCGAGCTCGAAGCCAACGTCGAGACCGCGCACAAGGCATCGAAGCTCCCGGTGGCGGTGGGATTCGGCATCTCGACGCCGGATCAGGTCGCCAAGGTCGCCGCCATCGCCGATGGCGTCGTTGTCGGGTCCGCCATCGTGAATGAGATCGCCGATGAGGGCGATACCGAAGGACTGGCAGCGCGGGTCGAGGCGTTTGCCGCTCCACTCGCCCTGGCTTGCAGAAGGTCCTTGTGAACCGAGCTGCGCCATGAGCAGATCCAGGCGTCGGCGTCTAGGTCAGAATTTTCTCGTCGATGAGGATGTCGCCCAGAGGATCGTCGATCTTCTCAAGGCGATGCCATCGCGGGTCATCGAGATCGGCCCCGGCCGCGGAGCGCTGACCGAACCCTTGCTCGACCGATTCGAGCAGGTCCGCGCTCTCGAGCTCGACGAGCGGCTGGTGGCGCCGCTCGAGGAGCGCTTTGGCGATCGTGGCCTCGAGGTCGTTCACGCCGACGCCCTCACCGCGCCGCAGAGCGAAATCGCCGGCGGTGATGGACCATGGCAGCTCGCTTCCAACCTCCCATATTCGGTGGGAACCGCCATCCTCCGGCGATTCATGCCGTGTCACGACCTCTTCACCCGGCTGGTGGTGATGCTCCAGCGCGAGGTGGCGGTTCGGGTTGTGGCCGAGCCCGGAGACGGGAACCACGGACTCATGGCTCTCGAGAGATCCGCCTGGGCCGATGGCCGGATCGCCTTTGATGTCCATCCGAGGGCCTTCCGACCGGTTCCCAAAGTGACCTCGTCCGTGGTGGTGCTCGATCTGCGGCCGCCGGTGGCGGATCCGAGCGACATCGAGCGCGCTTGCGTCCTCGCCGGCCAAGCGCTGACCCGCCCGAGGAAGAAGCTGACCAATGCGCTGAGCGGTGGGATCGACCGCGACGCCATCGAGGAGGCCGGGCTCGATCCGAACGCGCGTCCGGGAACGATTTCTCTTGATGGTTGGCTTGCGCTCGGCGTGATCCAGAACCGGATTTCACCCTCGCCGGAGTGATAGAATTCAGTGGAAATGCACAGATTCTCCACGGACTTCCGCGTTTGCCCTCGGTCTGTTCGGGCGATTAGGGTATGAGTCTTGGTGTGGCCGTGCTGCTGGGGGTCCTCCAGGGATTCACCGAGTTCCTTCCCGTGTCGTCGTCGGGGCACCTCGCTCTGGCGCAGATGCTCATCCCGGGGTTTTCGCAGCCCGGTGTCTTCTTTGACGCCATGCTCCACGTCGGGACCGCCGGTGCGGTGATCTGGTATGAGCGGCGGGAGATCCGTCGCTGGATGACAACCCCCGGCGGGCGTCGGCTCCTCGGTCTGCTGATCCTGGGGACTCTCGCCACGGCGGTCGTGGCCTTCCCCATCAAGGGCGTTGCCGAATCGGCCTTCCAGCGACCACTCTGGGTGGGCGTCGCACTGGTGATCACAGGGTTGGTCGTCGGACTCACCAGGTGGATGCCGGGTGGAGACCGGGACGAGGCCGGGACCACCTGGCGACAGGCGGCGCTCATCGGTCTCGTGCAGGGAATGGCGATCTTTCCGGGGCTGTCGCGTTCGGGTCTGACCATCTCGTCGGCGCTCGGCGCGGGTCTCGATCGCAACTGGGCGGCCCGTTTCTCGTTCATCCTCGGTGTTCCCGCCATCGCCGGAGTCGCGGTTCTCGAGGTCTTTGACGAGCGTCACGCCTTGGCCGCCGCGGGCACCTGGTACTGGATGACCTGTCTCGTCGGCGCCGTTGCCGCGGGTCTCGCCGGTTATCTGGCGCTGACCATCGTCGTCAAGACCCTTTCGAGTCGCGTGTTTCACCGCTTCGCGTGGTACTGCATCCCGGTAGGGATTCTGGTGGTCGCTCTGACCTGGGGAAGCTCATGAGTCGCGAACGGCTGATCTCCGAGATGATCGCCGTAGGTCTGATCTTCGGCTCGATCCTGGTCGCGGCGGCCCTGCTCTCGCACTCTCCCCTCGACCCGAGTCCGCTGCACGCATCGACGCTTCGCGACGGACCGGTGAATCTCGCCGGACCGCTGGGTGCGGCGCTCTCGGCGTTGCTTTACGGTCTCTTCGGCATCGTGGTCCTTGCGCTCCCGCCCCTTGGGGCCATCCTCGGATGGCAGATGCTCCGCGGCCGAGATCTGGAACATCCGAAGCTCACCCTTGCAGGATGGGGGCTGATCGTGCTCGGTCTGCCCGGGGTTGCTGCGCTGCTGTGCTCGGATCTGCCTTTCCGCGATGGGCGGATCTCGTGTGGAGGTCTCATCGGGGGTGCCCAGACCGATCTGCTCGGTGGCATTGTCGGTCCGGTGGGTCGGTTGGTGGTACTCGGGTTCCTCATCATCCTCGGTGTGGTGCTGGTGTCGGGGTTGTCGGTGGGATCTGCGGCGGAGAGCTTGACCGGGGGGATCGAACGGCGATGGCTCCGTCGACAGGATGCGCGTGCGCGTCGTCGTCAGGAAGCCGAAGAGACACGAAATCGACGGCGGGTCCTCGAGCGTCAGGTCAAGCGACTCGACAAAGAAGAGGGCTACCGGGGCTCACTCACCGTCAAGGAGGTGGAGGGCAAGGGGCGCTTCAGGATTCAGCGGCGGGTTGACGGATCCGCCGACGGGGTCGATCAACCCCTCGACGAAGTCGACGACGCGACCGAGTCCGGTCCCAGGAAGACGCGAGGCAAGCCGGCGCGAAAGAAGGCGGCGTCGAAGAAGAAGCCCGTCGTCCAGGAAGAGTTCGAGTTCATCGAGGATCTCGAGCACTACGATCTTCCCAAGATCAGCTTCCTCGACGAGGCAGATGGAGCACCCGAACGCGATTCTGCGGCGCTCATCGAGGTCTCAAAGCTGGTGACCAGCAAGTGCCAGGAGTTCCGGGTTCGGGGCGAGGTGACGAGCATTCGAACCGGACCTGTGATCACAACCTACGAGTTCCGACTCGACTCCGGGGTCAAAATCTCGGCGGTCCAGAATCTTGCCGAAGACCTCGCCCTCGCGCTGCGAACCGAGTCTGTCCGCATCGCGCGGGTTCCGGGAAGGGCCACCGTCGGGATCGAAGTTCCGAGTCCCGATCCCGAGACCATCCGTCTGCGCCAACTCTTCGAGGCGCCCGAGTTCCAGCGCGCGAACTCGTTGCTGACCCTGGCCCTCGGGGTCGATATCCGCGGCAAACCATTTATCGCCGATCTCGCACGGATGCCGCATCTGCTCATCGGTGGTTTCACCGGAGCAGGGAAATCCGTCGGCATCAACGCCATGATCATGTCCATCCTCTACAAGGCAAAACCGGATGAGGTGAAGTTCATCATGGTGGATCCCAAGATGGTCGAACTCGGGGTCTACTCGGATATCCCTCATCTGCTGACGCCGATTATCTCCGACCCCAAGAAGGCGGCCAGCGCTCTCGCCTGGGCGGTTTCTGAGATGGACAACCGATACCACCGGCTCGCCGCTCTCGGCGTTCGCAATCTGGAGCAGTACAACCAGATTGTCTCGGACCCGGTTCAGCTCAAGCGGGCCCAACAGCAACTCACCGGAGACGACGAAAAGCCGGTCGAGCTCGAGCCCCTCCCGTATATCGTCATCATCATCGACGAGCTTGCCGATCTCATGATGACGTCTTCGCGGGCGGTGGAGGAGTCCATCACCCGGTTGGCGCAGAAGGCGCGGGCGGTCGGCGTCCACCTGATCTGTGCAACCCAACGACCGTCGGTTGATGTCCTCACCGGAATCATCAAGGCCAACTTTCCGTGTCGGATCGCATACAAGGTTCGTTCCGGATTCGATTCGAGGACCATTCTCGACTCCATAGGCGCCGAACACCTCATCGGCCGGGGCGACATGCTCTTTCTCCCTCCGGGAACATCCAACCTCCTGCGGCTCCACGGACCCATGGTCACCGAAAAGGAAATCGCCACCGCAGCTCGCTATATCAAACGATTCGGCAAGCCCGTATACCAACGTCATGTTCTGACCCACCAGCCGCTCGGTGGGAACGGCAAAGGCAAGGGCGCGACCACGCTTAGTGAGATCGAGGAACTCAGCGATCCGATGTACGACCAGGCGGTTCGAATGGTGGTCGAAACCCGCAAAGCTTCGGCGTCATATATTCAACGACGGCTTCGTCTCGGCTACACTCGATCTGCGAGGCTCTTGGATATGATGGAAAGAGAAGGTATCGTAGGAGCACTGGCGGGTTCCAAAGGGCGCGAGGTTCTGGTCCCCAAGGACCACTTTTCGGAGATCGACGCCACCCACGCGCTCAACGGCGACCCGTCTGACGAAGGGTGAGGGGGAAAAATGGGTTCGTTCGACCTCAGCGCTGACGCCAACTACACCCTCATTGCCGTTGCCGGGATGGCGCTTCTCGGGATGATCCTCATCGCGAGCTTTGTTTCCCGCTCACGAGTCTTCTGTCAGTATCTCAAGCACATGACCGGAATTGAGCTCAAACCGTCCGCGGTTCGCCGAGTCTTCCGATCCAACGGTAGGGGCGGGGTTCGTGATCTTCTGATGGATTTGCTGATCCAGGAAGACCTGGCCGACGACACGCGCAAGGTCACACCCAACTCCAAGCCGGACACTTCGGTCTTCGAGATCGGCAAGATCGCGAAGAAGTAGCGGGCCTTCGGCCCGCGATTCTGGATCCACTGCCCGACAGCCATCGCAGCCAACGGATCACACAGATTCCATCACAACCCATCACAGTGACCGCAGATAACGCAGATGGACGCAGATGACTCATCGCAGGCCGTCCTGCCAGATCACTTTCAGCCTTGAGGGATACGCCCACCACGCGAGTATGTTGATGACTGGACGGGGCAGTGGCGCCTTCAGCCCCCATGAGGCCACCAACGCTCAACCATGCACTCCTACACGCTCCGTGTCTCACATCAGCTTCTCCCAATGGCGATGGCTCTGCGCCTCGAGCTTGAACCCCGATGGTGCAATGAAATCTGCGTCCATCTGCGGTTTCTCCGAGCGATGTTGCGATGAATCAATCTGTGTCTATCTGTGTGATCTGTGGGCAATCTTGCGATGGTGCGATGGATTGATCTGCGCATATCTGCGTTATCTGCGGTTTCTCCGTGCGACGCTTGCGATGATCCAGCATCCAGTTTCCAGCATCGGTATGATGTCCCGGTGACCCGCATCCGCATCCTCCCCGACAACCTCGTCAACCGCATCGCCGCGGGTGAGGTGGTCGAACGTCCGTCATCGGTGGTCAAGGAGCTGGTGGAGAACAGCCTCGACGCCGGCGCGCGGCGGATCGAGGTCGAGCTCGTCAACGGCGGGAGGAGCCTGGTCAGGGTCACCGACGACGGTTGCGGGATGGATGCGGACGATTCGTTGGTCGCGCTGGAAAGGCACGCAACTTCGAAGATCGCCTCGGCGGATGATCTCGATCGGATCGCGACCCTTGGCTTCCGCGGTGAGGCGCTGCCATCCATCGCTGCGGTTTCCCGCTTCGAGTTGCTCACCTCGGCCGATCCGGCCGAGGGCGGGGTCCGGATCACCGTCGAGGGCGGGCGGGTCCTCGGCACCGAAGCGGCCGCCCGCGCCCGTGGCACTACCATCGAGATCCGCGATCTCTTTTTCAACGTGCCGGCACGGCGAAAGTTCCTTCGTGCACCGGAAACCGAGCTGCGTCACGCATCTGAAGTTGTGTGGGGAGCGGCGCTCGCTCGTCCGGATGTGGCCTTTGTCCTTCGCCACGGCCCGCGCACCCTCCTCGATACTCCGCCATCCGCTGACCTTAGCGAACGGTTGCGCGCCCTCTGGCCCAAGGCCACCAAGGTCACGCGTTTTTCGGCGGTGGCGGGGGACGCCGAGGTCGAGGGCCTCGTCGCTCCCGGCAGCGGCCACGGGCGACCGTCGATGATCTTTCTGGTCAACGGCAGGGTCGTCAAGGACCGTCTGCTGGTCGGGGCGGTTCTCAGGGTCATGCGTTCCGCCGGGGCCGGTTTTGGCGGCGCCCGGGTCGTCGCATCGCTGCAACTGCCCCCGGATGAGGTCGATGTCAACGTGCATCCGGCCAAGACCGAGGTGAGGTTCGCCCGCGGCGGATCCATCTTCGCGCTCGTCGAGCGCGCCCTCCGCGAGGGGGTTGCGGCGTCCCAGGGGCGGGTTCCCGTCCGACGCCTCGACGACGGTGACTCGATGGTGGCGGAGCCGCCCGGCGGGGGTTATGGCGAACTCCTCCGGTCGCGACTGGAGGCCGGAGCGCCGCCGCTGTTTGCCCATCCGGCCTATGGCGAGAAACCCATCGAGTCCACCGAACCGGCCTTCCTCGATGGTGGGTCGGCGCCACGGTCGGGCGCCAAGGCGGGGCCGTCCGATACGCCCTTCGGTCGACTTCTCGGCCAGTACCGCGACTCGTTCATCCTGCTCGAGGACGACTACGGGCTGGTCATCGTCGATCAGCACGTCGCTCACGAACGGGTGCTCTACGACCGGATCCTCACCCGACTCGGGGGTGAGGTCGCACCGTCCCAACGACTGCTCGTGCCGGTCCTGGTGGAGGTGGGTGACGCGTCGGCGGCTGCGCTGGAAAGGGTGGCCGCAACCCTGCTCAAGGTGGGGATCGAGGCCGATGTCTTTGGCCTCGATACGGTCAGGATCAGTGCACTCCCTCCGGAGATCGAGGCCGACGAAGCATCCGAGTTGGTGATCGAACTCCTCGATCGCGCCACGGCGTTCGACGGGGTGCCCGAACGGGTGGCGGCGGAGGTGGAAGAGGAGCTGGCGGCGGGGTTGTCCTGCCGCGGCGCCATCAAGGTGAACCATGATCTGACAGATGTCGAGCAGCGTGCACTGCTCGACGATCTGGCGGAAACCACCAATCCATATCGTTGCCCGCATGGGCGGCCCATCATTCTCCGGCTGAGCCAGGAGGAGATGGAGCGCCGTCTGGGGAGGCGTTGAATGCGCAGTGACTCCTGGCGTCTGACCGAAGGACTCATCTTTGTTCACTTTGCCGTTTTCATTCTCAGTTGGGCGAACCGCGACGGACTCATCAATCTGGCGGTGATCCCGGGTCAGGTGGCGTCGCGTCCGTGGACGCTGGTGACCTACCAGTTTGTCCACGGGCCGTCGATGTTCTGGTTCTTCATCTCGATGCTGGTGCTGTGGATCATGGCCAAACCCCTCGAGGAAAGTTGGGGATCCCCTCGATTTCTGGCTTTCTGGCTGGTGGCGACCCTCGGTGCTTCCCTGACGGCGGCGGGGCTCAAACTCCCGCTCTATGGAGACACGGGAGTCGGGACCTCGATCCTGCTCACCTTCGCGACCCTCTTCCCTGAGGTCGAGTTCCGGCTCTTCTTCCTCATTCCGGTGAAGGTCAAGTATCTCGCCGTGGTCGCGGTCGCCTGGCTTGCCTTTTCCAGTCTGCAGATGGGCATCCTGGCCGGTGTTGCGAACATCGCGGGCATGTGCTCGGGTTATCTTTTCTTTCTCGCCACCCGCCGGATGCCGACCCGGCGGAAGCTCGTCTTCGAGTACAAGAAGCGCAAGGCATCAGTCGAAGTCAATGCCGAATCAAAGCAGGCGGAAGAGCGCAATCAGGTCTGGAATTCCAGGGTCCGCGAGGTCGTCGCACGGATCGGAACGGGCGGCTCCATTGCGGCCGAGGACGAAGCGCTGCTCGCCGAATTGGATGCCGGGCGAGACCCGTCGATCACCGTTTGCGCGCCATCCGAGTTCGGCTATATCGAGGACGACACCTGCCGGACCTGCCCAGGCTTCGCCGAGTGCGGCGCCCGAGCGATTCGGATGGCTGCGGGCGGTGAGGAAGACTGATCTCGCGTTCCCTGAAGCGCGATGGGAGGGGAGCCAGGCACCCATCCCGCGTTGTCAAAGCGTCTGCGATGTGAGGTGCCTGAAGGAAACGCGGGGTTGGCCTCGAACGGACGTGCCGTCCTTTATCATTGTTCGGATTCAGATCGGCCTCGTCGGCATCTGATCGTTGAGGCCGAACAATGTTAAGGGGGCTCTCATGGGCAACCGCGCTGAGAGAATCGGGTTCAGAGTTCGATCGTCGAGCCCGTTTCCTCGGGGACGATCCACTCGATTCGCTCCTGGTTCTGCACCTTGGCCAGGGCATGACGGACGGTGTCGCGTAGGTAACGGCCCCAGACCTTGATGGGGAGGGCCTCGACCTGAACGGTGGGCGAGATGGCGAGCTCGAGCATGTACTCGATGATGGATGATGCATTCTGAGCGATCCGTCCCGAGTAGAGAGCCCGATCGCGCTGTTCGAGGATGCGCACTTCGTGGATGCAGCGGCCGAACTCTGACTCGACCAAATCGTCGAGGGTCGTCAGAATCAGTTCGACCCGGAAAGTCGGACTCGCCGAGCCGAGATAGTCGATGAGACTCTCCTCGAGGTGGTAGGCCGACAGACCCCGACCTTCGGCGAACGACCAGTCGACACCTTTGAATCGGGAGATGGTCTCCTCGAGCGGCGGCAGCTCGAGATCGACGAGATAGTGGGTCCCGGTGTAGCTGCCCTCGTGGACCTCGCTCTCGCAGGCGAATGTCCCGTCACGGGAGTCGAGGGCGGCCTCGATGCGGGCGAGTTCGGCCGGTGAGCCGATGATCTTGACACCGATGACATCGTCGACCCGAACCTGGTCGGGATCAAAGGTCAGACGCCCGGTTCTGATCCGATCGGCCACGATGCGCTCGGCGGAGGCAAACTCGTCGACCATCTGCTGCCGGGAGGAAACCATCTCGTCGAGGGGCACTCCGACGCTCCCGGCGCGGGCCGCGGCGAGAGACTTGGCCGCCACCTCGATCTCGCCGGCGAGTTGATCCGCGACGCGTTTCGAGACCTTGTCGGCGATCCGCCGGATCCGCTTTCTCCGCACCATCCCGACAAGCGAACCATCCCCACCGGTGACCAGGCTCATGTGGACCGGCGTCCTCGGGAAGAACTCCTCGGGGAACTCACGGTAGTGGGCGAGGAGTTGCTCGACCCGAGGGGTGGGATCGTGGACGGCATCCACGATGGCCTTGCGCACGGCGTCCTTGCTCGTGACTCGAGTCAGTCGGAGGTCGCCCGGTCGGATGGCCCGGGCCAGATCGGCCACCAGCGCCCGAACCAGAGGCGAGGTGATGGCTCGCTCCAAGGCAAAGATCTCGGTCAGGATTTGTCCGTCGTCTTTGTTGATGTGATCTGCCAACCAGCGGCTGGCGACATCAAAGAGGCGATCTCGGTGGAGGAGTCCGGAGAGATACATGAATCAGAGATCATCATAGCGGTTTCTCGAGCAAAAGCACCTCTCGGGCGGAGGATCCCGGGCGTCGATGCAGGGGACTTTTCGACTTCTGCGACGTTCGGCGGGAGAAGAGACTAAGACCTGCAAATGTGTCTCACTCTTTGACTTGCTAAAGTGAAAAATTTCACATACCTTGTGCGGCGAGTTGGTCCGGAGTATCCTGTGTCCCCGGATTTGCTATCGCTCAATGATCACAGGAGGGTTGATGTGTTCGAGAAACGGGTGACAGTTCTCGTCGGCCACTTCGGCAGTGGCAAGACGGAGATTGCGCTCAATCTGGCCATGGATCTGGCGTCCTCGGGAACGCCCGTGACCATGGCGGATCTCGATGTCGTCAAGCCGTATTTCAGAACCCGGTCAGCGCGAGGGCTGCTCACCGAATCGGGGATCGACCTCCTCGCTCCGGATGGACCGAACATCCACGCCGATCTGCCCATCATCGTTCCCCAGATCCGGTCGCATCTCCGTCGATCGGATCGCAAGCTCATCATCGATGTAGGGGGAGACGATGTCGGAGCTCGGGTGCTCGGATCGCTGGCCGATGTTGTCCCTCCGGCCGAGACCGAGTGTCTACTGGTGCTCAATTTCTGCCGCCCATCGACACCGGACCCGGTTGCGGCGGTCGAGATGGCTCGGCAGATCGAGGCGGTCGGCCGCCTGCCGGTTGCCGGCCTGATTTCCAACACCCATCTGATGGATGAAACGACTCTCGAGATCATCATCGAGGGTCTTCAGAATGCTCGAAAGACAGCTGAACTCCTGGGCATCCCGGTTGTGGCCGCGGCCGCATCCGAGGCTGATGCCGATGAACTCCGTGCCGTGATCGACGAACCCGTGGTGGCGTTGCGCCGGATCGTCATGCCGCCGTTTGAGATGCCGAAACAACGGACCACCGGACCGCTTTTCGTCGTCAACTGAAAGGAGGCTTTCGTGCCGCAGATCAACATCAGCCCGGATCGCTGCAAGGGTTGCGAACTCTGCGTCCAAGCCTGTCCGCAGCAGATCCTGGGCATGAGCCGAAAGAGCAACAATAAGGGCTATTTCTATGCCGAGGTGGTGGAGCAGGCGAGGTGCATCGGTTGCCGCCTGTGCTGCATCACATGTCCTGATGTGGCCATCGATATGAGGGTCCACGGGACCATGTACCACTATTTCGCATACTGATGATGATGAAGAATCCGAGTGCGGCCCGCTCGATCCCGTACCCGATCCCGATCCCGTTCCCGAATGGAACGAGGTCGCCCCGGGAACGGGATCGGGATCGGGATCGAAAACGGAGTCAGATATGACCAAGAAACTCATGAAGGGATCGGAAGCCATCGGCGAGGCGGCGGTGCAGGCCGGCTGCCATCTCTTCTTCGGCTATCCGATCACGCCGCAGAACGAGATACCGGAGTACATGTCCATGCGCCTGCCGCAGGTGGGCGGGACATTTGTCCAAGCGGAATCCGAAGTAGCGGCATCGAACATGCTCTATGGCGCTGCCGGCAGCGGCGAACGGGTCATGACATCGTCGTCGTCGCCCGGGGTTTCGCTCATGGCCGAGGCCATCTCCTATCTCGCCGGCGCCGAGTTGCCCGTGGTGATCGTGAACATCATGCGCGGCGGTCCTGGGCTCGGCGGCATCCTGCCGTCGCAGAGCGATTACCTCCAGGCCACCAAGGGTATGGCGCACGGCGATTTCCGTCTGCTGGTGCTCGCGCCCTGGTCGGTCCAGGAGGCTGCCGATCTTGTTCGGGACGCCTTTGACCTGGCGGATTTCTACCGCAACCCGGTTCTGATTCTCGGTGACGGTCTCATCGGCCAGATGATGGAGCCGGTGGAGTTCGCCGCTGACCGCGAGCCCATCAAGGAGCTGCCGCCCAAGGATTGGGCCGCGACCGGATACAACGGCAGCAAGCCCCGTGCGGTGATCAACTCGCTCTTTCTCGATCCAGCTGAACTCGAGCAGCACAACTTCCGCCTCCAGAAGAAGTACGACCTCATGGTACGTGACGAGGTCCGTTATGAGAGCCATGGACTCGACACCGACTACGATGTCCTGATCGTCGCCTACGGAACGGTGGCCCGAGTGTGCTTGACCGCAATCGAAGAGCTCGCCGAGGAAGGCCTCAGCGTCGCCATGGTTCGACCCGTGTCGCTCTTCCCGTACCCATCCGCGGCGGTTCGCGAAGCTGCCGCCAAGGCCAAAGCGATCCTGGTGGTCGAGCTCTCCATGGGCCAGATGATCGAGGATGTCCGGCTTGCCGTCGGGAGATCCAAGTCGATTCATTTCCTCAATCGGGTCGGTGGGATGTTGATCTCACCGGATGCGGTGGTCGACAAGATTCGCGCCATCCATGACGGATCATCCGAGGAGGTGCCCAATGCTTGAGACCGTGTTTTCCAAGCCTGATGCTCTCAGGGATGTCACCACCCACTACTGCCCCGGCTGCACCCACGGCACGATCCATCGCCTCATTGCTGAAGTGCTCGATGAACTCGGGGTCCGTGAACGGACCGTCGGCGTGGCGCCGGTAGGGTGCGCGGTGCTGGCCTACAACTACTTCGAGACCGATTTTCACGAGGCGTCGCACGGCCGTGCGCCGGCGGTGGCCACGGGGATCAAGCGGGCGCGGCCCGATCTGGTGGTCTTTGCCTACCAGGGTGACGGTGATCTCGCCTCCATCGGGATGGCCGAGATCGTCCACTGCGCCAACCGCGGCGAAAAGGTAACGGTGGTCTTTGTCAACAACGCCATCTACGGCATGACGGGCGGCCAGATGGCGCCGACCACCATGCCCGGTCAGGTGGCCACCACCTGTCCCCTCGGCCGCGATGTCGATTTGGCCGGCCACCCGATCCGGGTTTCCGAAATGCTGTCGACGCTGCGAACACCGGCCTTTGTGGCTCGGACCTCGGTCCACACCCCACTGATGTCGGTCAACACCAAGGAGATGCTGCGTCGGGCTTTCAGCTACCAGGTTGCGGGAACGTGTTTCTCGCTGGTGGAGATCCTCTCCACCTGCCCGACCAACTGGGGCATCCCTCCGGCCGAGGCTACCAAGTGGCTCGAGAAAAACATGCTTCCCTACTACCCAGTCGGAGTCTTCAAAACACCCGAAAGCGGCAGCCGCGAACCGCTGCCTTTAGAAGGGTAGGTGAGAGATGCAGAACGATGTCATCATGGCGGGTTTTGGCGGGCAGGGGATCCTGCTCATCGGCAAGATGCTCGCCTACGCGGGAATGCGCGAGGGCAAGGAGGTTTCCTGGTTGCCCTCCTATGGTCCGGAGATGCGCGGGGGCACCGCCAACTGCACGGTGGTGATCTCCGATCGCCCGGTCGGTTCGCCGGTGATCCAATCACCTCGGGCGGTCGTCGCCATGAATCTGCCGTCGCTGGACAAGTTCGAGCCCGATGTCCGCCCGGGTGGTCTGCTCCTCGTCAACACATCCCTCATCGAGCGAAAGACTACGAGGGATGACGTGACCGTCATTGAAGTGCCCGCCAACCAGATCGCCAATGAACTCGGCAACCGACGGGGCGCCAACATGGTCGCCCTCGGGGCCTATCTCGGCGCCACCGACGCGGTCTCCGTCGACGGGATCGTCGAAGTGATCCGCGAGACATTTGCGGCGAAACCCGGAGTCGTCGATGTCAACATCAATGCGTTGCACCGCGGCCACGATATCGGCGCGGCCTGCACGGTCGGGGTTTGAAGGGGGACGCGTGGCCGAACAACCGTGTGTCGATCTTTCCAAGACCGAGGAGATCCTCGGAAGTTATCCACACGAGGAGCCCTCGTTGATCCAGGTGCTCCAGGACGTCCACCGGGCATACAACTATCTGCCGTGCGATGTGCTGGTGCGGGTCGCCGAGGTCCTCGAGGTGCCGTTGGCCAAGGTCTTCTCGGTGTCGACCTTCTACAAGGCCTTCTCCCTCGAGCCGCAGGGCGACACCATCATCAAGGTCTGTACGGGCACCGCCTGCCACATCCGCGGGGCGGGCCAGCTCGTCGAGGAGCTCGAGCGCAAGCTCGGCATCGGCGCCAACGAGACCACCGAGGACCTCAAGTTCACCATCAAGACCGTCAACTGCGTCGGCGCGTGCGCCATGGCGCCGGTGATGCTCGTCGGTGAGAAGTACTGGGGCAGCGCCAAACCGGCGCGGATGTCCAAGTATCTGGCCGAGGGGGTCAATGATGAGAATTGAGTCCAAGGACCAGTTCGAGGCCTTCCAGGCGAAGGCCAGGGAGCGTGAGGCCAGCCAACCCAAAAAGGTGCTCGTGTGCTGCGGCACCGGTTGCCTCGCCACCGGCGCCAAAGAGGTGGCGGAGGCTTTTGCCCACGAGATCGCCGAGCGCGGACTCGATGTCGAGATCGGTCTCGGTGTGAAATCAACCGGCTGCCACGGGTTCTGCGAGCGCGGCCCGTTGGTCGTTTTCCTCCCCGAAGGCCTGCTCTACACCAAGGTCCAGGCCAAGCGGGTCCCCGAGATCGTCGAGAAGACCATCCTGGGCGACGAAATCATTCCCGGCCTGCTCTACAAGAACCCGGCGGACAACGCGCGGATCCCCGCTTATGAGGAGATTCCGTTCTATAAGAACCAGGTCCGGGTGGCCATGCGCAATATCGGCCGCATCGACCCCACCGATCTGGTGGACGCCGTCGCTCACGATGCCTATGCGGGCCTGGCCAAGGCGTTGCATGAGATGACTCCCGACGAAGTCCTCGACGAGGTCGAGACATCGGGCCAGCGGGGCCGCGGCGGCGCCGGGTTTGTCACCGCGCGAAAATGGCGTTCCTGCAAGTCCGCGCCTGGAGATCGCCGCTTTGTGCTCTGTAACGGCGACGAGGGCGATCCCGGTGCGTTCAAGGACCGCTCGATCATGGAGGGTGACCCCCACTCGGTCCTCGAGGGGATGATCATCGGCGCGTATGCTCTTGGTGCGCACGAGGGCTATGTCTATGTCCGAGATGAGTACCCACTGGCGGTGGTCAATCTCCAACTCGCCATCATCGAGGCGCGGAAGTCCGGCCTGCTCGGCGAAAACATCATGGGTTCGGGCTTTGATTTCGACGTTCAGATCTCCCGCGGTGGCGGCGCCTTTGTCTGCGGAGAGTCATCGGCGCTGATGCGCTCCCTCGCCGGCAAGACGGGCGAGCCGCGGGCCAAGTACGTCCACTCCACTGATAAGGGCCTCTTCGATTTGCCGACGGTGCTCAACAACGTCGAGACCTGGGCTGGAATCGGCGCCATCATCCATCAAGGCGGCGCCTGGTTCGCCTCCATGGGAACAAAGAAGTCTAAGGGGACCAAGGCCTTTTCACTCGTCGGCAAGGTCAAGAACACGGGTCTCATCGAGCTGCCCATGGGAACCACCCTGCGGCACATCATCTACGACATTGGCGGCGGTGTCCTCAAGGACCGCCCGTTCAAGGCCGTCCAAACCGGCGGCCCCTCGGGCGGGTGTATCCCCGAGGAGCTGCTCGATCTGCCGGTGGACTACGAAAAACTCACCGAGGCGGGCTCCATGATGGGCTCCGGTGGAATGATCGTCATGGACGATCGCACCTGCATGGTGGATGTTGCGCGCTACTTCATCGGTTTCTTGACCGAGGAGTCCTGCGGAAAGTGCACTCCGTGCCGCGAGGGACTCAAACAGATGCTCGCCATCTACAACGCCCTCGTCGAGGGTCGAGGTCGTGAAGGGGATATCGAGAGGATCGAGACCCTGGCCGCCGGAATGCAGCTCGGCAGCCTTTGCGAGCTCGGCAAGTCGGCGCCCAACCCGGTGCTCTCGACGCTCAAGTATTTCCGCGCCGAATACGAGGCCCACATCCACGATCACGCCTGCCCCGCGGGCATCTGCCGCGAGTTGACCGCCTTCGAGATCAAGGATGACTGCGACGGCTGCCACGTCTGCTTCAAGGCGTGCCCGACCGACGCCATCGAAGGCGTTATCAAGGAAATGCATGTGATTCATCACGATCTCTGCATCTCCTGTGGTGCCTGCGTTGATGTCTGCCCCACCGACTCCATTCGGACGTTTCCCAAGATCGAGCTCGCCGCCAAGGAGGTGGTGTGATGCCGACGCTCAAGATCAACGGTCGCAAAGTCACGGTGGCGGAGGATGTCTACCTCCTCGAGGCCTGCCGCGCGGCGAGTGTCGAGGTGCCGACCCTGTGCAACTTCGACGGACTCGAGCCGTGGGGCGGGTGCCGGCTCTGTGTCGTCGACATGTCGCTGGCCAAGTGGGACGACGACTGGTTCAAGATGGTCACCGCCTGCAACCACCCGGTGGAGGAGGGGATGACCGTCGTCACCGACTCCGAACGGGTGCTGGCGACACGGAGGGTCATCTTGGATCTCCTGCTGGCCAGGTGCCCGGAGACTCCGCTCATCCAGCAGCTCGCCCGCGAGCACGGCATCGAGGAGACCAGCTACGAGCCAAATCCCGAGCCGACCGATTGCATCCTCTGCGGGCTCTGCACCCGGGTCTGCGATCACATCGGGGTGTCGGCCATCGCCAGCACGGATCGCGGCTGGGGGCGGGAGATCGCGCCGCCGTTCAATGAGCCGCCGCCGGATTGCATCGGCTGTCTCGCGTGTGCCGAGATCTGTCCCACCGATCACATCAAGTTCACCACCTCCAACGTGCACCGCACCATCTGGGGGAAGGAGTTCGAGATGTTGCGCGATCCGAAGACCGGTGATGCGGTGATCACCAAGGCTCAGGCGGAGCACTTCGCCAAGCGGAGCGGGGTGCCGAAGACGTACTTCGAGACCTCGGACAAGAGCAAGCGGCTCGCGGTGGCGAAGACGTTTGAGAAGCTGCAGGTGGTGAAATGAAGATGATCTACAAGGTTTCGGTGGAACGCTGCATCGCGTGCGGCAAGTGCGAGCTTGCCTGCGCCTTTGCCCACGGCAGCGAAGGCCGGCCTTCCAAGACCCGGATCAACATCCACCGTCGGGGCCCCGAGCTCGGCACTCCGGTGGTGTGCTTCCAGTGCGATGACGCCGCCTGTGTCACGGTGTGCCCGACTCAGGCTCTGGTGCGCAACGAGGAAACCGGTGCCATCGACATGATCAGATCGCGCTGTATTTCCTGCCGCATGTGCGTCGCCGGTTGTCCCTTCGGCAACATGCTGTGGGACGAGACCTACAACTGTGTTCAGAAATGCGATCTCTGCGGCGGAGAGCCGCGCTGCGTCCCGTTCTGCCCCACCGGCGCCATCGCCTGGGTCCCCGCGGCCGAGGCGGCCCTCCCGCCCGAGCCGTTGGATCGCGAGACGTTTGAGGTGACGCTATGATCGGGCACGGGCATGAGTATGGGCACGGGAGAAGATGATGCACGAAGATATTCGCGAAGTTCTGAAAAAGGCCTACCAGATCGAGGTCGATGGCTACACCTTCTACTCCATGGCGGCCGATCGGGCGGAGAAACCCGCGGTCCAGGAGCTCTTCGACAAGCTCGCCCGCGATGAGCTCCAGCACAAGGCCTATCTGCAGAGCGTCATGGGATCGTTCGAGGACAAGGGTATTGAAGCCTTCAACATCCACCGCCGTGACCCCGATCTCAAGGCGTTCACCAACACCATTTATACCGAGGGTTTCAAGGCTCAAGCGCAAGGCGCCGATTTTGAGATGGGAGTGCTTTCCATCGGTATGACCCTCGAGACCCGTGCGATCCAGTATTTCTCGACCGCCGCCAAGGCGGCAGCGGAGGACGAGGTCCGAGATTTCTACCAGTTCCTCGCCGACTGGGAGAAGGACCACCTCGAAGCGCTCCAAAACCTCTATGGAGGCGTCCGCGAAGACCACTGGGCCGACGGGGGATTCTCGCCGTTCTAGGTCCGGAACGTCGCAACCACAAAGACGCGAAGACACAAAGGGAAATATGCCTCGGCCGAAGGCCGAACGGTTTCATTTTTGGTGATTTCTTCGCGTCTTTGTGCCTTGGTGGTTGTGATGGTTTGCGCCTCAACCCACATCCATCGGTCCGCGTTTAATGAGTTCGAGGATCTCATCCGGCGGTAACGGCTTGGCGAAGAGGAATCCCTGGGCGAAACCGCAGCCCATGTCCCGAACGGTGGTCAACTGCTCGGGGCTTTCGATGCCTTCGGCGAGGGCGTCCATTCCGAGATTTCGGGCCAGCGAGATGATGGTCTGGACGATCTCCGCTCCACTGCCATCGCTGCCGATCCGTTGGATGAACCCGCGATCGATCTTGAGGGTGTCGATGGCGAAGCGTTGGAGGTAGGCGAGCGAGGAATACCCGGTTCCGAAGTCATCGAGGTGGACCTTGATACCGAGGTCCCGTAGCCGGCGCATGACATCGATGGCGAGCTCGGGGACGTCGATGATGGCGCTCTCGGTGATCTCGAGCTGGAGGCGATTCGGCGGTAACTCAAACTCATCCAGGACTTCCCGGATGTAAACAACGAGCTCGGCTTTGGAGAATTGCCGGCTGAAAAGATTGATGCTGACCGCCGGTGAGGAACTGCCGTTGCACTCGTGCATCCAGCGCGCCGCCTGCCGGCAACCCTTTCGCAACACCCACTCGCCGATGGGGTTGATGAGTCCGGTTTCCTCGGCCATCGAAAGGAATTCTCCAGGCGGGAGGAGACCGCGTTCCGGATGCTGCCATCGCACGAGCGCTTCGCAGGCGACGATCCTTCCCGACAGAGTGTCGATGATGGGCTGATAGTGGAGCACGAACTCCTCGCGCTCGAGGGCGCGTCGGAGGTCGTTCTCCAGGTTGAGCTGGCTCAACACCAGGGGGTGCATGGACTTGTCATACATGAAATGCCGTGCTCGGCCGTTGGCCTTGGCCTGGTACATGGCGATGTCGGCATCACGGAGGATCTCATCCGGGTTGTCGTACCGGGGGGACGAGATGGCGATGCCCGTGCTCGCCGAGGTGAAGACCTCCTGGTCACCGACCTGGAAGGGCTTCGAGAGCGCGGTGTGGATCCGCTGTGCCACCGAGACCGCCTCGTCCGGGCCTTTGATGTCGGGGATGAGTACGGTGAACTCGTCACCCCCGAGACGGGCGACGGTGTCTCCGGGTCGGATGGCTCGACGGAGACGGTGGGCGATATCAACCAGAAGTCGATCGCCGGCCTGATGGCCGTAGCCGTCGTTGATCAGTTTGAATCGATCGAGATCCAGGAAGAGAACGGCGAAGGGTGACTGGCTTCGTCCCCGCGTCCTTTCCAGCGCCAGATCGACCCGATCGTGGAACGAGGCGCGGTTGGGCAGACCGGTAAGTGAGTCGTGGAGGGCGGATTGGAGGAGTTGTTCCTCGGCGTGTTTTCGCTTGGTGATCTCGATCAGCACACCCTCGACGCCGAGATCACCGTCGAACTGCACGGTTCGGGTCTGTTGCAGCACCCATTTCACCTCGCCTGATTTTGTGATGAGTCGATACTCGGACTGAGGGCTGACCTCGCCATCTCCGATCTCGAACCCGTTGGCGGCGGCAACGACGAAGGCTCGATCCGCGGGGTGAATGAGACCCTCTAGAGCCTGCTGATCGAGACCGAGGAAATCACCGAGATCGTAGCCGGTGATATCGGCCATCATCTGGTTGGCGTAGGCGATCCTTCCATGTTTGAGGACAAAGATCCCCTGCAGCGACTGCTCGGCGAGCGAGCGGAACTTCTCCTCGCTTTCACGAAGAGCGGCCTCGGCCCGTAGCCGCTCGGTCTGGTCGACATAGATGCCGTAGACCAACTCGACCTGCCCGTCCTGGACCACCGGCACCCCGAAGATTTCGACCGGAATCTGGGTTCCGTCCTTGCGGAGACGGACGGATCTTTGGCTCACGGTCTCACCGGCGAAGGTTCTCCGTGACAACCAGCTCGCTTCGTCGGTCCGATCGGCCGGTGTGATGAGATCGTTGATCTCCCGATCGATGACCTCGGTGCGGGCGAACCCGAAGAGCGACTCGAAGGCCGAGTTGACGGCGACGACCTTTTCGTCGGCTCCGGCAACGAGGATCGCAAGCGGAGTGTTCTCGTAGAGTTGCTCGAAGCGGTGCTTCTCGAGACGGAGTGCGCGCTCGACCCGCTGTCGTTGGATGGCGGCGCCGATGATGCCCGCGGCCGAACGGAGGGCCTCGATTTCTGCGACCAGCCATTGCCGTTCGATGGCGCAGTCGTCAAACTCAAAAAACCCCCAGAGTCGATTGTCGACGATGACCGGTGCGGTCACCACCGAAAGCACCTTCTGGTCCTCGAGGATGCGGCGTTCGTTGCCCGTGAGCTCTCGAACTCGAACATGCACGCATCGCCGCTCCTCGAGTTCGCGGTAGAGCCGTCCCAAACCGATCTTTCGCATGGGAACGTTCTGTAAATCGGGGCGATCGGCCCGAGGTTCGTGATCTTCGGACACCCACTCGAATCGATGGCGCAGGAGGTGGTCGCCGTCGGCGTCGTGGATCGAGAAGAGGGTTGCCCGGCTGATCTCGACGGCCTGGCCGAGCTTCTTGAGGACCTCCCTGATATTTATTGTCCAATCGCTGTGCTCCACCATGGCGCGGGCCGAGAAGCTCATGGCCCGGAAGATCTCGGTTCCCTGGGACAGGAGCTTGGCCGACTCGACCCGGGCGGTGACATCGGTGAATACGCCGAGGAGACCGACGACCTGACCTTGGTCGTCGTGGTACGGAACCTTGGAGGTGTCGATCCAAAGACGTCGGCCGTTGGACTGGAGTTGAGACTCGATGATGTGGTACTCGGGGAGATCGTCAGCCATCACCCGGCGATCGACTTCCCGGTAGAAATCGGCTTCGCCCTCGGTCCAGGACAGGTCGTAGTCGGTCTTGCCGACGACCTCGTTCGGAGACGTGAACCCGGCCGCCTCGGCAAATTTCTGATTGCAGCCGAGATAGACAGACTCGAGGTTCTTCCAGAAGATGAATTCCGGTTCTTCGTCGAGCACCTGACGCGCCCTGGCGAGGGCGGCAGCCACCCCAGCGCCGGCTGTCGACTCGTCGGCGTTGGCCGCAGCCCGACTCTCAGCCTGCACAGACGTTCTCGTCGTGCCCGGCGGTTCAGGCGAAGGTGGGTATTCTTTTTGGTGACTCAATCGCAGCACCCCAGTTCGACAACTGAGTTCTTCCAGGATAGCACCGAGGGAGCTCGTCGGTTGTCGTTTGCGAGCGAGATACAATGAGAGTTCACGAAGAAGGGTGGATCAAGCGATGGATCAGAGAGAGGCTTTTGACGATGCGACCGCACGCGCCAAGGAACTGCCGCACCAGCCCAACGATGTTCTCCTCGAACTCTACGGTCTGTTCAAGCAGTCCACCGATGGAGATGTCTCCGGCGAGAAGCCGGGAATGTTCGATTTCGTAGGGATCGCCAAGTTCGACGCATGGGAAAGCCGAAGAGGGATGACCAAGGATGAGGGGATGCAGGCGTATATCGATCTGGTCGATAAATTGGCGGAAGGGTAACCTCAGATACTGCCGGGAACGCGGTTGTGGCCTCGAACGGGGTGCCACCTTTTGCATTGTTCGGCAGGGGAGCATTGAGCCGATTCACAGTTTGTTGAAGCCGAACAATGCTAAGGGTGGCTCCCTCGGCCACCCGCGATGAGAGAATCAAGTTCAGAAGCGTCATGAGGAGACACCATGGCTGACCAGAGTGTTGTTAATGTCGACGGACAGTCCCTGACCATCGAAGCGGTGGAAGCAGTCGCGCGTGGCGGCACATCGACGGTCCTTGGCGATCGGGCTCGCAAACGAGTGGTCGCGTCCCGGCAGGTCATCGACGACATTCTCTCATCGGGCCGGGTCGCCTATGGCATCAACACCGGTTTCGGGCGCCTCGCCGAGGTGCGCATCGCCCCGGATCAACTCGAGAGACTTCAGCTCAACCTGCTGCGTTCGCACGCCTGCGGCGTCGGTGAACCGTTCAGTGAAGAGGTGGTCCGGGCCATGCTTCTGCTCCGGGCCAACGTACTTGCGACGGGCCACGCGGGCTGCCGCCCGGTGATCGTAGAGAGGGTGCTTGATCTGCTCAATGCTCGTGTACACCCCGTGGTGCCGAGCTTGGGTTCGGTGGGTGCTTCGGGAGACCTGGCGCCGCTGGCCCATCTCGCCCTGCCCCTCGTCGGTGAAGGGTCCGCGGTTGTCACCGGCGAGAGCCTCAGCGGTGCGGACGCGTTGCGGCGTGCGGGTTTGGAACCGGTGTCTCTCGAGGCCAAAGAGGGTCTGGCCCTGATCAACGGCACCCAGGCCTCCGCCGCCGTCGGCGCGCTGGCGCTGGCCGACGCGGGTCGGCTCCTGGCCGCTGCTGATGTGATCTGCGCACTGACCCTCGACGCGCTGGCGGGGACCGATGCCGCATTCGATAAATCGGTCCACGAGGCCAGACCCCATCCCGGGCAGGGTGAGAGCGCCCGCCGGATCCGTCATCTACTCGATGGTTCGGCCATCCGCGAGTCCCACCGCGATTGCGGCCGGGTTCAGGATGCCTACTCGTTGCGGTGCTCGCCCCAGGTGCATGGGACCGGTCGTGACGCCTTCGAGCACGCCAGGCGGGTACTCACCATCGAGCTCAACTCGGCCACAGACAACCCCATGGTCTTCCCCGACGGCCGAGTGATCTCGGGAGGGAACTTCCATGGCGCGCCCATCGCCGCGGTCTTTGACTATCTCACGGCGACCATCACCGATCTTGCGTCCATCTCCGAGCGTCGTTTCGCGCGGATGGTCGATACATCACTTTCGGGTCTGCCGCGATTCCTGGTTGAAGATGCCGGTCTCAACTCGGGATTCATGATGGTCCAGGTCTCGGCCGCGGCGCTGGTGAGCGAGTGCAAGACCCTGTCGCATCCGGCCTCGGTGGACTCAATTCCGACATCGGCCGGGCAGGAAGACCACGTCTCCATGTCGACGTGGGCGGCGAGGAAGTTAGCCCGGGTTGTCGATCTCGGTCGTCAGGTCCTGGGAATGGAATACCTGGCCGCGGTTCAGGCTCTCGAGTTCCACCGTCCGTTGACCACATCGCCGGCGCTGGAGGGGGTGATCGGTCGTCTGCGGGATCGGGTACCTCGATACGAGGACGACCGGTACATGGCCGACGACATGAAAGCCGCTGCCGATCTCGTCTACGAGTTGAATTGAAGGACCACGGACGGAGAAACCGCAGA
>CBESWV010000020.1:0-27831 GCA_965533305.1 uncultured bacterium | reverse complement strand
GTGCTAGTCGTCCCAGATCCCAAGAAAGGGCAATACCTAATGATCGGCATCTACTTCCCCGATTCGGGTTCCCCGGTGACTATGTGGCAAGGGGCGGGTTTGGCAGGAGCTATCGAGCAGTTCTGCGCTGAGGAGGTACAGGATTGAAGCGCGACGCAATCCTAACCCTCCTGAGGCCCCCCTTTGTCAATAGGCATAGCGTTCCAAATCTCAGAGCACTGAGTCCAAGAAAGAATGAAGGAGCCCGGATCACGCCGCTGAAGCTCTGACTTCAGTTTTTTCTGCGTCAGACCGCCCTTTGGCTGTCTGCGACGAACACTCCTAGTGGATCTGCCTCTGCATTGAGCAGCGGTGGTGAGCCGAAGCCCACCGTCCAGGAAACAAGTCCATACCCTCGTGCCGGCCTCTTCAAAGCAACGGTCTGTCCGACAGCGGGTGTAATCCCGGTAATCGGCGACTGGTTAGGTTCGGGCTCGGTTGAGGGGCAGAGCAGCGTCAACGACTTGAAAAGAACTCCGTTGTGAAATGGGAGAGCGGAAAGGCGTCCGGTCAATTCAGCGGGCTGACAGCCGGTGGACGAGCGATCCTCGACGAGCTCGAGGCTGAGTGAATCAAGATCGCAACGGTCTCGGGCCATAAGTCTCCGGTTAGGCATCTGGCTCGCCTCCCGCCTCCCTAATCAGGCTCTGACGAATCGTTCCATGTCGAAGGGCGTGTTGCGGTGAAGCATGAAGTAAACCGAGCGGGCCAGCTTCGCGGCGAGAATGCCCAGCGCCTTCGCCTTGCAGTGCTTCTTCAGCAGCCGGGAGTGGAGCTTCTGCCCTTCCGGGTTGGCCCGCAGGAAGAGAGCGGCGGCTTCCGAAAACGCCCACTTCAAGTGTTGGTTGCCCTGCTTGCGTTTCCCAGTACCCTTCGGTTTGCCGTCCGACGTCTTGGTGCACTTGATCAGCCGGCAGTAGGACAGATAGCCCCCGAGCGAATCGAACCGGTTGATGTCGTGGATCTCATACAGCAGCGTCAGCCCGATGATGTCGCCGATCCCGTGGACGCTTTTCAGCAGCGTAAAGGCGACGGGATCGTGCCCTCTCGCCGCCCGGATGATCACCCTCTCCAGGCGTGCGATCACCACGTCGAGAATATCGATGACCGCCATGTCCGCCTCGACGGAGGCCCGGACTGCCGGATCTTGAAACTGTTCGATGATCCCCTCTCGGTTTTTAGGTTTGCTGATCTTGCCCAGCTCCGGCAAGTTGTACTGCAAGCTAGTGATCTGGATGTGTGTGATCAGCGACGACCGCTGGTTGACCAGGTACGACCGTCGCCGCATCACATCTCGGCTGGATCGCATCTTCTTCGGGTAGACGTAGCCCACCGGGAACATCCCGCTTCCCAGGAGTCGCGCGATCCTCTCGGCATCCAGCCGGTCGTTGCCACTCTTCCTGCCGTGCACCGCCTTCATCTCCAGCGCGTGACCCAGCGCGAATGGAATCCCGTGCTCGTCGCAGATATCGGCGAGCCAGTACCACTTGAACATGCACTCGACTCCGACCACCAGGTCTTCCCGGTACGGCGCCAGTGCCCGCAGCACCTTTTCCTCGTCGCAATCCACCCGCCGGTGCAGCACGATCTTCCGGTCCGGATCGAGCACGCACAGGTAGAGGTTTCTCCCGTGCAGATCCACTCCGCACGTGTGCCGGTGTCTCTCGGTGTAATATTGCATCCTGAGGCCTCCTTTTGATTTCTGTAATGTCAATGTCCCGTCCCGCCGGTCCGTCGTCAACCGAGTCGGCGGGATGGGGGCCTCAAATCAGTGTCAAGTCATTCCAGGCGGACCCGAACCCCTCCGGCGTCCGGCCCGCTGAACGCCAACCGTTAGGCATAGTTCGTGTGTACATTTCTCAAACCGGGGCTTCGAAAATCGTCATCCGAAGCGCTTCCTGCTGAATGCATGGCGCTTGACCAAAATTCGGATCGAAGAGGAGAGGAAACACCACATGGAATACCAAGTAATCGTCATATCTGCGGTCAAGAGCATCGGGACCGATTTCAGCAAAGCGTGTAAAGAGTTGGCTGAGAAGGTGAGCGAACAAACTCAGTGGGGCTGGATTCCGCAGGGTGGTCTCGCTGTCGGTGAGACTCAAAGCCTCAAGCAGCCGTACATCATGCAGGCGATGGTGAAGAACTGAAAACCTTCTGGAAATGCCTGACAGATCTTTTAAGGCGGACGTGGCCCCGCGCGAGCGCGGCCCGCTTCTACTGAAATCGAATCGTCAGGCCATCTTCAACTTGTCACCAACACCTCCCTGTTGTATCTTCATTGTAGATACGGAGGTGTCATGAAAACCCAGATCCAGAAATGGGGAAACAGCCTAGCGGTGAGGATCCCAAAAGCGTACGCCAAAGATCTCGGCCTCGACCAGGAATCCACCATCGAACTCGCACTCGAAGATGGTTGCCTGGTTCTGAAACCTATAGCGATGCCGAAACACGAACTCAGCAACCTTATTTCGAAAGTAACCGACGACAACTGCCACGGTGAGTACGATCTCGGCGGTCCAACTGGAAGTGAACAGTGGTAGCCGAAAACGAATCACCAGCCCGAGGAGATCTTGTGTGGATCTCCCTCAATCCCCAAGCAGGTCATGAGCAAGCGGGTCGCCGCCCGGCCTTGGTGGTTTCGCCCAGGGAATACAACCAGCGGGTCGGTCTTGCCCTCATGTGCCCAATCACGAGCAAGGCGAAGGGATACCCGTTTGAGGTTGTCCTTCCGGAAAACCTCGAGATGACCGGTGTGGTGCTGTCTGATCAAGTGAAGAGCCTCGACTGGCGAGCTCGTGAGGCACAAATTGCAGACGTTGCGCCCGAGTCAACCACTGCCGAGGTACTAGGAAAACTCAATGTCCTATTGTCGTGAGCGAGAATGTGGCGCGGCCTAACACGATCGTTCATTTCAGCGGACCGCGACCCGCGCGAGCGCGGGCACCGTTCGCTTAGATCGAAGTCATTAGGCCGGGATTTCCGACCAAAGTAAAAACAGCGCACATGCTCAACGACACTCATGTGGCTCAAACTATTTTTGATACGCTCCAGCGGAGTAGGTCAATTCGTAACTGTGAGAGTAGATTTCAATGAGGTTTCCAAAGGGATCCTCGCAGTACACCATGCGGTAGGGCTTTTCGCCCGGGTAGTATTCGCGTACCGGCATTCGTTGCTTGCCGCCATTTTCTACGATCTTCGCGGCCAGGCCTTCAACGTCCGGATCTTGAACACAGAAGTGAAAGACGCCGGTTTTCCAGTATTCAAAGTTGTTCTCCGGTTGTTCGGCGTTTCGAAATTCAAATATCTCGACTCCGATCTTGTCACCCGTTGACAGGTGGGCGATGCGAAAACTCCCCCAACCTTCGCCAAAGACGTCGTTGCACATCACTCCAATGGCAGAGTCGTCAGCCACGATCTCAGTGGGCGGCATGATCACGTACCATCCAAGAACGTTGGTGTAGAAATCCACGGCCTGCTCCAGGTTCGTGACGGATAATCCGATATGCGAAAAGGTTCTTGGGTATGTCATTGTTGTACTCCTGTACGAGAAGGCTAAATGTTAGGTAGCGAAACGACTACGATGTGCAGGGTCCCACACTCAAAATGAACATACGTCACCCCTATTCGAGAGTGCGTATCAATATACTATCGTACGCAGACTAATTTTTCATTGGGCGGACCGCGACCCGCGTCCGCTGAGTTTCAATCGTTAGGCGGAGTGATGGATACGGAGGTCACTTGATGAATGATCGCCTAGAGCAAAACAAGAAGACAGTTACGAGTTTTTATGACCTGATGTTCAATCAGTGCCGGCCCGCTGAAGCAATCAAGAAGTACGCCGGAGACGTCTACATTCAGCACAATCCAGAGGTCGCGGATGGGAAGGCCGCGTTCATCGGGTACTTCGAGCGGATGGCCAAGGAGTATCCTGGCAAGCGCGTGCACTTCAATCGCGTGATCGCCGAGGGCGACCATGTCGTGCTGCATTGTCACCAAGAGTGGCCCGGCGACACGGCCTATGCTGGGATCGACATCTTCCGTCTCGACGACGACGGAAAGATCGTGGAACACTGGGACGTACTTCAGGTGGTGCCGGAGAAGTCGGCGAACAACAACACGATGTTCTGATGCACGGCCGTGAAGAGTCTGGTCACATAGGTCATTCGAGGCATCGGAGGCTTTCGCCTTTCCAACCGGATCGCGATGAACCCAAACGCCGACGTGATCAGGCGCGCGAACGGCAAACGCGGTCGACCTGCGAGTTTTGCCTCAGACGGTGTTCGGGCAACGGGACCAAACCTACGTCCGAGGAATCGCTCGCCGGGTTGGTGACGCGGTAGAATCTCGGTCCGTGAGAAGGATCTGTGTTTTCTGTGGTTCGAGCCCGGGTTCCCGACCCGAGTTTCTTGGCGCGGCCGAGGATCTCGGCCGCGCATTGCTGGAACGCGGCCACGATCTGGTCTACGGAGGCGCGAGCGTCGGGTTGATGGGCAGACTCGCTGAAACGGTGCTGGATGGCGGCGGCAACGTCATCGGGGTCATTCCTTCTTCGTTGGCCGATAAGGAGGTCGCGCTCACCCGGCTTCCCGATCTTCGGGTCGTACCCTCGATGCACGATCGCAAGGCCATGATGGCGGATCTTTCTGACGGATTCATCGCACTCCCCGGTGGCCTCGGGACCCTCGAGGAGTTCTTCGAAGTGCTGACCTGGACCCAACTGGGGATCCACGCCAAGCCCTGTGGTCTGCTTAACGTATCCGGGTATTTCAACAAGCTCGTGGACTTCCTCGATGAAGCACAGGACCAGCTCTTCATCCGACCTGAACACCGGTCGATGATTCTCGTTGAGGACGACCCCGTAGCGCTTCTGGATCGTTTCGAGAGCTACGAACAGCCGGTGGTCGACAAGGCGGAGTGGATTCTCAGCCTGAGCAACAAGAAGATCGTCTGACGTGGGGATTTGAAGCCCACATGGTTGAAGAAGGCACCCATGACTGAACGCACCCGCCATTCGCTTCTATGAAAATCTCGGCGCCAAAGCCATGAATGGCTGGACGGTTTTCAGAGTCAGCGGTGACGCGCTCTCGTCGCTGGCCGACCAAGACTGAGATCCGAGCATCCTGGCCGGGCCGCCGCGGCTCAATAGATTCGTGGAAGCCGGTTCCGGTTGCAGGTCAGTAGGTTTGGCCGATTGATCGGTCGGATGGCGGATCCTCCCGTCCGTGAGGAGCGATGTAGGTTCGCGTTCTGCTAGAGTTTGAGCAGCACTTTCCATTTTGGATATGCTTCGAGGAGGATTCATGGGTCTGCTCCCGGGAGAGGCGTTTTCGAACGTGGACGCCGCGTGGCTGCACATGGAGGACCGCACAAACCTGATGACCATCACAGGGGTGTTGTCTTTCTACGAGAAGCTCGAGTTCGCCAAACTCAAGGAAGTGATCGAGGATAGATTCCTGTCGTATGACCGGTTCAGACAGCGGGTCGTCAACCCCGCAATTCCATTCTCCGGACCGCGCTGGGTGGAGGACCGGTACTTCAATCTCAACTCCCATTTGCTCCGGGTCGCGTTGCCGGATCCCGGCGGGCAGGACGAGCTGCAGGAGATGGTCGGCAATCTGATGTCCACGCCGTTGGATCCATCCAAGCCGTTGTGGCAGTTCCAGTACATCGAGAACTATCGCGGCGGGTCAGCGGTCGTAGCTCGGATCCATCACTGCATCGCGGATGGGATCGCCCTGGTGAAGGTGTTGCTCGAGATGACCGACGACTCGCCGGAAGGATCCCCCAAGGTCCGGCGCACGAGGCGGAAGCGAAAACCTCTCGGCGGAGGCTATTGGCTGCCCGAGGTTGTCAACGAAGCGCTGTACTCGGTGCGCAAGACCACCGGAAAGGTCGTCGACGGAACGGTTGAAACGCTGCTCGATCCCGCGCGTGTGGTCGGAATCGTCAGCGGCGGAATCAAAGCAACCGGAGTGCTGGGCCGGCTGACTACGATGCCCGCTGATCCCAAAACGGTCTTCAAAGGATCTCTCGGGACCGCAAAGAGGTGTGCTTGGTCGAAGGTCCTTCCTCTCGATGACGTCAAGTCCTTGAGCAAATCGTTGGGTGCCACCATCAACGACGTCCTGCTTTCGGGCGTGGCCGGCGCACTCCGCCGCTACCTCCTCTCGCGCGGTGAGGAGGTCGGTGATGCTCTTGATATCAGGGCCATCGTCCCGGTCAACCTTCGACCCGAAGATGCCAAGGAAAAGCTCGGCAACAGCTTTGGTTTGGTCTTCCTGGCCCTACCGGTTGGAGTGGAGGATCGCATCGAACGGCTGCACGAGCTCAAACGACGAATGGATGTGATCAAGGGCTCGACCGAAGCAATTGTCACCTACGCGGTTCTCAATGCCGTAGGATCCGCCAGCGCATCCGTTGAGAGCCTGGCGGTTCAGTTCTTCGGCTCAAAGGCCACTGCGGTGATGACCAACGTGCCCGGGCCGCCCAAGGAACTCTTCCTGGCCGGCAAGGCCATGAGAAGCGTTATGGTCTGGGTGCCACAATCGGCCCGACTCGGTCTCGGTGTGAGCATCTTGAGCTACGCCGGGCAGGTTCGACTCGGGGTCGCAACCGACGCCGGGCTGGTGCCCGATCCAGGCGCCATCATCGAGGCTTTCCACGATGAGATGGAGGCGATGTTGGACGGCGAAGACTAGCTTTTTTCTGCAGACCTCCGGTGTTGGTTCTACAGGAGCAGTGATGGAGAGCGATCATCGGTTTCGAATTCGGAGGCTCCAAGTGCCACTAGAACTCAGTGAACGTCAACAGAGCACGGTCGCGACAGCCATTACCATTCTGTCCGCCGTCATCATCGTCGCCGGCATCGGCCTGGTGGGCTGGGTGATCGCAGCCTTTGTCGATCGGTTCACCAACGTCTTCCTTCCGGTGGCGGTTGCGGCGGTTGCGGCGCTGGTGTTCAAGCCTTTTTACGACTGGACCAGGACCAAACTCAAGGCCAACAAGATTGTGGCTCTGCTGCTCGTATTCCTGGCGGTGCTTCTTCCGGCTGCAGGGTTGGTTTTCTTCTTCGGAAATCTACTGGTGGAGCAATTGACGGAAATGGTCAAAGCCATCCCGGGCTGGTGGGAGAAGACGGTCGAGTGGGTCACGATCAACGCACCCGCTGCGGAGACCTTCATCAGGGAGAACCCCTATGTAAGGGAGGTCACGGCCGCGTTCGAGGGCCAGGGCGGCGGGATCCTCGGTGGTCTTGGAAGTGTCGGACGCCACGCGATCTCGGCCGGCGCCGGGATCGTATCCTGGGTCGTCGGTCTTGTAGGTTGGGCGGTCTTTCCCATCTATTTCTCTTTCTTCCTCATGACCGAGACCTCCGGCCTCGCGAATCTCGAACGCTACCTCCCCTTTCTCAAATCCGAAACCCGCAAGGACATCGTCTACCTGCTCGGTGAGTTCGTGAATATCATGGTCGCCTTCTTTCGCGGCCAGTTGGTCATCGCTTCGATCCAGGGTCTGCTCTTTGCCATTGGGTTCAGCATCGTGGGACTCAAGTACGGTGCGGTCATCGGGATCACACTCGGTTTCCTCAACATCGTTCCCTATCTCGGCAACATCA
Source organism: uncultured bacterium (assembly GCA_965533305.1). GTDB lineage: Bacteria > Acidobacteriota > Thermoanaerobaculia > Thermoanaerobaculales > Sulfomarinibacteraceae > JAHECW01. Next base: position 20,177 of record CBESWV010000020.1, on the reverse strand, counting down.
TCGGTCTCGCGACCGCCCTGCCCATCGCCTTCTTCCAGGAAGGGGGCGGCCTCAGCCGTGTCGTCATGGTGCTCGTGGTCTTCGCTGTCGTTCAGGCCATTGAGGGCTATTTGCTGACACCGAAAATCATGGGTGATCGAACCGGGCTTCACCCGGTTGTGATCATCATTGCCATCTTCTTCTGGGGAACCGCGTTGGGTGGCATTTCCGGGATGATCCTCGCAATCCCGCTGACCGCTTTTCTGGTGGTTTTCTGGCGCCTGGCGCGGGAAAAGTACGTTAAAGAGCTGGTGTAAAGGTTGCTTCAGATACGACGAGACAGCTCGACTCGTGAGTGATTGTGTTGGTATGATCCTTGCGGGAGAATCATGAGATTCCATCGCGTTTTCGCATCACTGGCATTGGCCTTGCTGATGGCCGTCTCGAGCTCAGATTCGAGCGGATTCGGCGTCAACGCCCATATCCCATCGGGATCTGTGGCCGATCGCATCGAAGCCAGTGGAATCGAGTGGGTGAGAATCGACTTTCTCTGGTCGTTGGCGGAACCCGAAGCCGATGTCTACGACTGGTCGGTCTATGACGCACTGGTCGACCGACTCGAGGCCCGGGTCCTCAAGATCTACTCCGGCCTCGGGTCGACCCCGGCATGGGCCACGACCGGACCCGAGTTTTCGGGGGTGCCCGAAGATGTCGATCAGTGGCGGGAGTTCTGCTATCTCGCAGCGAAACGATACAGCGGCAGGATCGACGCCTGGGGGCTCTGGAACGAGCCGAACCTCGACGAGTTTTGGGATGGGAGCCGGCAGGAATACATCGACATCCTCCTGATCCCCGGCGCTGAATCCATCTCCATCGCAGATCCATCCGCCCTGGTCTGCGCCCCCGACCTCGCACACCTGGGCAGCGCCGACTGGGAAGACTGGCTGAGAGCCACCATCAATGCCGCCCGGGACCACCTGGACGTGGTGACGCATCATGTTTATCCGAGCAACGGTTGGGCCTCGGAGGTCACCTACGATCTGGAGACCGGAGGGCCGTTTCCCTTTTCTCCGCCCTCTGTTCAAAGGGTTCTGCAGGACACCGGGTGGTGGAGACGCCCATTCTGGTTGAGTGAGACAGGGGTCCAAAGCGATCGCTGGGGCGAGGGTCGTCAAGCGACTTTTGTCGATGAGCTTCTGGACCAGTGGTTCGATCCGCAGCGCGGTCACCGGAGCTGGGTGGACCGGGTGTTTTTCTACGAAATGAACGATGGCCCGAGTCCGTCATCCTACACCTATGGCCTCATTCAGGGACCTCCCGACTTCACTCCGAAGGAGGCGATTCTCGCCTACTCTCAGTTCATTGAAGAAGCGGTGGAGGATGACGCCGAGTTGGTGGATTTCAACATTCCGCGGTTTTTTTATCAAGGAGAGTCGGTGAAGTCCTCCGTCAGCTTCCGAAACACAGGAACGACGGCGTGGAGCAGCCAGGATCTGATCGTACTGGTTGCCGAGATCGACCATGTAAGCTGGAGCGTTGTCGCCGAACAACTCGATATGGGAGAGTCGGTGAATCCGGGGGAAGTCCACCAATTCACCGTCGTGATCAGCCCACCGGAGGCCAAAGATATCGGGAGTAACCCGGTGCTGTCGGTTCGGATGGAGCGCGAAACGTCCTGGCCGTTCGGCGAGGAGCTCCGCCAGGAGCTTATTCTCACGTATGTCGATCCACCCGAGATCATCAACGATCCGGATCCCGCCATCGTCGGGACGGGCAAGTCGGTGACGCTGACGGTGGAAGCCACCGGATCCGAACCGTTGATCTACAACTGGCTCCGCAACGGAATCACGGTCGTCGATGGTGACGAATGGGTGGGCTCCGACTCGGCGGAACTCACGGTGACCGCCCTGTCCTACGATGTCGCGGCGTTCTACCAGTGCGTCGTTGCGAATCAGGCGGGCGAGGTGGTTTCCGAGGCCGCCGCGGTGACGATCCTCCAACCTCAGCCGCGGCAAGGGAGCGGTCGAGTTACGCCGGATCCTGTGTACCGAATTCCGCAGAGGGTCCTCGACCGGATGAGATTCTCAGGTCCTCCTCCAGGCCGTCGGTGAGGGGCGGATCCTCAGTTCTTTCGAGTCTGGCGCCGGCTGCGAAGAGCGAGGATGCGCCGTGCGGTTCTGACGAGTTCATCGGGATCCACGGGCTTGCAGACAAAACCCTCCGGCGCCGTGACGGGTCGATCGTAGATGACCCGGCGGAACTCGGGGTGACCGGTGACGATACAGACAGGGATGTCGCTTGTCAGAGGATCATCGCGAAGGTCGCAGAAGGTGCTCACACCGTCCCGGCCGGGCATGGAAAGATCGAGGGTGATGAGATCCGGGTTTTTGGTCCTGGCCATTTCCATGGCTTCATCACCGTCGGCGGCCTCACAGAGTCCGGCGCCGTGGTCGGCGAAGAGGTCGAGGAGAAATGTGCGGATATCCTCGTCGTCGTCCACCACGAGAATCATCGAACCCGATAGTGGAGTCTGATCAACCTTCGACGCTGTCTCAAGTAGGCGTTCCATCTAGGCCCCCGCGATCAATGTAACCCGCAGGGCCCCAGGTTTCAATGGCGAGCGAGCCAATCGGCGTAGAGCTCGGGTCGACGATCCCTGAGAAAGAGCTTGCGGGCATGGGACTGCTCCACGTCTGTCAGATCGATGTCGGTGATGAGAATCTCTTCGGTTCCGGATCCCGCACGAGCGACGACCCGCCCATCGGGCGCACAGACAAACGATTCCCCGGCGAAGACCATCCGCTCTTCGGGACCAACCCGATTGCACAGCGCGGTGAAATAGCCGTTCTGGAAGGCGGCGACCCGCAGTTCGGCCTCATAGAGACCGTCCGGCCACTCCCCCACCGATCCCGCCTGGGGAACCACGACGATCTCGGCGCCGGCCAAGGCGAGGGCGCGCATCTGTTCGGGGTAGTGGCGGTCATAGCAGATGGCGACACCGATTCGTCCGGCAGCGGTATCGAAGACCGGAACGCCGGTGTCGCCCGGGGTGTAGTAACCCTTCTCGTGGAACTGCTCGTAGTCGGTGATGTGGATCATCCTGACCTTTCCGAGGAGGGAGCCATCGGCGTCGATCACCGGCGATGTGTCGAAGCATCGATCGCCGTCCCTTTCGTAGAGGTTGAGCACGACCACGATGCCGAGTTCTCGGGCCCGGGTGGCGAAGGCCTCGGTGACAGGACCGGGGATCGGTTGGGCAAGTTGCTCGAAACCAGATTCCGCACGACGCTGGGGATGGAACCGCTCGAATGCCAATTCCGCAAAACACGCCAGATTCGCACCCTGGGCTGCCGATCTTTCGAGGGCTGCGAGCCCCTTTTCGAGATTGGCCTTCTGGTCGTGATCGGCGGGCTGTTGAATGAGTGCGATTCGCATGGGTTTGCTCCTCCGGGTTCAGAGCCTTGAGTCCGCGTCAGGCCCGCGATATCGTAGCCTATATGAGCCATTCCTCCCTGAATATTGCCCTGATCACGGAAGTCTTCTTTGACGATATCGATGGCGAACGTCTCACTCGCCGTCTTTGCGAAGCGCGCGCCGCTGGAGCCGATCTCGCGGTGCTGCCTGAATTGCCGCTCGATCCCTGGGTGCCCGCCACGCCGGAGACGGACCCCGCGGATGCCGAGGATCCACAGGGGCGACGACACCGATTGCAGGCCGACGCCGCCCGGAATGCAGGCATCGCGGTTCTCGGAGGTGCGATCGTTCGCGACCCCGAGACCGGGAAAAGACACAACACCGCCCTGCTGATCGATAAGCGGGGCCTGCTGTGCGGATCCTATCGAAAGGTCCATCTTCCGTACGAAGAGGGTTTCTGGGAAGCCGCCCACTATGAGCCCGGAACCGAGCCGCCGGTGACTCTGCCCGGATTCGCCCTGCCCTTGGGAATCCAGATATGCTCCGACGCCAACCGGACATCGGGATGCCAACTGCTCGCGGCCCAGGGTGTGGGAGCGATTTTTGTTCCCAGAGCCACGCCGATCGAGAGTTGGCCCCGTTGGAAGATGGTGCTCCGGGCGGATGCCGTGACATCCGCGGCGTACGTCGTTACGGTCAACCGGCCGTCGTCGGGCGAGGCGTCACCCATCGGTGGACCGTCCGCCGTCATGGGCCCTGACGGCGAGATCTTGATCGAAACAACCGAATCCATCGCCGTCGTCCAGCTCGATCCGGAGTCGGTTGCCCGAGCACGGGAGGCCTATCCCGGTTACCTCGAATTCCAACCCGAAGTCCATGAGCGGGGTTGGAAAGCAGCGGTTTCCCACCAATCCACCGCGGAGGCCGGCAACAATAAAATTTGACGTCGGAATGACATGGTGGGCTGTACTCGTTATGTCTCATGGTTTAGGATGATCGTGATCACGAGTCTCCTCGTTGATTCCCCGCCCGAAAGGACTCCAACCGAATGCATTCCAGCTTGAAAATCACCTTGGCTCTTCTCTTGACGACTGCCTCGTTCTCGTCGGCCACTGCAGCGGTTCCGCAAGCCGCCCTGCGCTCCGATGCGATCACCCGCCTCTCTTCGGTCGCCGAGATCGAACCTGTCATGAATCCTGCCACCGGGATGGTGCGACAGGCGCGGTTCCAGCCCGGCGCTGTCGTGAATGACGGCGGCACGGTAGAAGAAAAGAGCGAACTCTTTCTGCTTCGGCACGGAGCGGCTTTCGGAGTCGATGCTCCCGGAGCCGAACTCGATCAGATTCGCGAGCGGACCGACGGTCTCGGTCACACCCACATCGTTTACGATCAGATTCATCGTGGAGTTCCGGTTTTCGGCGGGCGGATGGGTCTTCATTTCGATGGCGCGGGTGATTTGGTTGCAGCGAACTCGAGCGTGGTGCCCGTCAACGGAGTGAAGCGCGTCACCCCCGAACTCGATGTCGACCAAGCTCGCGAGCGAGCGCGGCTGTTGGTCGCCAAGCAGCAGGGCTTGGATCCCCTCGATCTCGAGGTTTCCATCGCCGAACTCGTGGTCTTCCACGATGGTGTGATCTGGGGCCGCAAGGGCGCCACTCATTTGACCTGGCAGCTCGAGGTGAGCGATGGCGCCGGCGTGCGTGAACACCTCTTTGTGAGTGCCCGCGACGGACGGCTCCTCGAGCAGATCAGCGGCGTCGAGCACATCAGTCGTTTCATCTACGAGAACACCGGCAGCAACCTCGTGTGGCAGGAGGGCGATCCCATCCCGTACGAGGGCAGCGGCCCGTTCCGTGACAGTGAGATCAACAATCTCATCGATGTCGCCGAGCAGACCTATAACACCTTCGCAAATATCTCGGGCGGAAGCTTCATTTCGTGGACCGGAAACGACGGCGCCATGCGGAGCTACTACGACCGCGACGGGATGGACTGCCCCAACGCCTACTTCAACGGTTCTTCCACCAGCTTCTGCGTCGGTTCAGCGACCGATGACGTGGTGGCCCACGAGTGGACCCACGGCTATACCCAGGAGACCCACGGCCTGGTCTATGCCTGGCAGAGCGGAGCGCTCAACGAAAGCTATTCGGACATTTTCGGTGAGATCGTCGACCTGCTCTACGATTCAGGGACCGATGGACCGGGCACCGTCCGTGCTACCGGCACCTGTTCCGCTGCGACCTCCATCGGCGAAATCGAGTTCGTCGTGCAGGATCCCGCCTCGATCGCCGGACCGATGGACGCCCGTTCCGCCACCTTCAACCCCGCGCCACCGTGGGATGTCTCCGGAACCGTGGCCCTTGCCGATGACGGCGTCGGTCTCGGGAATGATGCGTGCGATCCCCTCGTGGATTTCGAGGCGGGAAAGGTCGCGCTCATCACCATGGCCAATTGTTCCGAACGGTTTCACACTCCCATAACCAACGCCGAGGCCGCAGGTGCGATCGCCGCCATCGTGGTCAACCCGCTCAACGACAACATCACGACCATGACCGGGGGCGTTGGGCTTTCGATCCCTGCGGTATTCATCGGTCGGACCGATGGTGACGCCATCCGGGCCGCCATCGCTGAAGGGGTCGTCGTGAAGATGAGCGCCGGAGGCGACGGATCGCTGCGATGGCTCGTCGCCGAGGACAGCTCCGCCTTCGGTGGCGCCATCCGCGACATGTGGAATCCGGAATGCCTGAGCGACCCGGGTTCGGTTTACTCCAACAACTACTACTGCAGCGATGGCGACAACGGCGGTGTGCACACCAACAGCAGTGTTCCAAACCACGCCTTCGCCATGCTCGTCGATGGTGGATCCGCCAACGGGATCGAAGTTCCAGTCATCGGAATGACCCGGGCGGCCCACATCTACTGGCGGGCTATGAGCGTTTACCAGTTCCCGCTGTCCGACTTCATCGACCACGCGGATCTCCTCGCCACCAGTTGTCGGGATCTCGTGGGTGCTCCCCTGCCCGATCTCCTCACCGGTGAGGTTTCGTCGGAAGTGATCACCGCGGCGGACTGTGCAGCCGTGGATGCCGCGATGCTCGCGACCCAGATGCGTGAGTGGCCCTCCCAGTGCAACTTCGAAACCGTTCTCGATCCGGATGCGCCCGTTGTTCGCGGTGATATCGAGGTCTTCTCCGAGTCATTCGACGCCCAGCCCGCTTTGTGGACTCTGAGCAACGAGGGCGTCTTTGCCGAGTACGTTTCCCGTGACTGGCTCTGGACGGAAACCGTGCCCGATGGCGGTGATGGCGGCGCCTTCTACGCCATGGACAGCCCCGATCTCGGCAACTGTCAGGCCGGCAGCGACGACCAGTCCGGGGTGGTTCACCTCGATAGTCCTTCCATCGCTCTGCCACTCGGGACCCGCCCGGTGCTGACTTTCGACCACTATGTGGCGACCGAGGATCGGGTCGACGGCGGCAACCTCAAGATCAGCGTCAACGGCGGCGCCTACGAGCTCGTTTCGGGTGACGCGTTCCTCTTCAATGCCTATAACGATGAACTGCGGGCGGCGCAGTGGAACGACAACCCGCTGGCCGGAGAAGAGGCCTTTGACGGCACCAACGCCACCTCCTATCGTGGTTCCTGGGGACAATCGCAGGTCGATCTCAGCGCCTATGCCCGTGGTGGGGACACCATCGTGCTGCGTTTCGATTTCGGCACCGATGGGTGCATTGGTCAGGACGGCTGGTATGTTGACAACGTCCGTCTCGTCATGCAGCCCCGCGAGCGTCAGGGCGGATCCAGAATCAACCCCGCTCCTTGAGAAGGATCAAAAAGAACCGGGCCGGCTGACGCCGGCCCGGTGTGAATCTACTGGTTGCCCGGTTCAGCGAGTGACACCGGCGACCCCGGCCGATTCTACGCTGATCTTCGGCAGCAGGATTGAGTTGAAGAGCAGCTTGAAGGTCCCGGGGGTCGATGCCCGGAACTGGGGCTGAAAACCGAAGAACACGAACTGGCCCCGGCCCGCGCGGGCCCACACCATCGCCGGGCGGTTCGCGATGAGTTCGACATTCTCGGCATACCCACTGAGAAGGATGTCGTCATCGGGGAAGACACCCAGAACACTTCGGTCGGCAATGAGGTTGGGCACTGCGGTCCCGAGCACGGGTCGTCCGCGGGTGAAGACCCCGAAGTCGTCGGGCATTCCCCATGTCACCGGATGATCGGTGTTCAAGTGCACCGCCAGCAACGATCCCGGGGCGTAGAATCCCTTGTCGTCGAGGTCCTCCGCATCATCCCGGACGGGGAGTTCGATCTCGATGGCCTCGTCACCCTCGCCAAAGGTCAGAGTCTCGAAAAAGAGGCCTGTCGACCTTCCCCATGCCACGACGATGCCGCCGGCCTCGGTAAACTCGTTGAGCTGTTTGGCTCCATCTTCGCCGAATCCCTTGCGGTACTCCGGTCGATAGTCGTTGACACGATATGGGCCGCTGGTCTTGTATTTGCCCTCGGTCAGCACGTTCTTGTCGGCATCCGGCAATATGACCACATCGAAGGTCTTGGCGAGTTCGGCATTGGCCACATCCCCGGGCCTGAGCAGGGTGAAAGGCACGCCATATCGCTCGAGGACGTACCGCGTCCAGCCCGCGTCCATGTCGTGATACCAGGTTTCGATCAACGCAACTCTGGGCTGAGAGACCTCGTTGAGGTCGACATCGGGTCGTTCCCCCAGCGGATAGGACCGCACCTCGGCGAGCTCTTCAAGCACGGCCCCTCGAGGATCTTCGATCACGAAGGCCCCGGGCTGAAGAGTGATCCCGTTCACCGTCAGGCCCTCTGGAGCACGTGATACCCGGGCGCCGGACTCGAGAGCGCCAAAGACGACCCGATAGCTCGCGTTGTCGCTGGAATCGAGCGCCACACCCCATGCCGAGTCGATCTGGGGATTAGTGGCCGCTTCGGCTACAAAAGTCGTGAGGACCGCCTCGAGACTCTCGGAACGCGTCTCGAGCTCGATGGCGGTGACCCCGAGGTGCAGGGGCAATGACCAACTAGTGATGTCGTATGGACGGATGATCTCGCCCCCTGGCGTGTAGTGGCGCACGGGATAGCGTTGGTGCTCCATCACCTCTTTGATGAAAGGCCTGTACGCCTGAGCCAACGACACCACGAGGTCTCCGGCTGCAAAGGTGTGGCCCTCAACCGTCACCTCCTCTGAAACCTCAGCGATCTCGACACCGTGCTCACCGAGCAACTCAACCAGGTGATCGCGCTCGCTCGGGTCATGCTGGATCGAGGGGATCACGTAGTAGAAAGGGGGCTCGGTCTGGCCTCGTTCGACCTCTGCGCGGCAGAGATCGTTGCGGAAGACGAGAATCTCCTGACGCATGTTGGATGCGGTCTTGAGGGCGCCTCGCCACGACGCGAGTTCATAGTTCACAATGTCGCCGAGACGCCACCACCCACCCGGCCAGGGGCTCGGCATGTTGACGCTCTTCTTGTACTCCGACAGGCCCTTGCCGCGGACCCTGAGTTCGTTCTTCTCCACAAAGACCGGAGTTGCGATCTTGGCGCTGGCGGCTTCGGTGAGCAGGCTGATGATGCCTTTCCAGTGCGATGTCGTGGTGGCGCCCGGCCAATACTCGTCAAAGGTCCAGTTGCTGGCCACTCCGGTGAGACCAGAAGCACCGATTTCGCGGGCCATTCCGGAGCCGAAGACATCGGACCAGGTCCACAACCCGCCATCGATGTTCTCGGCGATGGGATCGTGATAACGCGGGACAAAGTAACGCGGACCGGTCCGCCCCATCTGGTGTTTGTCGATGAGGATCTGGGGATACCATTCGGTTGAGAAGGTCCGGCTCACCGCCCGGGTCTCGGCCTGGGTCAGAGCGACGAAATCTCGGTTGTTGTCGTGGCCTACGTAGTGGTGATAGAGCCCCGGCATGGACCCGCCCTCGTAAGGGGTGCCGAGATTCTCCCGATAGTGCTCGACGATCATGTCCATTCCATCGGGGTTGAGACTGGCAACCACCAGGATAACGACATCGTCGAGCCACTGCAGGGTTTCGGGGTCATCGGTCGTGGCCAGAGAGTAGGTCAACAGAGGGAGCGTCTGGGCCGGCGCAACTTCGGTGGAGTGCATGGACAGAGTGGCCATGAGGGTGACCGGCGAGTCTTGGATGAGTTCCCGGCGCTCGGGGTCCGGAATCGACGGGTCGAGGGCGAGTCGACGGTTGATCGAGCGAAGCTCGTCCAGACGATCCAGATTCTCAGGCGATGAGATGAAGATCAGTTTCATGGGCCGATCGAGGGTCGTCCGCCCAATCTCGGAGACGGTGACCCTCGGCGAGACCTCGGCGACCTGCGCTACATAGTCGATGAGTTGTTCATAGTCGATGAGTTCCCGGTCAGAGCCGAGTTTGAAGCCGAAGACCGATTCGGGATCAGGAACGCTCGCCGGGAGGGTCTCCGCGTGGCTGGAGACTGAAAATGAGAAAACAACTAAACAAACGAGTGACCAAACGAGAAAACGATTCATCAAAGGACCTCCATCCATAGACCGGATCATTGTATGCCTTCTGCGGAGGATTAGAAGGAGGGTCCTCAGGAGCCTTCGGAGGGGCCGTTCATGCCGGGAAGGTCCGCAGCTTTCTGGAGCAGTTCGAGTTCGCGTTGGTAAGCAGCGGCCAACAATTTCGCGAGGCGTTGATTCTCCGGATCGCGAGAAAGCTCTTCGGATATGGCCGCGATCTGTACGGCGATGATCTCGAGGTTCTCGGTCACCGTGGCCTGTGCCTCTTCAGGGAGATCCGCTCTCCGCGCATCCAGAACCGCGAGGAGTTCGGCTCGAGCCGATTCGAACTCCTCTTCGTCGGAGCCCAGCGCCACCAGCGCCGCGCGGGCGGCGAGGCCGATCCGCGAGCTCAGAGGTGCTGACGGCTCCGGATGCTCTTGGGCTGGTCGGCCGAGAAAGACGGCCGCCACGAGGGCAAGCGCCACGACAAGCCCCGACCCAACCGCTAGCGGTATCCACCACTCGGCTTTGGCGAGATCACTGTTTGGAGCTCTTTGCGTTGTTGCCATTCCTCTCCCGTATCTAGGATGTTACCGTGGAGCGAATGGTTGCGAAACCGGTTCTCAATTTTAATTTGTGAATTCGCTCAGTTCATGCCATCAGCGACCCTTGTCGAAGCTGATGCCACAACGGACCCTGTTGTGAAAATTCTCAGCATCAGGACTCAGCAAGTACCCGCTCCGCCTCGGCAGCCGCCTCCTCTTCCAGTTTGACGCGTTCAGCCGCCGCCCGCCCGTTGTCGAGCATGATCGCGATGGGCCTGGTGGTCTCGCTGGACTCGAGGATGATCTTGATGATCATGGTCAGCGGCACCGAAAGCAACATCCCGACCGTTCCCAGAACCCATCCCCAGAACACCAACGAGAGGAAAACGACCAGGGTCGAGAGACCGAGCGTTCTGCCCATGACATTCGGTTCGATGATGTTGCCGAAGGCCACGTTGACGATGAGGAATCCGATGCCGACCGCGAGGGCCGCACCGGGTCCGAGCTGGACCATGGCCAGGAGGACCGCCGGCACCGCCGCGATGAGCGAGCCGATGGTGGGGATGAAGTTGAGCAGGAACGCGAGGAGTCCCCATACCAGCATAAAATCGAGACCTACAACCCCGGTCCAGATCGCGATAAAGGTCCCGGTCGCGAGACTGATGATGGTCTTGATTGCGAGATAGCGTTGAATCTGGGTTGCGGCGTGCGAGAGTTGCTGAACCGTGCCGGAATCATCGCCATAGGCAACCCGCAGTTTGGTCGGGATCCAGACCCCTTCCATCAGCATGAAAACGACGATCAGCGTGATCATGAGCGCGTTCTTCAACAGGGCAGCCAGACCCTTGAGTCCGCTGGCAACCCAACTCATGATGGATCCCGGGCTGAGAATCTCCTTGATCTCGCTCTCGTCGATGTCGATGTTGAATCGTTCCAGGAAAACGGGGATCGACTCGACGAGCCCGTCAATACGAACCTGATACTGGGGAATCGCTTCAACAAAGAGGTTGACCGACCGGCCGAGAACGATCCCGACGATGGTGAGCACCGACAACATGACGATGACCACCAGGAGGATGGCCACCGGCGATGGAACCCGCTTTCGCTTCAGCCACGAGACCCCGGGCGCCGCGATGATGGCGAGAAAGAGAGCCAGCATCAACGGAACGACGAGGTTCTGCGCCGCTCGCATCCCGGCAATGACCACCACCGACGCGGCGAGAGTCAGAAGGGTCACCGGAAGCCCGGAACGAAAGATTCGAGATCCGCTCATTGTTTGATCTTCCCACACCCCGGTTTTTGAGCGAGGTCTACCAGGTTTTTGGTGGGATCTCGGTGCCGTAGACGTATTTGTCGAACCATGGGTGATAGTCCCTGTTCGTCATGGCATTGGCAAAGAGAATCACGTCTTCGGTGATGATCTTCATCCGCGGCTTCTTGGCCGCCTGGGTTGTCAGAAAGTAGAGCATCTTCTTGAAGTTCGCGTCTCCCATGTCCTGCCGCAGAGCGTGAAGCACATACGGACCCTTGCCGTACAGAAGTTGGGTGTAACACCTGGTGTGATTCGGGCTGCCATTGAGGGCTGAAGCACCATAGATGCTTGAAAATTCGCTGCACTCATTGACATCAGTCTGCCATTCACGAAGCTGGACCTTGGCCTTGGCCTTGTCTTTAGCGCCCTCGGACATGAAGAGATACGCGAGATACTCGGCGAAGGACTCCGACAACCAGTTGTCGTAGGGGGTTCCCCAGCTGACGAGGTTGCCGAACCACTGGTGGGCGATCTCGTGGGCGTATCGGCTGTTCTGGCCCTTCGACGCGTATCGTTTCAGGATGGTGTTGAGATCGCTGGAATCGCCGCTGAGCGGGCTCAAACCTTCGGAGGTGATTTCGACCAGGCCGGCCGGCGCTTGCCAGAAGAAGTGGCGGTAGTAAGGGATCTCGATCACCTCGAGTTCTCTGTACGGGAAGGGCTCCATCCCATTCGAGTAGAAATCGAGAATCGCGCGACCATTCTTGATCAGGTTCTTGGCTCCCCGCTTTTTTACGATGGCATACGAGTAGACCCGGATGTCAAAGCCCTCGTACTCCTCCTGGGTGACAACGAAGTTGCCGACGATGACGAACGGAAACGAAATCGGCTTGTCTTCAATGGACTCGACGCAGTTCAGGCCGTTCTCGGTCCACCGCCGAACCGTGCGCCCACACGCCGTGGGCAGGAAGGGCTCCTTGACCTTGACCACCGAGTGAAAGGTCGCGGCGGTGTCGTAGATCTCGAACTGAGGCAGATAGGCCATGTTTCCGAGTACGAGATAGGCGTCGCCGCTGAAGTTCTTCAGGAATCCGCCTTCGGCCTCGACGGTGATGGTCGCAGAAGAACCCGGTTGGAGCGGCTCCGGAAGCAGGATGAGAAGCTCGTTGTACTTGTGCGAGTACTCGAGCGCCCGGCCGATTTCGTCCCTCACGTTCGAGACTGTGATGGGGAACTCATGATCGTCCCACGTCCGATACCGCTCCGATCGACCGTTCATGAGCGAGAAGCTCACCAGGCGCACCGGCTCGACCCCCGCGCTGATCGTCGTGGTGGTGATCTCTTTGGCGAGTTCATTGTCCTCGGAAACGAGTTCGAGATCGATGGCCGTCTGCAGCAGCCGATGGGCGGGCCGGGTCTTCAGATCGAGCCCGGCGGGCTGCTGAACCATGATGTCGTGGTACGAGAAGCTGCCGTTGACACCCGATTCCTTTCTGAGCCGACCGTAGAGTTCCTGGCGTTCGCCGACCGGATCGTAGATGAAGATCGTATCGTTGGCGCCCTTCCACAAGATGGCGATGACCACGGATTGATCCATGGTATCGAGAACAAAGGGGGCGAGGATGTGGTCGATCCCCTCGTAGCGGGTCTTGCCCCATCGATTCACCGAACGGTCGACGATGGAGGCGAGCTGGGAGCTGGTGACGTGCTCGCCCTGAAAGAGCCCCTCCGGCACGCGATTGGTGAAGAAAACGCCGCCTTCGAAATCCCGTTCGAAAACGCCGTTGACGACGGATTTTCCGCCGGCGTCGTCGCGGATGGTGGTGAGATTTGCCTGATGAAATGGTCCAGGCGCGATGGTGATGCCGGCCTTGCCCCGTCCCTTGAAGGCGAAACCGACGGTCCTCTCGGCGCCGAGCACGCCCTCGACCTTTCCAGCGATGGTGAACACCGTGTTGCCGAACCGGAACTCGAAGTCCTTGACCGTCTCGGCGTTCCCGGCCATGGTCGGCTGTCCCAGGCTCTCCAAGGCGGGGCCCAACGTCGCCGTCATCCCGTTGGTCGTGATCAGAAGCAGGATCCAGAAGATGTGAAGTCGCACGGTATTCCTCCATGGCCGTCGTGGTGGTCGACCGCACGCGCCTGGGCGGATCCCATCGAGAGGATCGATTCGGTTCCTCTCGGATCAGAACAGCGTGTAGATAAAGGGGGCGGCCGCCGACCCTGACAGGACGATGAGGAGGGCCACGAGCATGAGGACCACGATGATCGGGGTCAGCCACCACTTCTTGTTGTTGCGCAGGAAGTGGAAGAACTCGGCAAGAAGGCTCTGCTGAGGCGCCTCTGCCTCGCGTTCGAACTCGGTCTTCGATTTCTTCTCGTCGGCCATGTCACACCTCAGAACTGTCGGAAATACGATTCGGGGCCGGAGTTTCTTCCGGTTCTGGTAATCCAGAAACTCGCACCGGTTGAATCCCGTCGTCGCGTCATCGGATCATACCCGAAAATCCGCATCACGAGCCCGATCGGGGTCATCACGAGATAGTAGACCATCGCCAGGATGACATGGGACACGACAAAGCCGATGGGCCAGGCGGCATATGACATCCCAACGAAGACCAGCCTCATGAAAACCGGCGCCAACCAGCCGATGACCGGCACCACGATCGCCGCCACCCACAACCCCTTCGCCAGATTCGGTTCGTCCAGTTTGAACCAGGCCATGACGCCGAAAAACGATAGAAATCCGAGCCAGATGAAGCCGAACTGGTTGAGTTGTTTCGGAGTCGGGTTGCGGTTGATTTGGACGATGCTCATGTTCCCTCCTCAGTCCAGCTCGAACCGGGAGAGATAGTTCTCACGATCGATTTCGCTTGAGGGTTGTTCTGATTTGAGCAGAATGGTGTTCTCGAGGACGAGGACATCCATATCGGTGCCCATGAAGCAGTGGTAGGCATCCTCGGGGGTGCAAACGATGGGCTCGCCGCGGACGTTGAACGAGGTGTTGATGAGGACCGGGCAACCGGTCTTCTCGTCGAACCGGGAGATGAGTCGGTGAAGGCGCGGATTCCGCTTCCGGTCCACGGTTTGAACCCGCGCTGAAGAGTCGACATGAGTGACCGCGGGAATCCGCGAGCGGATGATCTTGAGCTTGTCGAGCCCGACGGCGTCGCCCTCATCGACCGATAATTGTTGTTCGGGGGCGACGGGTGAAACGACCAACATGTACGGACTGTCGGTGTCACCCGCCATGTCGAAGTACTCGGCCGCCCGCTCGGCGAGGACAATGGGAGCAAACGGGCGGAACGACTCGCGATACTTGATCTTCAGATTCATCACGGACTGCATGGCGCGGCTCCGCGCATCGCCGATGATTGAACGGCAGCCAAGGGCCCGTGGACCGAACTCCATCCTCCCCTGAAAGAGCCCGACGACCTTTTCATCTTCAATGAGCTCGACCAATCGAGCGTCAAGTAGTTGGGAGTCCGGGAAGCGATGGTAGACCGCCCCCGAGGCGTCCAGGAAGGACTGGATCGACTCGTCGTCGAAGCTCGGACCGAGCAGCGATCCCTGTTGTCCGTCGGGTTCTACGGCCTCTCGGTCGTTGCCGAGGAGTTGGTGCCAGATAAAGAGCGCGACGCCGAGCGCCCCACCGGCGTCGCCCGCCGCGGGTTGGATCCACACTCGTTCGAACGGCCCTTCGCGGAGAATGCGTCCGTTGCCGACGCAGTTCAGCGCCACGCCGCCGGCCAGGCAGAGGTTCGACATGCCGGTCACGGCATGGACATGGCGCACCATCCGCATCAGGATCTCCTCGGTGATCTTTTGGATCGATGCAGCCAGATCCATCTCACGTTGAGTCAGCGGCGATTCCGGTTGCCTCGGCGGGCCGTCGAAGAGGCCGTCGAAGCGCTTTGAGGTCATGGTCAGACCCTGGCAGTAGTTGAAATATTCGAGATTGAGGCGGAAGGACCCGTCAGCCCTCAGATCGAGGAGCTTCTCGATGATGAGGTCGGCGTACCTGGGCTCTCCGTAGGGCGCGAGACCCATGAGCTTGTACTCCCCCGAATTCACTCTGAAACCGGTGAAGTAGGTGAAGGCCGAGTAGAGGAGACCCAAGCTGTGGGGAAAGCGTAGTTCGTGGCTGAGCTCGACCCGGTTCCCACGCCCGGTGCCAAAGCTCGCGGTCGCCCACTCCCCCACCCCGTCGAGGGTCATGATGGCCGCTTCTTCGAAGGGCGAGGGGTAGAATGCCGAAGCGGCGTGAGATTCGTGGTGTTCGGTGAAAACGATGCGCTTTGTGAAGCCGCCGCCGAGCTCCCTGCGGATCTCGCGCGGCAGGTGGAGCTTCTGGTTGAGCCACAGGGGCATGGCCTTCAAAAACGAGCGGAACCCCACCGGAGCGAAGGCGAGATAGGTCTCGAGCAGGCGTTCGAACTTCAGAAACGGCTTGTCGTAGAAACCGACATAATCCAGATCCTCCGCCGTCAACCCTGCCTCATTCAGACAATAGGCGATGGCGTGGCCGGGAAAGCCGTGATCGTGCTTGATCCTGGTGAATCGCTCTTCCTGTGCCGCAGCCACGATCTCACCATCCACCACCAGAGTGGCGGCGGAGTCGTGATAGTAGGCTGAGATTCCGAGGATCGAGGTCAACAGCTCAATCCTCCGGGGTTCCGAGATAGCTCAGAAGGAGGTCACGCTTCTCCTCCATCATCTCGGCCGTCCGGGCCTCGAGAACCAGACGCAGATACGGTTCGGTGTTGGACGGGCGGACGTTGAACCACCAGTCCGTATATTGGGCGGTGATGCCGTCGAGATAGTCGATCTCTGCGTCAGCGAATTCCTCAGCCAGGAGCCGGATCATCCCGTCCTTGTCATCGACCTTGAAGTTGACCTCGCCGGTAGCGAAGTATCTTTTGAGCGGCGCCACCAGTTCCGACAGCGGCTTGCCGGTTTCCCGGAGGTGGTTGAGGACCTCGATCACGGTGCCGATGGAGGAGTCGGCGGTGTAGTTCCGTCGGTAATAGAAGTGACCGGCCAACTCTCCGCCAAAAGGCGAATCGTGTTCGCGCATCGTGGCCTTGATGAAAGAGTGGCCGACCCGCTCTCGAATGGCGATACCGCCCGCCTCCTCGATGGCCTCTTTTGTCGACCAGGAGGATCGGAGGTCGTAGACGATGGCTGCCCCGGGATCATCCCTGAGAAAGCGCGGAGCGAGCAGCCCGGTGATGATGTCGGCCGAGATCGCGTTGCCCTTTTCGTCGATGAGGATGGCGCGATCGGCGTCACCGTCAAAGGCAACACCGAAGTCGCAGCCGTGGTCCTTCACAGCCTGCTCGACATCAACCAGGTTCTCCGGTTTGAGGGGGTTCGCTTCGTGGTTCGGGAAGGTCCCGTCGAGTTCGAAGTACAGCGGTGTGACCTCGAGATTGAGATGCTCGAGGATCGGCTGATAGAGCGTCGCCATGCCGTTGGCGGCGTCGGCCGCGAGCTTGAGTCTGGGCTCGCTTCCGATGAGTTCCGAGAGGATGTGCTCGGTGTATTCGGCAAAGACATCGCGGATCTCTTCACCGGCTTTGGGTTCGAGATCGGTCGGAACGTCGGTCGCCAGAATGAACTGCTCCAACCGGTCGATCCCGGTTTCGAAGGAGACCGGGATGGCATCGCGACGCGACAGTTTGAAGCCGTTGTAGACCGCCGGGTTGTGGCTGGCGGTGATCTGGATTCCGCCCGAGGTGCCGAGAAAGCCGGTGGCGAAGTAGTTCTGCGGAGTGTCGGCGATCCCGATGTCGATGACCGCGACTCCACGGGCCCGAAGACCATTTTTGACCGCGTGGGCCAACGGTACCGAATGCGAGCGCATATCGCGCGAAACCACGACCACGGGTCCCAGGGCGAGATCGTCTTCTTCGAGGAGGTCCTTGAAGTAGTATCCGACGTGGAACGCCGTCGTTTCGTCCAGTTGGTCGGGATAGGTGCCGCGGATGTCGTAGGCCTTGAAAATTCCTGCCATGTTGATCTCCCGAATCTCAGTCAATCGTTGCGTGAGGGCCAAGCCTACCATCTTCGGCGGGCGGCTCGATGAAGACCTGGTTGCGCAGGAACCGCTCCACATCCCAGGGGGGCGCTTCACCCCCGAGCCACTGGTGGAACCAGTCGAGATGGACCAGGTAGTAGAAGGCCATCTCGTACCAACCCGGCCAGTGACCGGCGTTGGGGTAGACAACGAGCCGCGAGGGAACTTTCCGGAGTTGGAGATCGGTGAAGAACTGCAGGCTCTGGGTGTAGGGAACACGGTAGTCCCGTTCGCCCGTGATCACGAGCGTGGGTGTTCGGAAACCCTCGGTGTGCTTGGACGGAGACCACTTCACGTAGGTGTCCTCGTCCCAGGGCATCCCGCAGAGATCCGCGGCCGGAAACCACTGTTCCTCGGTCGCCGAATAGAAGGATCGCAGATCATACAGCCCCATCATCGATGCCAGGGTCTGAAAGCGGTCGGTGTGACCGGCGAACCACATCATCATGTAGCCGCCCCATGACCAGCCCATGGCGCCCATCCTCTTCTCGTCGACATAGGGAAGCTCGGCGAGGGCGTCGGTGACCTTCATGAGATCGCGAAAGACCCGGCCGCCGTAGTCGCAGGAAATCGCGTCGACCTTGCCCTGCCCAAATCCGGCTGACCCGGTCGGGTTCGGGAAGGCCACGATGTAGCCCTTGCCGGGATAGACCTGCCAGTCGCCCCGGTAGCGGTCCTTCCAGGGACCCTGCGGCCCGCCGTGGACGTTGAGAATCAGGGGATAGGTCTTGCCGGAGTCAAAACCGTGGGGTTTGACCATGAAAACCTGAATCAGGTCGCCGTCTTCGCCATCCACCCAGATGACCTCGGCATCGCGGATATCGACCTCGTTTTCGAGTTCTCGGTTGAAGTGCGTGAGCTCCCGCCCGGTGCCGCCGTCGCTTGAGATGCTCGAGATTTCGGGTGGCCGGCCGACCCTCGACCTGTTGTAGACGATGGTCCTTCCGTCCGGGGAGAGTTGCCAACCCGCGATGGCGCCGTCGTCGAAGAGCCGAGTGACCTTGCGGGAGGACACATCGATCCGATGGAGGGGATTCAAACCGGCAATCTGGGCGTCGAAGAAAATTGCATCGCCATCGGCGCTCCACTGGATCGCTTCGACCCAGTGATCAAATGACGATCCATCGGTGAGATACCTGACTCGATCCTCGTTCAGGTCATACATCGCGAGCCGATAGAGATCCGATTCCCGGCCGGCGCTCTTCTGGCTGCGGAAGGCGATGAATCTCCCATCGGGGGAATAGACCGGGTCCCCATCCCAACCGGCGTTCGAGCCGGTGACGTTGAGGGCCGGCTGAGGAAAACTGTCGGCCGAGATCTCGATGAGCCATAGATCACTGTTGGTCGAGACCGCCGGATTCGGATCGTGGTTGGACACAACGCAGAGCTGTCCGCCGTCCGGTGAAAACGCGTAACCGGTGCCTCCGCCGAGCGCGAATGTCGGACTGTCCCACCGTCCGGGCGTCAGATCGCGGACCGCTTCACCCGAACCCGCGTCGATGAGCAACACATGCAAAAACCGTCCCTCCCGCCAGGTGTTCCAGTGGCGAAAGAGCAGTTCATCGGTCATGTGCGCCTCGAGCGGCCCATCGGCGACCGATTGACGGATGGTTCTGTTGCAGTCGGCGTCGGCGCCGCACTCGGGATAGACCTCGGAGGTGACTACGATGTGCGCTCCGTCGGGAGACCACACCGGTGCCGAAACCCCACCCGGGAAGCTCGTGAGCCGCCGAGCCTCGCCCCCGTTCATTGGAAGGAGGTGGATCTGGTTCTCGTCGCCTTCGCGACTCGAGAGAAACGCGAGGGTCGCTCCGTCCGGTGAAAAGATCGGCGACGAATCGTGGTGGCGGCCGCGGGTGAGCTGCCGGAGGTTTTTCCCATCCGCGGCCATGGCCCAGATCTCGCTCCAACTCGTCCCGCTTTCAAGTTCGTACCGCCCGACCGAGAAGACCACCGTAGAGCCGTCTGGACTCATCACAGGAGAGCCGACGAAGGCGGTGCGGTAGTAGTCAGCGATTTCGAATGCGCGTTTTTCATCGGCGCCGGCGTTCAAGGACAAAGCGATGCTCACCAGAGCGATGCAAAGGGTGGGTCGGGACATGAGGACCTCCTGCCTGGGATGATACGCCTGCGGTGGCGAAGAATCAGCAGTGGCGGTCGGGTTTTGAAACACAAAGGACACAACGGAACACAAGGGGGCCACGAAGCATCGCATTTGAAAGTGGGACCTCGGTTCCGGAGCGCCATACGACTTTGTGGGTCGACGGTTGTGGTTTCAACGACACATTTTTAAAACGCAAAGAACGCTACGACCGCTATGGCCATCGCAAAGACATCGCATTTTTGACTCGGGCACGCGTGGCTTGAACGACGGTGGTGTAGAAGGAC
>CBESWV010000019.1:0-28019 GCA_965533305.1 uncultured bacterium | reverse complement strand
GCGTAGACATCCGATGCCGCCACCAGCTCACCCTCACGCGCCATCTCCGGCGCCATGTAGGCCGGTGTGCCCACCACCATCTCGGTCTCGGTGACCGTCGCTCCCGCCGCCATGGGGCGCGCCAACCCCATATCGCAGAGTTTCGCGACGCCTTCGGGGGCGAGCATGATGTTGCCCGGTTTGACATCGCGGTGGACGAGACCTTGTGCATGGAGGTGTTCGAGGGCGGCGGCAATCCGGCCGCCGATCACGATCACATCATCGAGGACCAGACGCTCACGATCTTCCAGGGCGGTTCGCAGGTTAGAGCCCTCCACGAGCTCCATCGTGATGAAGAGGAAACCGTCCTCTTCGTGGAGCTCATGGACGGACACGACGTTGGGATGACCGGATCGGGTGGCGCGGATCTCCCGCCGAAGGCGCTCGCGGTTGGCCGGATCGCGCACCGCATCATCGAGGATCTTGACCGCGATGCGGTCGCCCACCCTGGTGTCCAGCGCCGAGTAGACCGTACCCGAGCCGCCGCGCCCAAGCCGGTCGTGGATCACGAATCGCCCCGCGAGGATGTCGCCCGGACCCATGCCAGGGTCGGCGTCTGCACGTTCCCCAACCGACGGCGCGACCTCGGTGACTCCGGTTTGCTCTTGCATGGCGACGAGCCTACTCGACCTCTTCCCGCCGGATCAACCGACGATGCTCCATGGATTGCCGCAGGTTTCACGCGGTTCTGCCACAACTTCGGCACACCATGCGACTCTAATGGAACCCAAGGAGGCATTCCATGCCGATCCACCGTGCCCGTCTTGCCCACCTCATCGCCACCGCGGCGTTGGCCACCGTCGTTGTCGTCTTCGCGGGCTGCCGGCCGGAGGACCCCGCCCCGGGGGACCAGCTCTCCGACAGCGCAAATCACCTCCGCACGGCGCAACTCATCTCCCACGTCACCGATGGCACGGTGCCGCGCGACGCCGGGATCTCGGTACGATTCGTCGAGGTTCACGAACGACGAACGACGGAACAACAAACGTTGGCCCGAGCCTTCAGCTGCACGCCATCCGTCATCGGCAGCGCTGAGTGGACCGATCCGCGTACCATCGTTTTCACTCCTCGGGAATCGCTGCGACCCGGCGCCGATTACCGGTGCGCCCTCGATGTGGCCGCGGTTCTCCCGGATCTCGACTCCGCCAAACCGTTCGCCTTCTCGTTTTCGGTGGCTCCCAACGAGCTCACCGGTTTGCAGGCCGAGCTCGAACCGGCGACCGACGACGACTCCGAGCGCCTCGTCTATTCGGGCTCTCTCGAGTTCTCTGATCCGGTGGCCCTCGAAGAGATCGACGATCACGTGCAGCTCGTGGACGGTCGCGCCGAGATCGACCTCAGATGGAGAGTGGAGCCCGGCGATCGTCGTTTCTGGTTCACGAGCGGCCCGATTACCCGTTCCGACAGCGCCCGTACCATCACCCTCGAGATCCCCGTCGATCCCTTCGGCATCGAGTCGAGAATCGAACGCGATATCGAGATCCGACCTCTCGATGATCTCGCGGTGGTAGAGGTGGAGATACAGAACCAGGAGGCCGAACCACGGCTCGCCGTCAAGTTCTCGGACCCCCTGAAAGAAGGTGTTGATCTCGGTGCCTACCTGAGGGTTGAGCCGCACATCGATCTCAAGGTCTCCGTCCTGGGCAACACCCTCCTGGTTTCGGGGCCGTTCCGGCGGGAGGTGGCCTACACCCTCGTCGTCCGCCACGGCATTCCGAGCCGCTGGGACACCCCCATGAAGGAGGACCACCGCCGCGAGGTGCGATTCTCCGATCTCAAACCCCAGCTCAACTTCTCGCAGGCCGGCAGCCTGCTCCCGGCCTCGAGCAAGGGGACCATCGCCTTTCGAACCGTCAACGTCCGCCAGGTGACGGCGCGGGTCACCCGGGTCTTCGAATCCAATCTCGGTCAGTTCCTTCAGGACGAAGGCCTCTCCGCTTCTGTCGATCAACGCCGGTTCGGCGGCCAGCTCAACCGGGTCGGCGTCGACGTGGCAACGGCCGAGCTCACGATCGGCGAGACCCGGAACACCTGGATCCAGTCCACCCTCGACCTCTCCCCTCTTCTCGCCGGTCACGAACGGGGCCTCTATGTGGTTTCGCTCTCCTTCGACCGAGGACAGATGCTTTTTGAATGCAGCGCCAATCAACGCTATGCCTACTACGATCACCCGTGCGGTCAGGGCTATCTCTACAACTCGGGCCGGGTCGTCCGCCCACTGATGGTCTCGGACATCGGTCTGCTTGCCAAACAGGCTTCCGATCGCCTCATCGTCGCGGCCACTCATCTCGAGACCGCCGAGCCCCTCGCCAACGTCGAGGTGACGCTCTACTCCTATCAGAACCAGGCCATCGCCCGCGGCCGGACCAACGCCCACGGAGTGACGGAGATCAAGACAACCGAAACCGGCTTCTATCTCGAGGGACGGTGGCGGGGTCAGCGGACCGCACTCAAATTCAACGAGTCACAGCTGAGCTCGAGCGGTTTCGACGTCGGAGGGGCGACGGGGTCGGCGGCCCCAACCCGGGCCTTCATCTATACCGACCGCGGGGTCTACCGCCCCGGCGACGACATCCATCTCTCAGCGGTCGTCCGCAACCAGGACGGGGACTTTCCCGACGACCACCCCATGATGCTCAAGATCCGCAACCCAAAGAACCAGGTGGTCCACACCGAGCTCGACCGCCGGGGTCTTGCCGGCCACTACGCCTTCGGGTTCGCCACCGACGATGACGACCCGACGGGCCGGTGGTTCGCCGATCTCTACAACGGCAGCACCCTGCTCGGCAGCCATCCCCTGCGGGTCGAGATGGTGGCCCCCAACCGACTCAAGGTTCGTCTCGATCTCCCGAAGGAGATCCGACCGGACACCGACGAGGTCTCCATCGGGCTCGATTCCTCCTATCTCTTTGGCGCCCCGGCGTCGGGTCTCCGCGGCACCCTCGAGATCGTCATCCGCAGCGCCGAGAAAACCTTCGAAACCTTCCCGGACTTCACCTTCACCCACCCGGCCCGCTTTCTCAGCAGCACCACCGAGCAGCTCTTCGACGGGCCGCTCGACACCGACGGCCACGCCGATATTGACTGGCGGCCACCGCTGCTGACCGAGGTGCCCTCGGCGCTGAGCGCAACCCTCACCGCCCGCGTCTTCGAGCGCGGCGGCCGGCCCACCACCGAAGCCGTCGCGGTCCCGCTGGATCCGTATGACGCCTATGTCGGTCTGCGGAAACCGACAAACAACTGGGCGGCCCTCAACCAACCGCTGCCTCTGACCGTCGTGCTCGTCGATCCCGATGGCGTTCCCATCCGGGATCGCGAGCTCGAGGTCGCGGTCTACACCAACGAACGCTACTGGTGGTGGGAGTACCGATCCTTTGATGACTACCGCCGGCGATTCAAAAGCGATTTCCAGACTCGACTGGTCGAGCGCATTGCGGTCACGACCACCGGTCAGCCGGTGAAGGTGAACTACACACCGACCCATCACGGTCAGGTCCTCATCGAGGTGAGAGATCCCGCGGGCGGCCATGTCGCGGGGACCTTTGTCTGGGTTTCGAGCTGGGGTAGATCGAGCGGCCCCATCGAGGCGGGGACCCAACTCGAAATGGAGGTCGAACGAGAGACCTACCAGCCCGGCGACACCGCCAGGGTGACGGTCAACACACCATCCGAAGGCATCGCCTTTGTCTCGGTGGAGAAGGCCGGCGAGGTGCTGTCCCACCACTGGCAACCCCTCGAGGGCGAGCAGACCACCATCGAGTTCGACATCACCGAGGATATGCTGCCCAACGTCTATCTTCATGTGACCGCGGTCCAGCCCCACGCCCAGACCGCCAACGACCGGCCCATCCGGCTCTACGGAGTCGTTCCCCTCACGGTGGAGAAGGCCTCGACACGTCTTTCGGTGGAAGTGATCGCCCCGGCCGAGATCAAACCTCTCCAACATTTCGAGGTCGAGGTCAGGACACCGCGGGATCGGATTTCAACGGTGACTCTGGCGGTGGTGGATGAGGGCCTCCTCGATCTGACGAGCTTCCGAACCCCGAATCCGTGGGCGTTCTTCTTTGCCAAGGAGGGCCTCTCGGTCGCCAGCTTCGATGTCTACGGCTCGGTCATCGGTGCCCTCTGGGGCTCGATCGACCGGCGATTCGAAATCGGTGGCGACGAGGACAGCTACCGCAAGGGCCAGGCCGGCCCGGTCAAGGCGCGTCGCTTCCCGCCGGTCGCCCTCTTCGCCGAGCCGGTGCGAACCGACGACAGCGGCACCGCCCGCTTCACCTTCCAGATGCCCCACTACATGGGCTCGGTCAGAATCATGGCCGTCGCCGCATCGGGTCCGAGCTATGGCAGCGCCGAAGCCTCGGTGCCGGTGCGCGAGAAGATCATCGTTCTGCCGTCGCTGCCCCGGGTCGCCGGACCGGGCGAGACCTTCGATATGCCGGTCACCATTTTCGCGACCGCCGACGGCATCGGTGAAACCGAGATCACCGTCGAAACCACCGGCCCACTCGCGGTCACCGGACCGAGCCGCGCCGTCATCGATCTCGACGCCATCGGCGAGAAAGACCTCAGCTTCACCCTGGCCGCCACCCAGGCCGCGGGGGTGGCCACCGTTCGAGTCTCGGCCGCCGCCAAGGGAACCGCGGGATTTTCCTCCACCGAGCTCGCGGTGAGGCCCATCAACCCGACGATCACGAGCTCGAAGGAGATCCGCATCGACGCCGACGCGAGCGCCACGTTCACCATTCCCGAGCTGGGTCTGCCCGGCACTCGGCGGGCGAGTGTCCGACTCTCTCCGATGCCGGGGATCACCTTCGGCCACCGGCTCGAATACCTCATCCGCTACCCATACGGCTGTATGGAGCAGACCATGTCTGCGGTCTTTCCCCAGCTCTATCTCAAGAATATCTTCGAAGACGCCGATGTCGACCGGGTGTCGAACCGGATCGACAACAACATCAACGCCGGGATCCGACGGCTGCAGCGATTCAGGATTCCCAACGGCGGTTTCGGCTACTGGCCCGGTGCGCAAAAAACAAACGAGTGGGCCACCAACTATGGCGGGCACTATCTGCTCGAGGCATCCCGGCTCGGCTACCACGTGCCGTCCGGTCTTCTGAACGACTGGAAGACCTTCCAGCGTCGGATGGCGGCCCGCGAGAGCGGCGATCTGTTGACCCGCTCCTATCGCCTCTACCTCCTCGCCTTGGCCGGCGAACCCATGGTCGGCGCCATGAACCTCCTCGCCGAGGAGCATCTCGACGAAATGAAGAACCTCTCGAAGTGGCTCCTGGCGGCGGCCTACGACCTCGCGGGGATGGACGAGGCGGCTCACCGCGTCCTCGCCGTCGCCTCAACCGAGGTCAGGTCGTATCGTGAGCTCGGCGGTTCCTTCGGCTCCACCATTCGCGACCACGCCATGATGCTCTACCTCGCGACCAAGCTCGACCGCCAGGAGACGGCCCTCGAGCTCTACAACGAACTGGTGCCGATCCTCGGTGGACGCGACTATCTGTCGACCCACTCGGCGGGTTATGCGCTGCTCGCGGTGGGGAACTACCTCGATTCGGCATGGCGGTCGGACACCGACATCCGCGGTCGGCTCGACGTGGCCGGCGACGACGGACTGACACGGAAATTCAACCGGAGCGGCGGTGCGATCACCATCGACCTCACGGAGCACACCGGACGCGAGATCACCATCGACTCCTCGAGCAAAGGCCCCTTCTTCGCCGCCTTTGAGTGGCAGGGCATCCCGCTCGAGGGACCCACCGAACCCGAGGAGCGCAACCTCACCCTCGATGTCCGCTGGCTCGACGAGGACGGCGGCGAGATCGATCCCACATCATTGGCCCAGGGCACCCTCTTCTGGGGCCATTTCCGGGTCGCCTCGAAGCACGGCCGGCGGCTCGAGAACCTCGCCCTCACCCAGATCACCCCCTCGGGTTGGGAGATCGACGCCACCCGGTTGCGCGGTGAGCAGACCCCCGACTGGGCGAGCAAGTTCGCCCTCGGCCGCGCCACCTACACCGATATCCGGGATGACCGGGTGATGTGGTTCTTTGATCTCGATTATCGGCCAGTCGACTTCCTGGTCAAACTGATGGTGGTCACCCGTGGCCAATTCGTGCTCGCTCCGACCCTCGTCGAAGCCATGTATGACGACGATTTCCGAGCCCTGGTGCCAGGCGGCAGGGTCGAGGTGGTGGAGGCGCAAGGACCGTGATCCACCGGCTGCTGTTTCCGCCGTGGCCGTTTCGCGCAGCTGCGATCTGCGTCGCCGTTCTGGCGGCGGGTGTGCTCGCCGTTCCGGTGCCCGACCCTCCCTTCCCCGAGGACTACGGCACCATGGTCCTCGACACTCACGGCGAGATCCTCCACACCTATCTCGCGGCCGATGAACAATGGCGATTCCGGCTCGGTATCAACGACATTGCGCCCAAGCTCGAAGCGGCGGTTCTCGCCGCCGAAGACCGCCGCTTCCGGACGCATCCCGGAGTGGACCCGCTGGCGTTGAGCCGCGCCGTGATCCAGAACCTGCGCGCCGGCGAGATCAGATCGGGAGCATCGACCATCACCATGCAGGTGGCGCGGCTCATCCGCCCAAAACCCCGCACGATTCCGAACAAAATGCTCGAGATGGTCCAGGCCCTCAAGCTCGAGACCCGATTGGGCAAGGACGAGATCCTCCGACTCTATTTCGAGCACGCGCCCTATGGCGGGAATCTGGTCGGAGCCACCGCCGCCAGCCTGCACTACTTCAACCGGCCTCCCGACCGCCTGACCTGGGCCGAGGCCGCAACCCTGGCGGTACTGCCGAAAGCGCCGACCGCCGTCACCCCCTTCCGCAATGCAGGGGTGCTCCTGAAACGGCGAAACCGGCTGCTCCACGTCCTCGAAAAACAAGAGTTAATCGACCATGAGACCCTGCGCGAGAGCCTCTTCGAGGAACTCCCGAAATGGTCCCATCCCATGCCGACGGTTGCACCCCACTTCGCCCGCCGGGTGGCCGCCGAAAACCCCGGCTGCAACCCCCACACAACCCTCGACAGGGGGATCCAGGAGCAACTCGAGGCCCTCGCACAACGCCACGCCGGCTGGCTCTCCCGGAAGGGAATCCACAATCTCTCGATCCTCGCCGTAGAGACCGCCACCGGAAAGGTGCGGGCCTATGTCGGCTCGCCCGATTTCTTTGACCGGGACAACGGCGGCCAGGTGGACGGAGTGATGGCCTCGCGTTCGACCGGATCGCTGCTCAAGCCCTTTCTCTACGCGAGCGCCTTCGACCGCGGCGTCATCCACCCCGACAGCCTGCTCCGCGATGTGCCCGTCTACTTCGGCAGCTATGCACCGGTCAACGCCGACCGGAAGTTCTCCGGCATGGTGCGGGCGTCGGAGGCCCTCGTTCGCTCGCTCAACGTCCCTCCGACGCTCCTGCTCCGCGAGATCGGCGTCGCCGAGTTTCACCACTTCCTCGAAGCCGCCGGGATGGAGACCCTCTTTCGTTCACCCGATGGTTATGGCCTGTCGCTCATCCTCGGCGGCGCCGAGGGCACCCTCTGGGACATGGTCCGTCTGTATCGCGGACTCGCCTCCGACGGCCGCTTCGACGGTCTCACCCACCTCGCCGACGAATCTCCCGAAGAGGGACAGCAACTGCTCTCTCCAGCCGCAGCGCGGCTCACCATGGAGATCCTCACGGAGTTGCGGCGACCCGATGACGACGGGGTCGACCGAACCCTCTTCACACCGCGACGCCCGGTGGCCTGGAAGACCGGGACCAGCTTCGGCAAACGCGACGCATGGGCGGTGGGTGCTACACCGGACTGGGTCGTCGGCGTCTGGGTGGGCAACTTCTCGGGCCAGGGCAATGCGAGTCTTGGCGGCGCACGGGCGGCGGCGCCGATCCTTTTTGCCGCCCTCGATCTGCTGCCGGGCCACCGTGAAGGGGGGTGGTACCACGTCCCTACCGATGTCCGAGCAATCCAGCTGTGCAGCGATTCCGGTTTCCGCGCCGGGGAAGACTGTCCGAGGACTCACGTCGCCCAGCGCCCATGGCGTTCCCCCCCGGTGGCGGTCTGCCCATACCACCGCAGCTTCTGGATCGATCCCGAAACCGGTCACGAGGTCTGTTCGCGATGCTGGAAGACCAGCGACCACCAACGGATCACCCGACTCATCCTCCCGGCCGACGCCGCCCAACTCATGCGCCGGGCGGGACACCGGATCGACTCCTCGCCGGTTCACAACCCGGACTGTCCGGTGAGCTCCCCCCACCACCCGCTCCGCGTTGTCTATCCGGCGGCGGGCGCCACCCTGCTCGTGCCGCGCGATCTCGATGACAGACCGGAACGCGTCACGCTACGCGGCAGCCACACGTCGGCCGCCGCCACACTTCACTGGTACGTCGACGGGAACTACCAGGGACACACAACCGGCGACCACGCCGTCAGTCTCCTGCTCGCGGGCGGCCGGCACCGGGTCGAGATCATCGACCAGGACGGCCGCGCGGCGAGCACGAGCTTCACCGTCGAACGGCGGGAGGCTGACCACAAACGCACAGGGAACATCGCAGTTTTACCGCAAAGACCGCGATGATCGCAAAGACCATCGCAAACGGCATCGCGTGATTGAGCCATCGCACCATCGCGGGAGCTCATCGAGGGTCGAGCACTCAGGTTCGCTGAAATGATGATCACCCGGTGAGGTCGTCCTTCAAGCCGGATGCCGGCATCCGACCCCTGTTGCGATGACTTCATGATGTGTTTCTTTGCGATGGCCATAGCGGTCGGATTTTGAAACACTAAGGACACAAAGGACCACGAAGGGTCCACGAAGCATCGCATTTCTTGACCCGAACTCCCTCCGACCCTGAAGGCACACAGGGCCTTGCGATGAGTCAAGCACCGACCTTTGTGCCGTCTTTGTGGATCTTCGTGATCTTCGTGTTTCAATCCGCTTTGCGACCGTTGCGCCTTCGCGATGAAAAACCGATCACACACCCTTGGGCGGGACCGGGACGGTTTCGAAGACCGCGGTGGCGTCGAGGGTGACACGGAGCATCTGGGAGCGTGGGACCGCGGTCACCGGACAGCTTCCGTTCATGGCCCGTCGGAGCGAGTCGCCGGCCAATCGAGTCGAGTTGTTCTCGGCCGAAAGATGGAGCCCGACGACGCCCTTGAGCTGGGAGCACTTGATGCGATCGAGCGCCTCCTCGGTCTGGTGATTTCCGAGGTGACCGAGGCGCGATGCGATGCGCTGCTTGAGCTGCCACGGATATGGCCCGTGACGCAGCATATCGACATCGTGGTTGGTCTCGATGAGGAGCAGATCGCAACCCGCCAACCGTTGTTCCAGGAGATGGGTGAAGACACCGGTGTCGGTGCACACAGCGACACGCTGCATCCCGTCTTCGAAGACATAGGCCACGGGTTCGGCCGCATCGTGGCTGGTGGCCACGGGTCGAACACGGAGGCTGCCGACGGGGTAGTCGCGGCCCGATTCGATCTCGCCTCCGGTCCGGGTTTTGACCGGTACCCGGGACCAGGTGCCCCGTGTGGTCCACACCGGCGCAGAGTGGTGACGGCGAAGAAAAACCTCGAGACCACGGATGTGATCCGAATGTTCGTGGGTGAGGAAGATCGCGTCGATATCCTCGGGCTGAGAGCCGAAGCACTCGAGCCGCTTTCGCATCTGCAGCGCCGAGACGCCGATATCGACCAGGACGGAGGTCTCACCCGAACGTACCAGGACCGAGTTACCGGACGACCCCGACGCGAGAACCAAGACCTCCATCGGCTACCTGCCCGTGGACCCGAACCCACCGGCGCCGCGGTCGGTGGTTTCGAGAACGTCGGCTTCGAGAAAACCGACCTGCGGCGCCGGGGTCACCACCAGTTGTGCGATCCGGTCTCCCCGATAGATGGTCACCTCTTCGGCGCCGAGGTTGACCAACAGGATCTTGAGCTCGCCCCTGTAATCACTGTCGATGGTGCC
Organism: uncultured bacterium; assembly: GCA_965533305.1. Taxonomy (GTDB): domain Bacteria; phylum Acidobacteriota; class Thermoanaerobaculia; order Thermoanaerobaculales; family Sulfomarinibacteraceae; genus JAHECW01. The sequence goes on along the minus strand of CBESWV010000019.1, from coordinate 17,984 downwards.
GGGCGCATTGACCACGGTCAGCCCGTAGCGAATGGCGAGCCCGGAGCGCGGACGAACCTGACCCTCCCAACCCTTGGGGATCTCCAGAATCAAACCCGTGGGTGCCGCGGCGCGTTCACCGGGGGCGATCACCATCTCCGACTCAACGGCGGCCCGCAGATCGGCGCCGGCGGCGCCCGCCGAGGCGTAACTCGGGAGTTCGAGGCCCTCGGAGTGAGGGAGTCGTTGAATCCGGATGGTGGGCGTATCGTTCATGGGGGGATCATACACGGGCATTTCGCCCTGCGAATTGCGGCGGCGGTTCAGGCCGGCAGCTCGCACCCTTCGGGGCCGCAGAGGGCGGCCGCCATGCGATCGGGAACCAGGATGCTCTCGGCGAGCTCGCGGACACCATCGATGGTCACGGCATCGAGCTCGGCGCGCACATGCTCGAGATCAAATCTCCGGCCGCGATCGAGGACCTCGAAGACATCCATGGCACACCGCGCCATGGGCAGATCGCTGTCCATGAGCAGCCCGCGTCGGAGCCCCTCCAGAGCCACCGAAACCTCGTTGTCCGAGAGGTCCAAGGGCAGCCGCTCGACTTCATCCAGCACGAGTGACCACACCTCGTCATTCACCTCGGGTGCACACGCCCAACCGATCTCCAACAGTCCACCCGGATCTCTCAACGCCAGACCCGACCAGATGTCATAGGTCAGGCCCTCGCCCTCGCGCAACCTCTGAAACAGCCTGCTCGACGAGCCATTGCCCAGCACCCGGTTGAGTACCGTCAGCGCTGCCAGTCGAGAATCTCCCGATGGGATGGCCTCGAAGGCGAGCCGGGTGTGGACCTGGTCGGCCCAGGCCCTGGTCAGTTTTTCCCGCCCTGTCGACCACACGAGCTCCGGCAAACGCGGCCGGCTCGGGAGGGTGTTCAGATCGAGTCGGTCGAGGCACGCCAGCGATCCGTTGCCATCGACATCACCGGCCAGCGCGACAACCAACCGGCCCGGGCGGATCAGCTCCTGATGATGGCGCCGCAGGGTCTCAATATCGAGGGCTTCGACGCTCTCGGCGCTGCCGATGACCGGCCGCGCCAGCGGGTGCATTCCCCAGGCGGCGCGCAACAGGGCCTCTTCCACGAGTTCGGCCGGATCATCGTTGATCAGCTCGAGCTCGGCGAGAATCACCCGGCGTTCAAGCTCTACATCCACCGAATCGAAGCTCGGCTCGGTGATGGCATCAACCAGCAACTCGAGTCCGTCGCCGAGAGAGTCCATCGTGGTCGTCATGCTGACGCCCATCATTTCGGTCCCGGTCCAGGCGTCGATGTCGCCACCGAGTCGATCCATCAGCGCCGCCAACTCACGACGGTCGCGTCCACCGCACCGGCGGAGAGTCAGGTGTTCGACGAGGTGGGTCGCTCCGGAACGGTCCTCGGATTCATGTGATGATCCGCGGGTCACCCAGACCCCGGCCGCCACGGTCTCGCGACCCGGCAGGTGCTGCATCAGCAGCGCAGTGGGGCGGTTGGGCAACATGGAGGCGGAGTGTACTACGGTCTCGTCGGTGACGGGATCACAGGCGGCGGTCTGTTGCCTCCGGGGGGCGATCCAGTCCCGGTGCCACCCGGACGCTTTGGATCCTCGTCTCCCGGGTGCCATCCCGGCGGGGGCTGGCCCGGGCGCTGTCCGGAGCGCCGGCCGCCTGCGGCGCCTTGCTGCGGTTGCTCGCGGTAGATGAACCGCCACTCGCAATAGGTCGTACGACCCTCATAGATCTTGATCGCCTCATCGCACGAGGTCGAGTGGACACCGACGATCGGTCCCATCTTGACTCCGTCCGTTCCCAGTGGCCCCTTGCCCGCCTGGCCGGCGCCGAGCCCGGTACCAGTTCCCTGTCCCTGTCCCCGCCGGTTGCCGGAATTCCCGTCGTATTTGGATGTGGGCCCGTTCGGGAGTCTGCTCGTGTCTCCGAAAGCGCTATCGCTCGTCGCCCCAGGTCCGGCGAGTTGGCGACCCTGCTGACCCGGCTGCTGACCCGGGCGGCCCTCCTGACCGAGAAAGACGATGCCCCATTTCTCCGAGTCGGTGATGGGGTCCTTCCACTTCTTTCTGATCACTCTGGGTTTGGCTTCGTAGATCTCTTTGAGTTGCATCGGGTACCGGCCGTACTTGACCTTGTAGAGCCGGACCGCCTCGATGAACTGTTCGCCGCGGAAAATGAGCTCGGCCTCGCGTTCGCGCCGCATCTGGAATTCGACGGTCTGGACCGCGACCCCCATGGCGATGGACATGACCGCAATCGCCATCACGAAAATCACCAGGGTGTATCCGCGCTCTCTCCCGTTCCCGTTCCCGATGAAATCAGCGCCACACTTTGCCCGGTTCTCGGAAGCAGTGTTGCCCGTGAGTGCCCCCTCAAACGATGTTTGGGCCCGAAAGGGAGTGCCCACCGGCAGGTCCACCTTCCCAAAATCGTCTGAGACGGCACGTCCGATCAGGCGCGCCCACCACGATCCTTCAATTGTCATGGCGCCCTCCAGTTCGGCAAAAGGCCCGTAACTAATAATTCATAATTCATAATTCATAATTCGTGAGATGGCGGCAAAACCGCCATCTCACCAGTCCGATATCAACGAGCCGTCCAACGCGACCCGACTGTCGTCGGCGTACTTGACGTCAATGATGCCGAACCCACCTTCCGGCATGAGGTCGTCATCAATGGGTTCGAGCTCTTCGAGATCGGTGGGCTCAGCAGAAAGTTCCATCCACACACCCTCGGTCTCGTGCGTCCACGGATCGGCCGGGAAATGCCGCAGGTAGCCGGAGTCGATCAGGGCTTGAAGCGACTCCGGGTAGACCCCTTTGTCGGCCAGGTGCTGGTCTATGCACGACCTCATCTGATAGAGATCAGCCCTGATCACCGCCTCGCGGGCCTTGATCGGAGCGTTCTGCATGGCGGGCACCGCAATCGAGGCGAGAATCCCGATGATCGCGACCACGATCATGAGCTCGATCAGGGTGAATCCACTGTCGGATCGGTGTTCAGCCTTCATGGTTCACCAGTCCTTATACTCTGTGCCATCGAGTCCGACTCCTTCGGAGAGCGAGAAGACGTCATAGACGTTCTGCCCGCCGAAGCTCGTACTGTCCGGCTCGTCCTGATACGACCGCAATCCCCACTCGGCCTCTCCCGTCATCGGGTCGATGGGAAGCCGACGCAGAAATCGTTGCTTCCGTTCCTGGCCCACCAGGTCAATGCCTTCGACCAGGACCTCCAGGCTCTCGGGATATCCCTCGCCGCCCAGTTTCACCGGGATCATCCCATTGTCGGAGAGCTTCTTGTGTTCGTCGACGGCGGTCCGCAATTGCCGCAATGCAAGCCGAAGGTCGGTTTCCTTACGCCGTTTGACGGTGAATTTCGCAACCGGCAAAACGATACTCGAGAGCAGCGCGATGAGCGCAGCGACCATCACCAACTCGGCCAGGGTGTAGCCCCTCTGGCTTCGGTGGAGTCTCATCATCATCGGTCAGTTCTCCCCCAGCGTCTGCGGCTCCTCGGTGACGAAAAGGGCGCCGTTGCCGACGGCCACCGGCAGAACAACGCCGTCATACCTGGTCGCTCCACCGGCGGTGACCACCAGAGGAACGGGTCCCGGAGACAGTGCCCGAACGCGCAGTACGGCGAGACCGTGCGAGCCGACGGCTTCGGCCGCACCGACTTCGAGGTCGAGTTCGATCCAACCCTCCTCCGGCTCGAGATCCTGGAACCTCGCGGTCACGCCCTCCACCGTCGCGATGGAATCGATGGCGACCCGCGCCGGATCGAAGGACACGGTCAAGGGGAGACGATAGGGCTCGGCTGGCGCCCCGCGAGCCACCAGCTGCAACGAGGTTTCCGCGCCAACAGCGAGGGACAGGACCGAGGGTTCGAGGACGACAAGAATCGGTGTCGTTTGACCTGGATCGACAGGCTCCCCTCCGTCTTCGGTGTTCAGGCTCTTGTTGAGTCCGGGCACGAGCTCGACCCCACCTCCATCGGCATCCGGCTCGTTTGTCCGTGACGGAGATGTCCGGCGCGGCGCCACCGGCCGAGGCACGTTGTAAGGCAGCTTGTCCGGGTCCGTGACTTCTCGATCTGCTCCGGAATCCTGGCCCATGTCTTGCTGACGACCTTGCTTTCGAGGGTCAAACGGCCCAGCCGGCGCCCGGCCCGATTCGATCCGGGGCGATCTCGAACCGTAGTACGAGATCTGGCTCTCGGTGCCCACCCACATGGGTGCGAGATCCGCCTCGGTGATGTCCGGGAACCGGATGATCGAGGGCGTGAGAGTCAGCACCAGATCGGTTCGCCGGTCGGTCTTCTCCTTGTTCGTGAAGAGTCGGCCGATCAGCGGGATGTCCGACAGCAGGGGCGTCTTGGTGATGACCTCACCCTGATCACGGCGGATCAGACCGGCGAGCAGGCTCGATTCCCCGCTCTTGAGCCGGATCACCGATGTGATGGTCCGGGTGCCGATGGTGACCGCGGTCTGGCCGGGTCCGACCGAGACCTCCTCGCCGAGGTTCGAGACCTCGACGGTGAGCTTGAGGGTCACCTCCCGGTTGTGGTGAACCCGTGGCTCGACATCGATCTTGATGCCGACGTCCTGGTATTGGAAGGAGGTAATCGGGGTGACGGATCCGCCAATATTGTTGGAGGTGTTGAAGCTCGTGACCGGGATCGGCACCCGGTCGCCGATGAGCAGACTGGCCTTCTCACCTTCGGTGATCCGCAACTGTGGTTGAGCGAGAACCTCGGCGTTGCCCGAAGCAATGGCGAGATTGATGACCACGCTCGGAATGTTGATGAACCAGTTGCCGCGCGAGATGTTCTTGAGCTGATCGAGGAAGAGCCCGCCGTCCTGACCCTCGGTGCCGCTCACCGCAGCGGTGTCGAGCCCGAGGTTGAAGGTGTAACTCGACAACGCCACACCGAGATTCGAGTCATTCCGACTCGACATCAGCAGGAGTTCGACATCGACCAGCACTTCAGCTTTGGCCTTGTCGTTGACGGCGATGAGTTTCTCGGCGATCGCCACCTTGTCGGCGGTGTCGCGCAGGGTGATGGCGTTGAGCTGTTCATTGGTCGACAGCCGGCGCGCCTCGATGAGTGATCGCAGGAGCTTGTCGACATCTTTGACATCGGCGTTGGAGAGGAAAAAGGTCTTGATGACCAGATCCTCGTATTCACGTCGGTTCTGGGGGGTGTCGTCGACGACGATGATGGTGTGCTCGTCGAGGACCTTGTAAAAATGGCCCGACGCCTGCATCACCATTTCCAACGACTGCTCGGCGGTCAGATCGTTGAGCTCGATGGACAGCCGATCCTCTTTGAGCTTGGGATCAAAGAGAATGTTGAAGCCATAGGCCTTGGCCATGGCCCGGTAGATCTCCTGCACCGGTTTCGGCTTGGGGAAGTTGAGGGTGATCCGATCCTTGGATTTTGGATCGAGGACCGGCGGTTTGACCTTGGCCTCCCGCGCCGCTCTCTTGATTTCCTCGAGCTCGCGCGCGCCGTCCGGCCGCCCGAGGATCTCGATCTCCTCCTGAACTCGTCCGACGAGCTGCTCGGCGAACTGATTGGTTGGATCGAGCTGGACCGCCATCTGAAGCTCATCGCGAGCCGCCTTGAGGCGGCCCAGTTGACGCAACATGGTGCCGCGCTGGAAGTGCCGCGCGGACGCCTTCTGACGCGAAAACGTCAGCTTGAGTTTGTACTCGGTATTGTCAGGTTCGTCGGCCAGGGCCTGGAGATAGAAATAGACCGCCGCATCCCAGTTCTCCGATTCGAAGGCCTCTTCGCCGTCATTGGCGGTCTGTTGTGCCGAGGAACACCCTCCGGCAAAAGTCACGAGGACACCCAGAACGAGCACCGCCGAGAAAAGCCGGGTTCTTTGGTTAGTCATCTGCCAACGGTACACGTGTGTCCTCCTGGCTGTCATAGCCGACAAAACCGATCAGCACCGATTCATGGCCGATCTCGCGGATGATGAATGCGTCTTCCAGAATCTCGCCTTCGATGCCCACGTCAATGACCGTGGTGTCGGGCTCCACCCCCGGCCGGCGAAAGGCCGCAACCTTGAGGTGAAGGGGACCGAAGTAACCGAGGTATTTTCGAACAAACGGAGGCGGAGGGCCTTTTTCCATGCCGTCCGATCCGATGTGCACCTCGGGCGTCGGCGTCGGCCGCGGGGGCCTCGTGGGGACGGGAGGCCGGGTCGGCAGCGGCGTCAGATTCGCGGTCGGGGTCGGTGGCGCCCCGAAGGTGAAGGGATTGCGGGACGTGATGGCATCGATATCGCCCTCCTCCCAGGTCGACACTTCGGCCAACCGGGGAAGATCACGGGCTTCGTACTCGGCGCCGGTCCGGCTGCCGCCGACGTCCGCGAGTCCACCCTTGCCGATCATCCGACTGACGGCGAATCCACCGACGACCACGAGAATCACCAAAAGCACCACGAGCCGCAGTTGCTCCGGGGTGAGTTTGCGCTCAGCCATCAGAAGGCTCCGATTCGGTCTCCACGATACCGCCGGTCAGACGACGGAGCCGGTCGGGATCCACCTGACCGAGATAGGTCGACAGACGGACTCCGATCTTCAACGACCGGCTCGCCTGTTCGTCATCCTTGGCGAGGGTGAGGCCGTCGACGATGAGAAATTCAGGGCTCGCCTGGAGCAGGGCCAGCATCTTGCGAATCTGGGCGTACTCGCCGACCACCTGGAATCCGATCCCGAATCGGACATACCCGAGTTTCTTCTCCTCTTTTGCGGAATACGAGTAGGAGCCCGGGAGGAGACCGGACTCTCGGGTTGCATTCCCGGTGGCCCGGAGGATCCGGGTCAGACGCAGATCGAGATCCGAAAAGACCCGGTCGTTGATGTCCTGAAACCCAGTTTGGAGTTCTTCAACCTCACGCCGGTCGGCCACCACCAACTCGTGCAACATCTCGAGCCTCTCGACTTCAGCACCGAACTCCACGATATCCGAGGCGAGTGTCGCCTTGCGTCCCACCGAATCCGAGGTCTGATAGAAGAACCAGCCCGCCAGAACCAGGGCGACGATCAGCGCGGGTAACCACATCGGCAGCATCTGCCGCCAGGGCCGCCAGTCGATGTTCATGGTGACACCTGCCCCGGGTGGTGAACGACGGTCATCTGGAAGACATAACCGAATCCGCTTTCTTCAGGGGTCATTTCCGATGACGGCGTCGGGTCGGAGAAACTTGGATCCTCAATGAGGGTGTCGAAGAAATCGAGCAGCGCCTCGCGGGTTCGACCGATGGCGTTGAGCGAGAGGTTCACCTCATCGCCATCGACCTTGGGCGTGATCTTGGTCAGCCGAACATCGTAGGGAAGCACCCGCTCGATGTCGTCCAGCAGCCCGACCCACGAAAACTCGTGCTCCTGGATCACCGCGTTGACGGCGTTGACCCTCGCAGCCAGCGATCTCCACGGCACCCGGTTGAGCTCCTCGGCCTGTTGTCCGACCTCGAGGGTGAGGCGTTCATTGTCCGCCTTGAGCTGATCAAGAAGGAGAATCTGCTCTTCGAGCTCTTGATTGCTCTTGAGCCACACCTGGGTGTTGAGCACCGCGAAGATCAGCGACAGAAATGCCGCAACCGCGATCACCAGCCAGACGGGCCGGGTGTTGAGATGGGGACGGGAGGCGAGATTCGGGACGATCATCGAACCCCTCCCGACATGAGGTTGGCCACCGGATCGAGACGATAGGACCCCACCCGATCACGGATCGCGGTCCCGTCGAAAGCAATTGACGGAGAAGCTGCACTCACCAGCGACAGGGTATCTTCTGCCTCGATCCATCCCTTGAGACGGTCGGCCAGCATCTCGTCTTCCACCGAGACGCCGACGTCGAGGTCGCCCTCGATTTCAAGACTCGCCCGAACATAGCCCAGTGTCAGGCTCAGCTCGCGCTCCACAACCGACCAGTCATTGATCGGTAACGGCTTTGTTCGAACCACCTTCGGCTGGTCGTTGAGCAGAAGCATGATCGACAGAAAACCGCTCTCCTGCTGCACCGCCAACACTCTCGAGGCCGCGCCTTTTCCATCGGCCACCGCAAAGACCCGCGGAGAAATCAGCCCCGGAGAAACGCCGACGGACTCGAATACCGACTCCAGGCCCGCCATGGCTCGCTCGACTCCGACGAGGACCAGCAGGCGTCGGGCGCCCTCGGATGGCGGCTGGGTCACCGTGGCGAGGCGAAGGCTCGCCGGCGCCACCGGAAGCAGTTTCTTGAGCCGCCACTGGACCATCTCGTTGATATCGGCCTGTCGCCGCGGCAGCTGTTCGAATTCAAGAATGTGGGTCCGGAGCCAGCCGGTGGGCACGACGACGGCAACCCGATTTGTTCCTTCGACCTCATCCTGCAGCCGGGCCAGGACCGGCCGGAGTTTCTCCTCGTCGACCGCCTGGAGCCCCACCGGACCGACCTCGAAAGTCCCATCGGGAACATCGACCGCCGCACAGCGCAGCTCGCCCTTGTTCTGGCGCCGCACCACCACCGCCATGGCGGTGTCGAGCGACCACCCGGTCGCCGGCGGCGGCGAAGTCAAGAGATCTGCAATCCTCATTCGACGAATGTCACTTTGTTCACATCGCGCAACGAGGTCTCGCCGGCAAAGACCTTCTGCAGGGCGGACTCGCGGAGAAAACGCATTCCCTCGGCCTTGGCCGCCCGTTTGATCTCGGCCGCCGAACGACGATCCAGAATGAGCTCACGGATGTTGTCGGACAGGTTGAGCAGCTCGGCGATGGCGAGTCGGCCGCGATAGCCGGTGCCGTTGCACTCGATGCATCCTGCTCCCTCGAAAAAGGTGAAATCACGATAACGGTCCGGTTCGAGACCCGAGTCCTCGAGCAGGATATCTGAAACCACGGCGGGTCGTTTGCAGTGGAGGCAGATCCGACGAACCAATCGCTGGGCGAGAACGCAGTTCAGCGCGGCGACGAAATTATAGAGATCGACGTTCATATTGAGGAAACGACCGATGACATCGACCACATTGTTGGCGTGGACGGTGGTGAATACCAGGTGACCCGTGAGCGCCGACTGCACCGCGATCTGCGCGGTCTCTTCATCGCGGATCTCACCGACCATCACCTTGTCCGGGTCGTGGCGGAGGATCGACCGCAGACCCCGGGCAAAGGTCAGCCCCTTCTTTTCATTGACCGGAATCTGAGTGATGCCCTTGAGCTGGTACTCCACGGGATCCTCGATGGTGATGATCTTGTCCTCGGACGAGACGATCTCCGACAGGCAGGCGTAGAGCGTGGTGGTCTTTCCCGAACCCGTCGGTCCGGTCACGAGCACCATCCCATACGGCTCGTGAATGAACTTCCGAACCTGTCTCTTGGTGTCGTCCTCCAAACCGAGGACATCGAGGTTGAGGGTGCTGAACTCGGTGCTGGACGACTCCTTGTCGAGGATCCGGATCACCGCATCCTCACCGTGGACGGTGGGCATGATCGAGACGCGGAAGTCGATGGTGCGGCCCGAGAACCGAACCTTGAAACGGCCGTCCTGGGGGACCCGTTTCTCGGCGATGTCGAGTTCCGACATGACCTTGATCCGGCTGACGATGGTCGAGTGGTGGCGCTTGTCGATGGATTTCATCGCCTGGTAGAGCACACCGTCGATGCGGTACTTGACCACGACCTCGCGGTCCTGCGTCTCGATGTGGATATCCGACGCCCGCCGTTGGATGGCGTTGAAGAGGATTGTGTCCACCAGTCGGATGATCGGCGACTGATCGGCGGTGATCCGGTCGATGGACAGCACCTCTTCACCATCATCGGCATCCTGGACGATCTGCATGCTGAAGCCCTCGGTGGCCTCGTCGAGGACTCGCTGGGTGGACTCGGATTTCTCGAGGATGTCCGCAATGCGTTTGCGGGGGCTGACGGTGACATCGATGGGCCGGGCGAGGGCGAGCTCGAGTTCGTTGAGACTCACGACATTCGACGGATCCGCCATCACGACCTTGAGCACCTCTCCCTCGCTGGCCATGGGGAGAAACTCGTAGCGGATCATGATTTCCACCGGGATGGTCCGGAAGAGATCACCATCGACGTGGAACTCGTCGAGGGGATCGAAAGGGAGACCGAGCCGTGCAGCCAGAGTCTCCGCCTCGCTGATGTCCCCCTGCTCGTCGGGATCCATCGCCTCGTCAAGCATCACGAGGGTTTGGTCGAGTTGTGGATCTGTCGCCATATCGCCGTTCATCCAATCTTTGAGACGGTCGTGAGCAACGGATAGTAGACCGACAACAGCAGTCCCGCAACGATGATACCCATCACCACCAGGATCATGGGCTCGAAGAGGGTCACGAGGCGCGCCAGGCTGGCTTCGATCTCCTCATCAAAGAAGCCTGAAGTGTGTTCGAGCATTTCCGGCAGTGCACCGGTGGATTCCCCGACCTTCATCATGGCCAACGCGAGTTCGGGCATCTTCCCGGTGTCGTCCAGGGCATCCGATAAGGGTCGGCCCTCCTGAACCTCCTGAACACAGCCCCGAAAGAGCTCTGAAATATAGCTGTTGCTGATGGATGTCGTCGAGACCTGCAGCGCCGGCACCATGGGTGTGCCTCCGCCGAGAAGGACGCTCAGCGACCGGGTGAACTGAGACACCGCGAAGAGATGGCCCAGCCGCCCGACCACCGGTATCGAGAGTCGCCAGCGATCGGTGATACGCCGGCCCGAAGGCGAGTTCCGCCACATCTTGACCGCGAAGTAGAAACCGATCGTGCCGGCGATGAAGAGGAAAAAGTGCTCCTGCAGGGACGTCGAAAGACCCATGACGATCCTCGTCGGCATCGGGAGGTCGGCATCGAACTGGAGGTAGAAGCTGCTGAACGCCGGGATCACACGAGTCATGAGGATGATCACGAGGATGACGGACATGGCGATGAGCACCAACGGATAGGTCAGCGCTCCGATGATCTTTCTGCGAACCGATTCGGTCAGTCGCTGGTACTCGACAAAGCGGCCGAGGACCGCTTCAAGCTCACCGGATCGTTCGCCGGCGCGAAGAGTGTTGGCATAGAGCCGGGGAAAGACGTCACCCAGCGAACTGAAAGCATCTGAGAGCGAAACACCTGTATTCACCTGTTGGAGGACGTTGTCCAGGAGGGCCTTGAAGTGCTCGTTGGACTGCTGGTCGCGAAGGAGCTCCAGTCCGTGGGCGAGCGGTAGACCTGCGCGCAGCAACGTCGCGAGCTGGGTGTTGAAAAGAAGGAACTCCTGACCCGATATCTTGGTGCTCTTGCCGAGGAACGGGATCCGCAGCCGGGACCGAGCGGGGGTGACGGAAAAAACGTGGAATCCCTCACCTTCGAGCTCTCGATGAAGAGCATCTGAGGACGCCGCGACCCGGCGGCGTTCCACCACCGCTCCATCGGGGGAGCCCAGCCGACAAACGTACTCGGGCACTCAGGTCACCGCGATCATGACTAGCGATCCTCAACCGAGTGCATGGTGAGAATCAGCACCAACCCGCTCGCCGAATCCTCCGAGCTGCCGGCGCCGATGATCATCTTCTGCCGCGGTGACAAAAAGACCGTCGTTCTGAGCAGCTCGTCGAGCTGCTCGCCTCCTCCGGTCTTGGTGGTGAGGCGATCGAGGCGGAGCCATTTCACCTGGGTTCGATTACCGATATCGGCCACACCCCACGGGGTCGACTCGGGAACAATCGATGACTCGGCGAGAAACGAGAGCCGATAGCTCTGGCTCAGCGAGGCCGTGGTCGGCTGGCCGAACTCGCCCTGGAAGACCGTCCGGCCGGCGCGCCGGTAGGACTTGAAAGGAAACATCCGGTGGAGCCGGCGGTCGAGCTCGGGGGGGAGATCCGAGGCCTGTTCGGAGTCGAGGCCTTCGAGGAGTTCCACCTCGATCCGATATTCACCCGGAACCCGGTCGAGCTCATCGAGGAGCGTGGTGATCTTGCCGACGATCTGAGGCGAATCCTGGATCGTGATCCGGCCCCGCGACGGCTGAACCGTGACGCTGCCATCGTTGGACAGCAGAGGTTCGATGGCGGTGAAAGCCTCGATCACCGATGCGTTCTTGAGATTGAAAACCCGAACGGTGGTCGCGGATTGACCGGCCGCCGAGATCGCAAGGACCACGATCGAAAGCACCAGCAAGAGAATGGTTTTCCTGGGCATTTTCCTAGAGCTCCATGGCCGGGTTCACGATGAAGACGGCTCCGGTTGTGACATCGTCGCCGATCGCATACTGGTACACCCGAACCTCTTCCTGAATCATATCCACCTCGACGCGGGGCGGTGGTTCGGCGGGGGCCGGTATCGCCTCGACGGCGGCGGGGACCAAAACCTCGACCTCATGGGCATTGGCCTGAATCTGCGGAGGGCCATCAACCTGGTTGCCACTCATCCACCACGCGGTCGAAGCGATGATCGCGAGCATCACGGCGGCCGCCGCCGCGAGCCACGGTCTGCGGGACGGCCGGAGCTGCTTTTGCAACCTCTCCTGGCGCACCCCCGCGATCACCGATGCCACACAGGCCTCGATCCTCTCCGAGGACGGTCCGCTCCGGCGGGAAAGACTGAAGATCAGAGTCGGCTCTGCGGCGATCGCCAGCTCTCGGCACTCACTGCACGATGTGAGATGGGCACGGAAGCCGGCTCGCCTGACCTCGTCGAGACTGTCGTCGACGTACGCGGGCAACAACTCACGATAGACTTCACAACTCATTTTTGACCTCTCTGGTCTTCGGGCACGAACTCCGGGAACCGGTCTCGGATCTCCCGGCGCAGCGTCTTTCGTGCCTGGAACACATGATTGCGAACCGTCGCCGCCGAGCAACCCAGGATCTTCGCCACCTCGGCGGTTTCGAGATCCTCGACCTCGCGCAGGACGAATGCGGATCTCTGTTGTGGAGTCAGAAACCGGACCAGATCGCCGAGGATGCCATCCACTTCAGTCTGATCGAGCCGGGTGGAGACCTCTTCGACCCCGCCAACCAGCCGAAGCTGGTGCTCGGTGCCGGCGCGATGAGCCTTCTGTCGAGAAGCCCGCGATCGGATGAGATCGATGGCGACGTTGGTCCCGATACGATAGAGCCACGTCGAGAAGCTCCACTTGGGATCATACTTGTCAAGACGTTGCCATGCCTTGACGAAGGCCATCTGAACCACGTCCCAGGCCTCTTCCTCGTCGAGCACGATCCTCGCCACCGAACGGTGCAGGCCTCCCGAATGGCGGCGGACGAGATCGGCAAACGCATCTTCGTCGCCGTCACGAGCAGCACGGACGATCTTGCGATCATCCATGGTCACCTCGGAACGAAGCGTGGCTCGACCGAGCAGGAAGCAATGGCTCTCCCTCGAAATCATATTCATCATCCCCGTACTGTCTACGGAGCGACCGCCGACACCGTTGGGGAGGATCAGTAGTTCCTCGATCCACATTATCCCTCAGAACCGGGAAAGGTGAGGAAGTTAGAAGGTTAGGAGTTAGGGGAAGACCACCACGTCGTCTCACGTCTCACCTCCTCACGTCTTACTTTTCACTCCTCACTCCTTACCCGCCTTCGGCGGGTACCCCGTAATATCGCGGATCCGCTCATAGAGCGGCCGCAGGCGCCGGTACATCTTCAGATAGACCTCCCGATAGAGCCGGTCGTAGATGCGACTGGTCGTCGGATCGGGGTCGAACGTGTCCCTTACCCGGGTCATTTCATCAACCGCGGTGGCGAAATCGGGTTGGATCCCGAGACCGACCGCTGCGGCCATGGCCGCCCCGAGTCCCGAGGCGTCGGCGACATGCGGCCGGGAGGCCGGGAGCGAAAAGATGTCGGCGGTGATCTGCATGGCGGCATCCGACTGCGAACCGCCACCTGCAACCCTCACCTCCGTCATGGCCCGCCCGCTCCGGCGCTGGCTTCGCTCGGCTCCCTCACGCAATGCGTAGGCCAACCCCTCGAGGATGGCGCGATAGAGGTGGGCCCGGGTGTGAACATCGCCAAAACCGATCACCGCCCCTTTGGCTTCGGGCCCGGGAAGACGCACCCCCGGCGACCAGTACGGTTGGAGCACCAGACCCATCGATCCCGCCGGCACCGCATTGACGAGCTCATCGAAGAGCTCTTCCGGTTCGATCCCTCTGGAGGCGGCGATGGCCCGTTCCCGGTGGCCGAACTCGGTCTTGAACCAGGACACCATCCAGTAGCCGCGGAAAATCTGGACCTCCATGGCGAATCTGCCCGGGGCAGCCGCCGGATACGCCGGCAGATATCGCGTCGGTTCAATATAATTTTGGTGGATCGTGTTGATGGTGGCGGTGGTGCCGTAGCTGAGACACCCGATCTCCGGTTCGAGGCATCCCGAGCCGAGGGCCTCACAGGCCTTGTCCGCGCCGGACGCGACCAGAGCCAGTCCCTGCGGAATCCCCGTTGCATCGGCAGCTTCGGCTGTGATCTCGCCGAGAATCTCACCTGGCCGGACCAACTCCGGGAGTCTACTGGGGTCGATCCCCACCGCTCGCCACTTCCAGTCACGGGTTCCGGCCCATCGATGACGTTTGTAGTCGAACGGCACATATCCGACCTGGCTCGCCACCGAGTCGGCGAAACGCCCCGTCAGACGGTGGGTGAGAAAGCCCGAAAGAAAAAGAAACTTGTGGGTCCGACCCCAGATCTCCGGCTGGTGGCGAGCCAGCCAGATCGACTCGGCATTGGCCTGGAAGTTGGCGATTGTCTCGCTCAGCCCGAGAGCGCGGAAGCTGAGACCCCAGACCCCACCCACAGGCGGCACGCCTTCGGTCCGCCGCTGGTCGAGCCAGACAATGGCCGGGCGCAACGGTTCACCGTCCTCGCCAACACAGACCATGGTTGCCCGCATGGTTGTCAGGGCCACCCCGGCAAGGGCCTCTCGATCGACCCCCTGCGCCCACAGGCCCCGGCAGGCCTCAGCCAGCGACCGCCAATAGTACTCCGGATCCTGTTCCGCCCAGCCGGGGTGAACCGAGTAATAGGGGTCGAGATCGACCTTTTGGCGCGCGATGAGGTTTCCCCGCGGATCGAAGACCAGCGCGCGGACGCTCTGGGTGCCATTGTCGATGGCGAGGATGTGATCTCGGGTTGTCACTTTGGTAGTTGTACAACATCCAGGCCCCGCTCGCTTTCAAAGAACGCGGAATGGGTGCCTGGCATCCGACATTGTTCGCCGCGATCAATGTCGCGTGCCTGCGCACCCCTCCCATCGCGTCACCGGACCGGAGCCGTCTACAATTCCCCCATGGCCTCCCCTTTCCGCCAATGGATACCCGTAGTCGTGTGGGTGGCGGTGATCTACACCACCATCCCCTTTGTCCGGGTGCTGCGGGAGTGGTATGTCGCTCGATGGGACCCGGTGTGGATCGGCCTCGGGGTTGCGGTTGTCCTGATGGCCGCGGGCGTGGTCGCGGTGACATTGATGAGACGAATGACCGGAGCCGTTCGACGGGGAAACACCGTGTGGATCGTCGGCACCACCGCGGTTTTCGTGCTGTGGACCCTCAGCCTGAGGCGAAGCCCCGAAGAAGCGGTCCATTTCCTCGAGTACGGGGTATTGGCGGTCCTGCTTCATCGTGCGCTTCGCCCCACCATGGGCAGCGATCTCGTGTTCATCGCCGCGATGCTCATGGGAGCTCTGATCGGAACCGTGGACGAAATCATCCAGTGGGTCTCACCCGGCCGCTTCTGGGACTGGCGCGATCTGCTCCTCAACGGCGGCGCCGGTGCCCTCGCCCAGGTCATTCTGTGGCGGGTCGTTTCGCCATCCGAGCACGGTTGGAACCTTCGTTCGCTGCAAATCGTGCTCCGCCTCACGGCGGCGCAGCTCGTCCTGCTGACCGTGTGCCTGGCAAACACCCCCGCACGGGTGGCCCGCTATGCGCCGTATCTTCCCGCGAGCTCTCATCTCACGGGTTCGCTCAACCCCATCGCCGAGTACGGCCACCGCCACACGGTTCCCAAGCTAGGCGTATTCAACTCCCGTCTCACCCTCGATGAACTCCGGACCGAGGACCGCGCCCGCGCAACCGAGGTCGGTCCGATCCTCGACGCCAGCCGGCAATCCTACGGTCGATTTCTCGACACCTGGCCCGTCAGCGAGGATCCCTTCACCTACGAGGCCCGGGTCCATCTCTTCGCCAGGGACCGCAATCTCGCCAAGGCCAGAGAACAGGGATTTGCCGGCGCCCTGGCCTCGGAGCAGATCACCACCGCCTGGTACGAGAACCGTCTCGTGGAGACGTTCTTCTCAAACACCCTCCACGAGAGTTCCTACCAGTGGAATCCACAGCTCCGAGAACGGATCGCCCGATCACACGCCCCAAACACCGATTTCCACAGCGCCGCAGGTTCTCACCTCATCACTTTCGCATCGGAACGAGCCCTCAGGATCGTCCTTTTGTTACTGGTGGCGGTTATGATCATCCTAGACCTACGGGTCGGCAGGATTCAGCCTTGAATGGGGGGTAAAATGAGTCCGAGTTCTCGACGTCAGTTTCTTCACACCGCCGGGCTTGCCGGAGCATCCGCTCTCCTGGGCCTCCCGGCCAGGGCCAGTTGGGCGGCTCCGGGCGCGAACGCCGAAAGCCTGCGGATGGTCTTTTTCACCGATGTCCACGCCCATACCGACTGGCAGGCGCCACGAGCGTTGGCGGCAGCGGCCAAAGCCATCAATGCCGAGCATCCCGAACTCGTCATCGGCGGCGGCGATCTCATATATGACGGTTTCGAGGTGGCCGCCGCCACCGCCGAACCCCAGTGGGACGTCTACATGACCATGCACGAGGCCATCGGCGCACCGGTTGAACCGATCCTCGGAAATCATGATCTCGTGGCGGTCAAACCCGATGATGGGAGCAAGCCGAGTCCCGACCCGCGAGCGATCTTCAGAGGCAAGTTCGGTCTCGATCGGACCTGGCGCAGTTTTGACGCCGGCGGCTATCGATTCTTTCTCCTCGACTCCGTCGAGGTGAGTCACGACGAGCTCAACTACCACGGCGGGATCTCCTCAGAGCAACTCGCATGGCTTCGCACCGAGCTCGGCCGGACCGACACCGACACCCCCATCGTGGTCGCCACCCACATCCCGTTTCTCTCGGCCATCCCGCAAGCCACCAAGGGGGCGATGGTTCCGTTGGAAGCCAATCATCTGGTGGTCAACAACCTCGAGGTTCTCGAACTCTTCGCCGAGCACAACCTCCTTCTGGTTCTCCAGGGACACCTCCACGCCGAGGAGATGCTGCGCTGGCAAGGGACCACGTTCATCACCAGCGGCGCCGTCTGCGGCAACAAGTGGCGCGGTCCCCGGTACGGCACCCCCGAGGGCTTCGGGGTGCTCGATCTGAGACCCGACCGGGTCGACTGGAAATACAAGTCGTATGGCTGGGAGGCGACGGGGGCGTAGCGCGATGGTCGAGGACGACCATCGCGAATTATGAATTTTGAATTATGAATTTCGGGCCCATCGCCAAACCGAAACCCACAACCGTTGCATGAAGCCCAGCTCGTAACTCCATCACACTCGGGTCCCTTGAAAGAACGCCTTGCCTACGTCGATCGGACGTGCCGTCTCAAACGATTTTGGGAACCGACACCTACCGGCGGGCGATACCTCTCGAGCACAAATATCATTTAAGGGGGCACTCTCGGCCACCCGCGACGAGAACACCAGGTTCGGTATCGCGTTTCCCGGAGCGTTGTTCAGGACATGGTGCTCCCACCGGTGTTCCCGTGCGGTGCCAGGCACACGCCGCCGCACCAGACCCGCCTCCGCGATGGAGGCATGGTGCGATGTCATCTGTGTTTATCTGTGTGATCTGTGGGCTGTAGCGTCCGTGCGATGTCTCGGTGACCGCTTCGTGTCTTGGTGTCTTAGTGGTTGCGACAATGCGATGGTGCGATGTCATTCATAATTCATAACTCAT
>CBESWV010000018.1:0-30377 GCA_965533305.1 uncultured bacterium | reverse complement strand
ACGATAGGTGGCACCGTAGCCTCATCGAGACCAGAATCGCCCGGGTCGTTGTGCTAGCCTTTCAGCTGGTTGTTATCCCAGGGCCTTGACCAAGTGGGCCGACAGGAGGCCTCGATCGAGTTGGGGCGGTAAAAGAGGAAATCGGGATGGTGGACGTTTCCGAGAGGCTCACGGCTGAACCGCACCGTGCCGAGGAGCTGCTTCTGATCGAGCGCGATCTCAGCCTCGCGGTCAGCGCGTCGTCGAGCTTGATCGAAGTCCTCGATCTGCTGCTGTCCGCGATGTGCCTCATTGGAGGTATCGACTGCGGCGGTGTGTATCTGGTCGATCCGAGCACCGGAGCACTTCGACTCGTGGCGCACACGGGGCTGTCCCCCGAGTTCGTGGAGCGCTCATCTCGCTACGACGGGGGTTCCTCTCAGGCGCAGAGAGTCATGGCGAGCGCCCCGATCTACGTCCTCTCGACCAATCTTCCGGCGACCGACCTGGATCTGAGAGAGCGCGAAGGTCTGCGCGCAATCGCGGTGATTCCGGTGACGCTGAAGGGTGAGGTGGTTGCCGTGCTCAACCTCGCCTCACGTACCCTCGACGAGATCCCGGCGATCGTACGCAGCGCTGTCGAGGGAATGGCGAGCCAGATCGCCGGCGCTCTGGCGCGGGTCACCGCGGAGAACGCGCTGCGGGAGAGCGAACAGAACCTCCAGGCGATGTTCGATGCCCTGAACGACCTCGTGTTCATATTCGACCACGAGGGTTCGATCCTGCACACGAATCCGGCAGCTCGACGCCGTCTGGGTTACACCGCGGAAGAAATTCTCGGACTGGACCCCTTCGAGGTGCACCCGCCCGAACGTCGTGGAGAGGCGGCATTGATCATCGCCGGAATAGTGGCCGGAGAGGTGGAGTTGTGTGCCATTCCGCTCCAGGCGAAAGACGGAACGATCATTCCGGCCGAGACCCACGTCACGCAAGGGCGCTGGAGCGAAAGGGACGTTCTCTTCGGCGTCTCACGGGATATGACCGAGCACAAGCGGATCGAGGAGAGACTGCGGGATGAGCTTTCCTTCCGTACGGCCGTGGTCGATCACGCGGCGGAGGGCCTCTGCGTCTGCCATCAAATACCCGATTTCCCGCACGTTTGCTTCACCGTCTGGAACGAACGGATGCGGGAAATCACGGGCTACACCATGGAGGAGATCAACCGCACCGGGTGGTACCAGACCATGTATCCGGACCCGGAGGTCAGCGAACGGGCGCGGCTGCGCATGGAGGGGATGCGGCTGGGCGACGATATTCGGGCCGAGGAGTGGGATATCGTTCGCGCCGACGGCAAGGACCGGACATTCAGCATTTCGACTTCAATCGTGAAGGACGACGGCGGTACTCCGCACGTTCTGGCCATGATGCTGGACCTCACCGATCGAAAGCGCGCGACGACCATCATCGAAAGGCACCAGCAGGTCCTGGAGGAGACGGTCGCACGGCGAACCGCCGAGCTTCAGATGGCCAACGAGGCGCTCAACCTGGAGATCGGCGAGCGAAAGCGGACCGAGGCTGAGCTCCACGAGCTCGCTACGAGAGACTCGCTCACCGGTGCGCTGACCAGGCGCCGATTCTTCGATCTTGCCGAGCAGATCGGGAAGCAGGCACGCCGATACGGCCACAGTCTCGCGGCGTTGATGATCGACGTGGACAATTTCAAGGCGATCAACGATGAGCATGGTCATGGGGTGGGGGACGAGACACTGGTCGGCCTCGTCGGGCTGATTCGCCAGCACGTCCGCGAGGTGGACATCCTGGGCCGTTACGGCGGTGACGAGCTGGTGATCCTCATGCCCGAGACCGTTGAGGGTGCGGCGGTCCGCAGCGCAGAGCGCCTCTGCGGGTTGGTGCGGGGTTCCACCTCCATGGGGGGGCGTGCGGCGATTCAGTTGAGCGTGAGCATCGGGGTGGCCGTGTTCGACACCGGGGGGGACGAGTCGATCGAAGATCTCGTCTTCAGAGCGGACGGCGCCATGTACCTCGCAAAACAGAGTGGTCGCGACCGGGTGTGTCGCTGGACGCCTGATGGGTGCCACTGATCACAACCTCACAACACCCACTCAGTAATCGTCCTAGTTGTTAGATTGCGATCAGTGGCACCTATCAGCTCAGCCGACAGCGGTATCTCATCGCGGCGCTCGGTATCGAGCGCTGGGGGTTGACGGCAAAACCTCTCGCAGCACTGGTCGGACGGTTGCCCGAAGCGGTGAGTCGATGGGCCAGCCGGGGCGCCGATCTCCGTCAGGAGTCAGAAGCCTTCAGCAGTGGATATGAAAGGCTGGATCAGCAACCCCCTGCGAGCCAAGAAGCTGCAGAATCACTCCAGCAAAAAAAGTTAAAATCGTTGGTCTTGGCACCCATCCTCGGACTCTCTGCGGATCAGGGCGTTGTCGAACTCCATACCGACGTGTCGCCGGTCTCGAAACCGTCGACGAAGCCCGGATCCTCGAGAATGTGGATCTCACGCTTGGTCGCCGCGTCGTAGGCACTGAAGAAGAGGCGACCACCTTCGACAACGAGATGACTGGGTTCTGAACCGGCAAGGCCGGGCTCGAGATCGAGGTCCACGGTTCCGGCCGCGGTGCCGTCGGTCCGCCACAGCTCGTTGGACCCGGAACCACCGGTTCTGGCGACAAAGTAGAGGTGGTCGTTCAACACTGCGCGGTCCCCTTCGAGGGTGCTCATGAACTCCGGCGCCAGCAGCAGCGTCGTAGACCCGGGGGACCCGGTGGTGGAGTACAGCCGGTTCCCGCCGACATCGGCCCTGAAGACGAGGCCTCCGTTGACTTCTGCATAGGGACGCGGGTCAGAGTCACCGTCGGGTTCGAGATCGGCGATCTGGAGCGTGCCCGCTGCGGTGCCGTCGGTGCGCCAGAGCTCGGCACCCGTCGCGCCGTCGTCGGCCTCGAAGTAGAGGAAGGCCCCGGCAACCAGGAGATTCCACGGTGAGGACCCGCTCGACCCGGGGTTGATATCGATGACCAGCTCGGTGCCGGTCTCGGTGCCGTCGCTTCGCCACAGCTCCCTCCCGAATACATCGTCCTCGGCACTGAAGAAGAGATGAGAGCCCATGACGGTGAGCTCGTTGGGCCCGTAGGACTGCGAAGAGCTTGTCCTGGAGACGAGTTCGGTCCCCGCCATCGACCCGTCGGTGCGCCACAGACCTGGGCCGCTGACGTCGAAGGCGCCGAAGTAGAGCTTGTCGCCGAAGATCGCATGGTTGCATGGCAAGCCGTCATCCGACGGGTGGGAATCGAAGAAGAGCTCGGTACCGACACTGGTGCCGTCGCTGCGCCACAGCTCGACCCCGTTGACCTCGTCGTCGGCGCAGAAGTAGAAGTGGCCGTCAAAGACGGTCCCGCTCAGCGAAGGCGAGAGCCCGTCGGGGTCGATTGCCCGGGTGAGGGTGGCGTCGCCGGCATACCCCTGGGTGGACCACAGGTGGCGGCTATCGGCGCCGCCCTCAGCGGTGAAAAGCGTGTGCCCATTAGGAAGGGTGGCCAGGAACCGGGCGGACGAGCCCGGCGGGCCGGGAAAGACGTCGCCGAGGAAAACGGTCCCGTTGACGGTGCCGTCGGTCGCGAAGACCTCTGCGCCCACGCTGTCGCTGCCGAGATCGCCGACGTAGAAGACCCGACTCCCCTCGGGGTCGGCATGGAGATCGGTTGGGGAGGTGGCGAAGCTGTCCGGAAGCGGGATCTCGACCGTCCCGGAAGGAGTCCCGTCGGTTGTCCAGAGCTGGCGGATCGAGCGGCTGAAGACCAGACCGAAAGGTGTGCTCGGCCCAAGCCCGAGCCAGATGCCCGCGCCCCTGGGTCCCGGTTCGAGGTCGACGACCATCTGCGTTCCGGAGGTGGTGCCGTCGGTCAGCCATAGCTCGAAGCCGTGAACGCCGTCGTCGGCCGTGAAGAAGACTGCTCCGTCGTGGACCAGAAGGAATCGGGGATCCGAGTCCGGGGCTCCGGGTCGAATGTCGATGGCGGTGACCGTGACGCCGTCGGTCCAGTAGAGTTCCCGGCCGAGGTCCGCGTCGGCGGCGAAGAGGAGGTTGCCCTGATATCGGGTGAGATTGTCGGGTTGAGTCGCCTGCCCGAACGAAGTGATCTGAGTGATCGTGCCGGTCCCGTTGTCGTAACTCCAGATCTCCGAGTCGTCGACCACCATGTAGAGGGTGCCGCCGGCCGGGGTCAGCTGCTCGACGCTTTGGTTGCCGAAATCGTGCACCAGCACCACGCCGTCGGCCGGAACCGGATCGAGGCGGAGCAGTTGGGTCGTGCTGCCGTCGTCGCAGACGGCAAAGACAGAGGTCGAAACCCCGAGAAGCTCGCCCCAGTCCGCGCACGCGACAGCGGTCCTCTGTTCGGTGCCGGTGGCTGTGCCGTCGCTGGCCCAGATCTCCATCGAACCACCCGAAAGCGCCGTTCCCTTGAAATAGATCAGCGAATCGTCATCAACGATCTCGGTGAAATCGTCCGCTGTGACGACGTCGACGGCCAACGGAGTCAGCCCCAGAGACTGGCTGTCGACCGCATACAGGCCCCGTGTGCCGGCGACCAAGGCGGTGAAAAAGAGATCGTCGCCGAATGCGGTCAGGACGCGCAGGTTGGCGTCGTCTGGGCCGACCTCCAGATCGGTGACCATGGATGTCAGATGCGGACCCTGGGTCGACCAGAGCTCGCGACCCGTGTCCAGTGTCTGGGCGGAGAAGAAGATGCGATCGCCGATGGCCGTGAAATCCTGGGGTTGGGAGCCGGCGATCCCTGGCGACAGGTCTTCGAAGAAGGTCCCCGAGGCGGTACCGTCTGTGACCCAGAGCTCGGTGCCGTCGTCGCTATCGGCCCGGAAGAAGAGGCGGTCGTCGAGGGTGGGTTGATTCGGGCCGTGGTAGATGTAACCGTCCGGTTTGATCCCGGTGGTGTTGAGGTCGAGGATCGAGACCTGTTGGGCCAGCGCGGGAAGTGCTGCTGAGAGAACGAGGGCGGTGCAGATCAATCGGTGCATATGAACGGTTCCTTTCATGAGGGCCGGCGGAGAGGCCCGCCGACCGGTTCTGTCGTCTTTACTGATGATCGCGTCGTGGGGGTCGGAACCCGGACAGGCGCTCTGTCTGTCACCAGGCCGACGTGTCTCCGGTCTCGAACCCGTCGCTGAACAGGGGACGCTGGAGATAGTGGATCTCCCGCTTGGCAACGAGGTCGTACGCGCTGAGATAAAGCCTCTCCGGTCCGGCGACCAGATCTTTCGGGTCCGAACCCCAGTCGCCGGGCTCGAGCTGGAGGTTCTCGGTTCCCGCCGCGGTGCCGTCGGTGCGCCAGAGATCCTCGGCGCCCGTCAGACCGTCCCGCGCGACGAAGTAGAGGTGCTCATTCCAGACCGGGCTGAACCGACTGACGTTGATGAAGTCGGCCTGCAGGACGGGTGTGATGGCGCCGGGCGTGCCGTCGGTGTGGTAGAGCGCGTCGTCGGGCCACCGGACGTTGAAAACCAGACCGCCGGCCAGCTCGGCGATGGGTTTGGCGTCGGAGTCGTCGGGGCCGGACAGCATGTCGCCCACTAGCACCGTTCCGGCGGGGGTGCCGTCGGTGCGCCAGAGCTCCCGCCCGTGAACACCGTCGTCGGCGCTGAAGAAGAGCAGACCCGCGGCCGGGACGAGATCCCTCGGGCGAGACCCCTGCGACCCCGGGTTGCCGTCGGCGACGAGTTCGGTGCCGGCGGCGGTGCCGTCCGAGCGCCAGATCTCGTCCCCGGTGGTGCCATCGTTGGCGACGAAGAAGAGCTGGGCGCCGGAGACCGTGAGGTTGGACGGTTCCCAGCTCGTCCCCGGCCCGGTGACGGCCACCAGTTCGGTCCCTGCGGCGGACCCGTCGGTCCGCCACAGACCGCCGCCACCGCCGTCCACGGCGCCGAAGTAGAGTTGGCCCCCAAAGACCGCGAGGTCGCACGGATACGAATCACCCGAAGGGTTCAGGTCGATGACCATCGTCGTTCCGGCTGAAGTTCCGTCGCTTCGCCAAAGCTCAACTCCGTTGACGCCGTCGTCGGCACAGAAGTAGTAGAACTCGTCGAAGACCTTTCCTTCGAGGTATTCCCAGATCCCGTCGGGGTTAATGATCCGGACAATCTGAGCGTCGCCCTCGAGCCCCTGGGTGGACCACAACTGCATGTCGTCAGCGGTCGTGTAGGCGGTGAAGAGGGTTCGCCCGTTCGGGAGGGAAACACCAAACCCGACATCCGAGCCCGATGGTCCGGGTTCGAGATCTCCCAGGGGCAGGGTTCCCTCGACGGTGCCGTCGGTCACGAACGGTTCCTTGCCGCCGTCATCAATGCCCCGGTCGCGGACGAAGAAGAGCTTGCCGCTCCAGGAATCCACATGGAGGTTGGTGGGCGTTGCGGAAAGGCTGTCCGGTAGGGGGACTTCGGAGGTCCCTACCGCGGATCCGTCGGTGAGCCAGAGACCGCGGTCGGCACGGTTGAAGAACAGACCAAAGGGCGTGCTCGGCCCCAGCTCGATCTCCGACCCGAGCGACCCCGGTTCGAGGTCGAGCACGATCCATGTGCCGGCGGCGGTGCCTTCGGTCGACCAGATCTCACGACCGTGCGCTCCATCGTCGGCGGTGAAGTAAACCTTGCCGTCGTGGACCCGCAGATCGGCGGGTTCCGAACCGGGCTGACCGGGAAAGACGTTGATCTCGGCGACGGTCACACCATCGGTCCAGAAGAGCTCGCGGCCGTTGACCGAGGTCGCGGTGAAGAAGAGCTTTCCTCCCAACTTGAGCAGATCGTCGGGCGATGCGCCGCCTCCGAAGCCGGTGATCTGATTCGTCATTCCGGTCGTGCTGTCGATGCCCCAGATCTCCTCCTCGCCCACGACCATGTACAGGGTGCCTCCAGCTGGGGTCAGCTGCTCGACGCTCTGGCTGCCGAAGTCGTGCATCACGACGGAGCCGTCGGACGAGCCCGAATCGAGCCGGAGCAGCCTGGTGCTGCCGACCTCGTCGCAGATGGCGAAAACCGAGCTCGCGACTCCGAGTAGCTCGCCCCAGACTGGGCACGCGCCATCGGTCACCGGCTCGGTGCCGCCGTTGGTGCCGTCGCTGGCCCAGATCTCCGAAGAGCCGCCGGACAACGGCCTACCCTTGAAGTAGATGCGAGAGTTGTCGTCCACAATCTCGGTGGCGTAGATAGGTTCGACCGCATCGGTGGCGACCGGTGCGAGGTTGAGCGACACGCTGTCCACCATGTAGAGCTTGTGATTCACGAGATCCGAGGCTGCGAAGAAGAGGTCGTCGCCTAAAGCGGTAAGCGACTGCGCAGCAAGGTTCAGCGTTCCCGGCAACAGATCGAAGACCAGGGAAGCTTGGCCGGGTCCCAAAGTCGACCAGAGCTCCTGCCCGGTGGCCGCGGTCGTCGCCAGGAAGAACACGCGTTCTCCCACCGCCGTGAAGCTCTTGGGTCGTGAACTTCCGTACCCGGTTGCGAGATCTTCCGAGAAGGTACCACCCACGGTGCCGTCGGTGAACCAGAGCTCGTCTCCGTCGTCGCTCCCGGCCTTGAAAAGCAGGCGCCCGTCGAGGGTGGGTTGATTTGGTTCAAAGGTGGTGTAGGGGTTCAACGGAATCCCGTTCGTATTGAGGTCGAGGATCGAGACCTCCTGGGCGAGCACGGGCAGGGCCGCCGCGAGAACGAGGGCGGTGCTGATCAATCGGTGCATGGATTCGAGTCCTTTCGTCACGGTCGGCGGGGGAATCCGCCGTTCGGTTCTTGGTGTCTTCATGGATGATCGCGCCGTGCCGGTCCGAAACCGCACAGACGCTCGGCGAGTTACCAGGCCGATGTGTCTCCGCTCTCGAAGTCGTCGCTGAATAGGGGGAACTCGAGGATGTGGATCTCACGTTTGGTCACCGCGTCGTAGGCGCTGAGGTAGAGGCGTTCCGCGCCGGCTGTGAGGAAGCTCGGATCCGAGCTTGTGCCGACGGGCTCGAGCTGGAGGTTCTCGGTCCCGGCAACGGTGCCGTCGGTGCGCCACAGGTCCTCGGACCCCGATCCGGCATCTCCGGCCGCAAAATAGAGATCGCCGTTCCACATCGCATGACTGGTGCTGTAGGTCGGCAGATAGCCGGACAGCAACAGCGTCAACGAACCGGGCGAACCGTCGGTGAAGAACAGATGATCGACGTCGGTGTTGGCCCTGAAGACGAGGCCGCCGTTGAGCGCAGCGAATGGAACGGCGTATGAGTGTCCGGAAGGCTCGATGTCCGCAATCAGAAACGTGCCGGATGGGGTTCCGTCGGTCCGCCAGAGCTCGCGTTGGGTCGTTTCGTTGTCGGCTGTGAAATAAAGCAGACCACCCGCCGCCATGAAATCCGCCGGAGAGGAACCGACAAGTCCCGGATTGATGTCTGCAAAAAGATCGGTCCCACCCTCGGTGCCATCGCTGCGCCACAGCTCCTCACCGACGACGCCGTCATTGGCGCCGAAATAGAGGTGGTCGCCCCAGACGGTCAACTGGCGGGGAACCCCGTACGACGGTGGACTCGTAAAGGCGACCACCTCGGTGCCCGCGGCCGTGCCGTCGGTCCGCCACAGCCCACCGCCGGTGCCATCTTCGGCGCCGAAGTAGAGGTCGTCGTCGAAAACGGCGAGGTCGCAGGGGTCCGCGTCCCCGGCGGGATGGAGGTCGAGGATCATCCCGGTCCCGGCGGTGGTGCCGTCCGAACGCCAGAGTTCGTTGCCGTCGATGCCGTTGTCGGCGCAGAAGTAGAAATGGTCGCCGAAAACGGTTCCGCTCAGATAGACCGGGAGTTCGTTGGGGTCGATCACTTGAACAAGCTGTCCGTCGCCGGCGAGGCCCTGGGTAGACCAAAGCTGCCGACCGTCGGCACCGCTGCTGGCGGTAAAGAGCGTGCGCCCGTTGGGCAACGTGGCCAGGAATACGGCGGCTGATCCCGAAGGGCCGGGCTCGATGTCGCCAAGAGGCACAGTTCCGGAGATAGTACCGTCGGTGACGAATGGCTCTTCGCCGTTCGTGTTGAGGTGACCGACAAAGAAGAGCCTGTCGCTGTAGTCATCGAAGTGGAGTTCTTCGGGGGAGGTTGCGAGGCTCGGGGGAAACGGGACCTCGACGGTTCCACCTGCGAAGCCCTCGGTGATCCAGAGTTCGTGGTAGCCGATCCTGAAGGTCAGACCGAAATCGGTGCTCGACCCGAGAACGATGGTCGGTGCGCCCGGTCCCAGCTCGAAGTCCACCACCATCTCGGTTCCGGCGACGGTGCCGTCGGAGACCCACATCTCCCTGCCGTGGACGCCATCGTCGGCGGTAAAGTAGAGCTTTTGGTCATGGACTCGCAGCTGTTCGGGTGTCGATGAGGCAGAGCCCGGTCGGAGGTCGATCTCGGTGACTGTCGTCCCGTCGGTCCAATAAAGTTCGCGACCGACGCCGGCCGAGGCGGTGAACATGAGGTTGCCCTGGTATCGAGTCAGCTCGAGGGGCCACGTGGCGGTGCCGAAGGTCGTGATCTGGCTGACGACCCCGGTGGAACCGTCGTAGGCCCAGACCTCGTCATTACCGACGTTCATGTACAGGGTGCCGCCGGCGGGGGTGAGCTGATCCACTGTCCGATCGCCGAAACGGTGCACCAGGGCGACGCCGCTGGCGGGAGTCGGATCGAGGCGAAAGAGCTCGGTTGAACTGCCGAAGTCGCAGACGACGAAGACCGAGGCGCCCACCCCGAGCAGTTCGCCCCATTCTGGGCACCCGAGGTTTGTCACCTGCTCGGTGCCGCCGGGGGTGCCGTCGCTCGCCCAGATCTCCTCAGTCCCTCCTGACAATGCGTTGCCCTGGAAGTAGACCCGAGAGTCGTCCTCGACCAACTGGGTGAATCTGTCCATCTCGACGACGCCCCACGAAGCCACGGTCACACCAAGGGTCAGGCTGTCCACCGTGTACAGCCCGCGCGTTCCGGCGACCTCGGCGGTGAAGAAGAGGGTGTCGCCGAGGGCGGTGAGGGCGAGCGGGACCGAATCTCCGGAGCCGGTCTCCAGATCGGCCACGATCGAGGTCTGGTTGGGTCCGGCGGTGGTCCAGAGCTCGTGGCCGGTCCCTGAATTCCGCGCCGTGAAGAAAAGGCGGTCGCCAACGGCAGTGAAGGCGTCGGGGATCGAGTCTCCGGCCCCGGCCGTCAGTTCTTCGACAAAGGTGCCGGCGGCGGTTCCGTCGGTCACCCAAAGCTCATTGCCGTCGTCGCTGTCGGCGCGGAAGATGAGGCGGCCGTCGAGGGTGGGCTGGTCCGCACCCAGGTAGACGTGAGGATTCAGCGCCACGCCTTCGGTGTTGAGGTCGAGGATAGAAACCTCCTGGGCGAACCCTGGGAGGGCCGCCAAGAGTGCGAAGACAGTACACAGCGTTCTCATCAAATCTGTCCTTTCATCGAATGCGATCCCGGGTGCGGGGGGTTCGAGCGCGGTGGTCGCAAACCGGCCGGCCGCGATGTCCTCGGGCTGCAGCCGCGGCGACGCGTAGTAGAGGGTGGGGGGCTCGAAGTAGACGCTTGACGTGGCACCAGCTTCGCTGCGGAGCACCGCCAGCGCGTGGGTTTCCCGTCCTGTACGAAGCCGACCTCGGCCAGCGCCTGGCCGACAGCCGCATTGAGCCGGGCGAATTCGTTGAGCGGTCTCACGACAGGGATCCGGGCGAGTGAACTGCGGGTCGGGCGCCGCGTTGCGCGGCAGCTTCGAGAGCCGGCGCCATCCGGAGCCCGAAGATGCCCACCGCAAGGAAGAGAAGACCGAGGGGCAGGGGCACAAAGGCGCCGATCTTCAATGACCGATCGATCACCGCCGAGCTCGGGTCTTCAGGATCGACGTAGACGTCGATCGCCCCGCCGGCAGGGAACCGCTTCGCGGCGCCCTGAGCATCCTGCCGATCGGGGAAGTCCGGATGCTCCTCGCCAAGGGCGAAACGCGACCCGGTGTAGGTCTGTCCGTCGACCATCCAGCGATAGGAGATCTCCGGATAGTAGGTGCGGCGGGCTTCGCGCGACGAGTCCGTGCCAGAGCCGCGTCCTGTGAGGAGAATATTGACGCGGACACTCGTCGACTCGATCGTGCCTTCCGCCGCCGGCCACGATCGCGCTCCGTGGCCCGCGATGATGAAGTAAATGCCGAAGACGGCGAAGAACAAGCCCAGCGCAGCGATCACACCGAAAAAACCTTTGATCATCAGTCGTATTTCCTTCCGAAATTTCTGCTTTCACTGATGATCGCGTCGGAAGGGAACGAAACCGGACATCGGCGGTTGGGGAGGTGAGCGGCGCCTCACCGACTCGGTCGTCGGACTCCCTCGCTCAAAAAGACACAACGAAGGATCCCCACAGGTACAGAAGCGCGCTGCTCGAAATGGACCACTTCGTTTTTTCGGGGAACCCTTCGACTCACTTGCGGACTCGTTCGCTCAGGGTGACTATTGGAGAAGGCGTCGTTGAGCTACAGGCCTCGAATCTTGCAAGAGACTGCCCTCATCCCTCGTCAGCTGGGGGGAACGGCCTAGGAGTTGAGGGAGCTCAGCAGCTCTTTCGCCTGGCCGGCGTACCTGGACTTCGGATCGGCCGCGATGGGCCGGGCGATCTCGACGGCTTCGCGGGTCCGACCGACCGCCGCCAGGGCCTGGGCGAGGGGCAGGTCAAAGGCGAAGAGGTGTCCCCGGTGGCCTCCGGACCGGATGGCCAACGCGTCTCGCCCCTCCTGGAGTTCGACAATCGCCGCTTCGTAGTCCTCGCCTGCCAGCAAAACCTTGCCTCGGCGCAGACGGACCATGGCGGTCTTTGGGTGCTCCGGACCCCAGATTGCAAGGGACTCGTCGAGCGCCAGATCGAGGTCGGAGGCGGCATCGTCGAAGCGCTCACGCCGTTCGGCCAGAGTCGCCTTGGCGAGGAGCGCGTCCTGAACTTCGGGGTGGGGGCCTCCGGCGGCCGCCTCGCGAGCGAGGTCGAGCGATCGCGCGAGCTCCCCCTCGGCCTCGTCGAGCCGGTCCGCGGCCACCAGGCGAAGTCCGAGTCGGGTGAGGCTGTCGGCCACCTCGGAAGGGGAGGCGTTTGACCTTTCGAGGGTGTCCACAGCCTCGCGCAGGAGCATGAGACCGGCGTCGAAATCACCGCGGTCGAAAACCGAGTTTCCCAGGCAGTCAAGATCGATGGCGAGTCGTCGGATATTTGGATCCGGAAGGGACTTTCTCAGCGCAACGGCCGGCTCGAGTACCTCAATGGCGTCCTCGCTGCGACGAACGGCGAACAGTTTGATGCCGAGATCTGAGTAGGCGTTGGCCATCTCTCGGGTGTCGACGTCTTCGACCGCTTCAAGCAGCTCGACCGCTCTCCAGCAGTTTTCTACGGCTGACTCGTAGTTGCCCGAGGTGAGCTGTGCTGTTGCGAGGGCTCGTAGCGCCTTGGAGTGGCCGACCGGGTCGGCCAATGCTGCCTGCAGATCGACAGCCTCTTCGAGGAAGGGGATGGCCTCGTCGGCGTACCCGAGTTTTTCGTACGCACCGCCGATGGCCATGAGCATGTCCCCGCCCAACTCCGGCTTGGTCTCGAGATCGTCCTGGATCGATTCGGCGCCCCGGTCGAGCAACGAGCGGGCCGTGATCTCGGCGCCCGGCGCAGCTGTCGGATCGTTGGCATCGAAGAGCCCGACGACAAAGTCGACGAGCTGCCGCGAGCTCTGGGCCTCGGCCAGGGCGCGGGCCTCGGCCCGGCGTGCGGCGCTGAGGCTGCTGAGAGAGATCCCAAGGCTCACGGCCAAGGCGATAAACGCCGCAGAGGCCGCCAGAACCGCAGCCTTGTGGCGGCTGACGAATCGGGCTGCCCGATAGCCGAGTCGATCCCCGCGCGCTCTGACGGGCATCTTCGACAGGTGGCGGCGAAGATCCGCCGCGAGATCCTCTGCCGAGAGATATCGTCGGTCGGGTTCCTTGCGCAGGGCTTTTTGGATGATCATGTCCAGGTCGCCGGCCAGACGCCGGGAGAGCCTGGCGGCCGAAAGGCCGCCCCGAAGCCGAGCTCGGTCCTCGGCGCCGCCGTCGGCGTCGTCACCCACCGCCCGGCTCGGCACTCGCGGTGTGTCGAGACACACCGCCTGGTGGATGCCGATCGGCGATCGGGTTTCGACCGGCTGGCCGGGAATTCCCGTGAGCAGCCGGTAGGCGACAAGCCCGATGGCGTAGACATCAGAGCTCGTCCCGATCGGTTCTCCAGCCGCCTGCTCCGGGCTGGCGTACTCGGGGGTCAGCAGATAGGCGCCGGTCTGAGTCATCGGCGCATCGTTCGCCGGATCAGGGATCAGCATCTTGGCGATCCCGAAGTCGAGCAGCTTCACATCGCCGTCGCCATCGACCAGGATGTTCGAAGGTTTGAGATCGCGATGGATCACGAGCAGTCGGTGGGCCGAGTGCACCGCCTCGCAGACCTGGATCAACAGCTCCAAGCGGTCGCTGATACCGAGCTCGAGGCGATCGCAGTAGTCGGTGATGGGCTCGCCCTGGACATACTCCATCGCGAGGTAGGGCGCCCCGTCATCCGTCACGCCACCGTCGAGCAGTCGCGCCACGTTTGGGTGCTGAAGTCGGGCCAGGATCTGCCTCTCCGAGCTGAACCGCGATCTCGCCAGCTGATCGTCGAACGCGGCGCGGATGAGTTTCAGGGCGACTTGTTGCTTGAAGACGCCGTCGATTCGCTCCGCGAGAAAGACCTCGCCCATTCCCCCTCGTCCGAGAACATCCACAAGTCGATAGGGTCCGACCTCGCGGCCGAGCGACGATTCCTGAGGCGTTGAATCGTCGCCACTGAACAATCCCTCGATCTCGAGCGGTCGATCGGCGTCGTGTTCGGCGAGCAGCTCTCGCAATTCATCGGCGAGCTCGCGATCCTCTGCGCCGATCTGTGCGAGCCGTGAAACCCGCTCGGCGTGGGTCATCGTCTCGAACTCGGCGAAGGCCTCACCGAGACGATCCCAATGGCTCTGACCGTCGTCCGACATTCAGTCTTCTCCGAGTTTGGTTCGGATCTCTCGTCGCAGCCAGGTGCGGGCCAGCGACCAGTCACGCCGGACCGTTCGATCGGACAACTCGAGAAGCTCAGCGATCTCTTCGCAACTCAGACCCACGAAGAACCGAAGGTGAACGATGAGCGAGGCGCGAGAGTTGTGTTCGGCCAGTCGATCGAGCGCAGCGTCGAGGGCTTCGGCTTCCTCCGCCTGTGACGAGCTCAGCCAGTCATCGGCCTTGTCGAGATCGACCTTGACAAAATCGCCTCCCCGCTTGAGCCGATTCCGCCGACGAGCATGATCGATCAGGACCCGACGCATGGTGAACCCGGCGATGGCAAAGAACTCCTCGCGGTCCCGGGCGCGAAGACTGTCCTGGCCAAGGAGCCGAAGATAGGATTCATGGACCAGCGCCGTCGTTGAGAAGGTATGGTCGGAACGTTCACGGGCAAGCATCCGGTGCCCAACCTGCCGGAGTTCCCGGTACACGGCTGGAAATACCGCGTTGGGCGCTTCGCCGTCGCCGTACCCCCAACGCTTCAGCCACGATGTGACGGCGTCCTCCGAGGGCATGGCGATGTCCTGAGCCATGTCCTGACTGTTCAGCCGGTCGTTTCGATTTCCTGATTCCGTCATTGAAACCGTAGAACGCTGAAGCGTCCAAACTTCTTCCCGCGCGGCGGAAGCCGCTTTTCGACGCCGCTACAGTCGCGTTAATCGCTCCCGGCCAAATGTGACAATGTGATACGTGGCACTGTTCCTGTTCCATCTCGCACCCTTCGGCCATTTTTGGAGGCCGGCCCACTCATCCCATCTGGCATCGGTAATAGGCTCGAAACCGGTTCCACCGGACACCGGAGAATCGCCTCGAGCCGCTCGCGACAGGCCGGCTCTTCGAGAGCCTCCCGCGTCTGTTCGTAGCCCAGGCTCGCTGCAAGGTCCAGGGCCTTCCAGTCGAGGAAGCGCACCCCACTCATCTTCGCCTCGATGAAGAGGTCGGCATCCGCCGCCGCACAGCGGGCCCGCTCAACACCAGATAGAAAGGTCGCCTGCATCATGGTGGCCATCATCCCCGGGACCCGGTGATATCTGCGCCGGAGCAACCAGCCCAGCAAGACGCGGCCTGCGGACGGCACCGCGTCAAAGCCGACCGAGCGGTGGACCGGACGCACGATGTCGCAACCGATCACGTGACCGGCGTCCAGTCGGCGCGCCGCGCCGACCGGCAGGTTGTCGAAGGACCCGCCGTCGATGTGAAGCTGTCCGTCGATCACGACGGGCGGGAACACCCCGGCGATCGACGCGCTGGCTCGCACGGCCTTCCAGAGCGGCCCCCGTGTGTGCACCGCCTTTTCGCTCGCAGTCAGATTCGAGCTGACGCAAAAGAACGGTAACCACAGGTCCTCGATCCGCGCTTCGCCGAGGTTTCGGCGCAGCAGACGCTCCATCTTCCGTCCCTTGATGAGAGAGACGAACGGCAGCAACTGGAAGTCGTTGGCAGGGTTTGTCGCGACAAACGAGTCGTGCAGGGCTGCGTTGAGCCGACGGTCGTTCCAATCGCTGGCGACCGCCGCCGCAAGGATCGCGCCGATACTGGTACCGCCGACCATGTCGACCGGGACCCCCTGCTCCTTGAGGGCGCGCAGGACTCCGAGGTGGGCGAAGCCCTTCGCGCCGCCGCCCGCGAACACGAGACCTACCGCTCGTCCCGCCAGAAACCGTCCCAGGCGCCCGTAGTCTCCGTCGCGATCCTCCCTCAGGTGGTGCACGCGCGTGAACTCGCCCGCGTCCAGCCACCTCGCCGTTCCGGTGGGCGGGCGGCACCCGTCGGGGTGCAGCAGCACCAGGTCTCGTCGCTCCTGCACCTGCGGCCCGCGTTCCGCCATGGACCAACGCGCGATCTCGCTGCGCCCAGGGTCGTCGTCGGCCGGGCAGACAATGAGGATGCGGTCGGCCTGCCGGAACAGCCGCCGCCGCCAGTGCGTCGCGCCCGGATCGGTGACCGCGATCAGGAACCGGTGCCGGGTCTCGTGCTCGTCGAGCCACGCGGCGAGGCGGCCCGGATTGCCATCGCACCTGATCTCCGGCGGCAGGTCTCTCGCGTGGAGGATCGCCGCAGTTCCGTAGGGCTCGAGGGCGGCAGCCAGCCTGGCCGCAAACCGATCCCGCATCTCGCGCCCGCCGGAGCATGCGACCGCAATCGTCCGAACGACCGGGAGGTTGCACGTCGCGCTGTGAGGCGGCTGCATCCGGCGGACCACCAGTCGCGACAGGTTCAAGAGGAATTCCGGATGCCGGGACACAACGCCGTGGAAAGCCTCAACCTCCAGCCGAAGCAGGCGGCTGTCGCGTACGGCGTCGACATTTGCGGTGAGCACCCCGGCTCCAAGGAGGGCCATCTCGCCAACCGCCTCGCCGCGGGCGACCTCGCCGAGCACCTCCTCCGAACCGTCGCCCGTGGTGACTGAGGCGCGCATTCGACCGTGAACCAGCAGGTACATCGCATTGGCCGCGTCGCCCTGCGAGAGGAGCCGGACGCCGCCCTCGACGTCGACCCATTCACCGGACGCCTCGATCTCGCGAACATCCTCAACGGAGACCTGCCCGATCAAAGGCACCAGTGCCTCGCGCAGGCGGTTGAGGTCGGTCGAGTGGTAGGGACTGGGCGACGTGAAGTGCGGGTCTTCCGGCAACTCGCGCACAGGCGACAATCGTGAGAGGTCCATTGGCTGGATTTCCTTTCGGCTCAGTTCTGCTTCTAATCCAGATCGCGCCGTTGGGTTTGAAAACCGGACATCACGGCTCAAGTTCCCCTCGTCGCCTGATCCCGCCCATTCCAATTGCGGAAATGTGAACCCGGCACCATTCGCGCCGTGCCGATGTCCGGATTTCCAGCGAGAAGACGCGATCATTGACAGAACCGGATGCGCGGACCCGATTCTCAGGAATTCGACACCGTGCTTCGGAAGTGACGATCGTGGACTCGAACAATGACCGGGTTACCAGCCCCAACAAACCTTGCTCCTCGAGGCTGCCTATCTGGAGGTCGTATGGAACGTCAAATCACTCGCATTCGTGCCGCACTCGCCGCCGTGATCACCCTCGTTGCGTTCTGGAGCGTGCCGCTCCACGCCGCCGTCCCCGGCTACCCCACAGAGGGCAGGTGGTCACCCGGGCCGACCGTCGCCATCGAGCATTGGGGCTTTGGCGCGGAGTCGATCCTGCTCAGCGGCGAAGGCACCGGCCTCATGATCCTCGACGTAGCCGATCCCACGGACATGACCGTGCTGGGAAAGATCGACACCGGCGCCCCGGTCTGGGAGATCGCCGTCTCGGATGACGGGCAGATTGCAGCCGTGAGCGATCGCTTCGACTGGATGACCCTGGTCGATATCGCCGATCGATCGGCACCCGTGGTGCTGGGTCGCTACGAGTTCATCAGTGGTGTACAGCCCTGGGGCGTCGACATCGAGGGAGACCTCGCCTACGTTGCGGTGAAAGGTGAAGGCCTCTGGGTGATCGACATCACCGATCCGGCGCAGATGAGTCGCGTCGGGCGCTACCTCAACATCGGCACGGGTTTCGTCCCAGACGTGCAGGTGCTGGGCAACTACGCATTCCTGGCCGATGACCAGGAGGGCATTTCCGCGATCGACATCTCCGACCCGACGATGCCGACCTTGGCCGACCGTTTCCTCGCCGCCGACCTCGCGACCGAGATCACCCTCGACGGCACCATCGCCTACGTCTCGCGCAAGAGTGACGGGCTCAGCATCATCGATCTATCGGCGGCCCCGACCATGACCGAGCTCGGCACGATCAATCCCGGCGGCCTGATCTACAGCACCGCCGTCGTAGGCCCGGGGCTGGTGGTGTGCGCCGACGGCTACCTCGGCTCCGCCTTTGGTGGCGTGTACGTCATCGACGTCTCGAATCCGGCCATGCCGATGGTGGTCGGCACCCAACTGGAGGATGTGTTCGACGTGACAACCGACGGCGCCACCGCGTTCGCGATCCGATCGTACAACGTCGAGCCGCCGACCCTCTACGCCTTCGACATCGACAACACTGCTCCGTTCGATCCACCGAACCAGATCGGCACCCTGCCGCTCGCCGGTGAGAACGTGGATGTCGCTGTCGCCGGTGACCTCGTATTGGTCGCCAACGAGCTCGGCGGGGCCTTCGTGGTCGATGCATCGGACGCCTCCCGGCCCGAGACCATGTCTCGTATCGACGTCGACGGCGCGCGAGTGAAAAGGATCGCTCGAGTCGGCAATACGCTCGCCTACGTCTCAAATTCCTACTCGATCGGGCTGATCGATCTCTCCGATCCGCAGAACCCGCTCCCACTACCCGATTACCAGGTGATGAGCGGCTACCCTAGGGACGTTGTCAAGATCCCCGGTACCGCCGGTGTGGCCATCGCGGCCGGCGACGAGGGCGTACGGTTGGTCGACCTCTCAACTCCGACCGCACCCGTCGAGGTTGGCCACTGGCTGCCGGCGACGGGATTCGTCTACCATGTGGACCAGGAAGGCGACCGCATTGCCGCCGCGGGCGGCACCAACGTCTGGGTACTCAACGCCTCGACCCTCAGCGCCCCGTTTGAATGGGCAAGCTTCACGGTCCCCGACATTGTGCTCGACATCGCCATCGAAGGAGACCACGTCTACGTCTCGATCGATGAATTCTCGGTTCTGGTCTGGGACGTCTCGGTCTCGGGCAGCCCGATGGAGGTTGCCGCGATCGACATCTCGCCGACCAGCGCCAAAGGCCTCAAGATCCACGCAGGCCGCCTTTATATCGCTGCAGACGCCTTTCATGGCCTCATGGTGCGCGACATCACAGACCCCACCAACCCTTTCGAGATCGAAGACACGAACACCCCCGGCCAAGCTCTCAATGTCGCCGCCTCGGACACCCTGATCGCGGTGGCGGACGGGCTCGGCGGGGTCGAGATCTGGAATTCCGTGCCAGTCTCCGACATTCTCTTCGGTGACGGCTTCGAAAGCGGCGACACCACGGAGTGGGGGGCCACAGCGCCCTGATGGGGGCCAGGTCCGCAGTTCCGTAGTTACGACATACAACTACGGAACTGCGGACCTGGCACTGATTGGAACCTGTTCCTACGACGTGAACTGAACATCAACTCGCTAGATCGAGACAAGGAGCAACGAAATGAAACCCATTGAGGTGTTTGGCAAGTACGCGATGGCCTTCGAAGAAGTAGTCCGGCTCGACGACTGGTCGGCGGTGGAGCCGTTCTTCACCGAAGATGCGGTCTACGAGACCATCGGCGCGGGGCCGTTCGCCGGTCGGCGCGAGGGGCGTCAGGCCGTGCTCGACCATCTCAAGGAGTCGCTCGACGGCTTCGACCGGCGTTTCGACATCCGCGAGAACCCGGAGATGGTCGAGGGACCGAGGGTTGATGACGACTCGGTGTGGATCCGGTGGCGGGTGACCTACAGGGTCGAGGGTGCCCCGCCGTTCGTGCTCGAGGGCGAGGAGACCGCGGTGATGGACGGTGATCGAATCCGTCGGCTCGAGGATCGATACACCGACCGGATGGCGGCCGATCTCGAGGATTGGATGAAGCAGCACGGCGACAAGCTCAAGTCCGTGCATCGGCATCAATGCCAGGAGAAACTTCTTTAACTTTCTTGCTCTACTGCTCGGAACTCTGCGAGTCGTTCAGTCGAAATGGAGATAGGTGTCGAGTAGACCCGGGCGGTTACCCGCCCAGGCCCCCCACAGATCCGGACGTGCGGAATTCCCGCATCCGGCTCTTCGGGCACACAGGTTCGCTGCGCGACTGCAAACCGCCGCACACCTGCTGGTCGATTGTCATCGCCAGCTCAGCTATCCAAGGCAGTCTCGTTTGGATGGTTTCGAGGTTCGATGCCCTCTCCATCTTTCCCTCCATCGGTTCCATGTCCCGGCGCCCCCTTCCCTCCTCCGGGTCCCTTTAGGTTCGGTTCCCCGGACTCATCGGTACTATGAGGCGCTCCGACTTCCCGCCATCCATCCCATCCATCCCGGGATGGGTGCCAGGCCCAACGATTTTAACGTTCTTGGTATATTTGCTTCGTTGGAGGCTGGTTGCCGAGACGGCCGCGGGTTTTTGTCGAGGGTGGGATCTACGATGGGTGCCACTGATCACAACCTCACAACACCCACTCAGCAATCGTCCTAGTTGTTAGATTGCGATCAGTGGCACCTATCAGCTCAGCCGACAGCGGTATCTCATCGCGGCGCTCGGTATCGAGCGCTGGGGGTTGACTGCAAAACCTCTGGCGGCGCAGGTCGGACGGTTGCCCGAAGCGGTGAGTCGTTGGGCCAGCCGTGGTGCCGATCTCCGTCAGGAGTCAGAAGCCTTCAGCAGTGAATATGAAAAGCTGGATCAGGAGCTCGCTGAAACCCAAGAAGCTGCAAAATCACCCCAGTCAAAAAAACGTTAAAATCGTCTGACCTGGCACCCGTTCCCATCAGGCACCCATTAAAATGCCGTTAGAATTGTGTGACCCGTCACCGACGTGGTCTGATCGAAAAGGGAGGCATTGGCATGGGAACTCCTGCGATTTCGATTCTGCTATTTGCGATAGCGGCGCTGCTCGGCGCTCTCGGCCAACTGCTGTACAAGACAGGCGCTGAATCCTCGGGCGGGACGGTTGCAAGCTACATCGCGAATCCACGTATCCTCGGTGGAGTCGTTTGCTATGTAGCCGTGATGGTGCTCTTTGTTGCAGCTTTCAAACGAGGCGGGGCACTGACGGTGCTCTACCCGATCTACGCCAGCACGTTCATCTGGGCCGCGGTCATCGCCATGATGGTCTACGGTACTCCGATCAAACCGGTCAACGTTGGCGGTATGGTTCTCCTCGTAGCCGGCATGTACTGCATGGGGAAATGACATGAAGGAAGAAGGGTACCGACCGGCGGAGCGACGTCCTATTGCGAGCCGCGATCTTGGAGTCATGCAGAAATTTGCGGGCTGGTTGACCAGGCACCGGGTGAGCGCGAACACGATTTCGGTAGCGAGCGTCGTGTTCTCCGCCGGTGCGAGTTGCACTCTGATTGCCACGACACGCGTCGATTCGGATTTCACGGTTCGAGCACTGTGGTTGTCGGCAGCTGTTCTGGTGCAGCTTCGTCTCCTCGCCAATCTCATGGATGGCATGGTCGCGCTCGCATCCGGTGAAGCGTCGCCGGTCGGCGAGCTTTACAACGAGGTCCCCGACCGGGTGGGCGACGTGTTCATTCTGGTTGGACTCGGATATGCGGTCGGAGGAGCGCCAATAATGGGATACGGAGCGGCCTTGCTGGCAATTTTCGTCGCGTACGTCCGAGCCATGGGTGTTGTGGCTGGTTCCAGACAGTGTTTTGAAGGCCCGATGGCCAAACCGCACCGCATGTTTCTTGTGACCGTTGGGTGCCTGTACTGCGGGCTGGCTCCGTTGAGCTGGCAGCCGGTGCAAGCGGTTTCAGGTTGGGGCGCGGCGGCGGTCACACTGGCGGTAATCTCGCTGGGGAGCGTGATCACATCGGTGAGGAGACTTCTGCTGATCGCGGCGGATCTTCGCGCCTCGGATGTCGAGCCATGAGCGTGACTGCGGCTCTGAGCAGCGAGATCGTTCGTTTCTACGCATTGCTCGTCAGCTCGGTGATCGTGTTTGCCGGCCTGGCTCTCTTCCTCCTGACCGTCGTCTTTCATAAAAAGGTAGGTTCGATCTGGCGCACCTATCAAGGCTGGCTGATCATGACCCCTCTGGTCTTCGGCTTCATCATCGCCGGCCGCGCCGCAGTCATTGTGGGTGTATGTCTGCTTGCGCTGTTCGGGTTTCGCGAGTTTGCCCGCGCGACAGGTCTGTACCGCGATTGGTGGATGACCGGTTTCGTGTTTGTGGCGATCATCGGTGTTGCGGCGGTCAGTCTGGCAATCGATCCGCGGACCAGCAGACCCGGTTGGTTCGGTTTGTTCATGACCCTCCCGGTATATGTCGTCGCCTTAATTCTGGTCATCCCCGTAGTTCGCAACCGCACCCGCGGCCAGCTCCAATCGACCGCGCTTGCGGTGTTGGGCTTCATCTACTTCGGTTGGATGTTGGCCCACCTCGGCTTCCTCGCCAACTCCAGCCACGCCTATGGCTACTTGCTCTACCTGGTGTTTGCGGTGCAGGTCAATGACATATCTGCCTTTATCTGCGGCAAGCTCTTCGGCCGGCACAAGTTGCGGAGCGAGATCAGCCCCAACAAAACCCTGGAGGGCTCGCTTGGAGCGCTGGCCGTTTCACTCGCCCTACCCTGGCTGTTGAACTTTTCCTTCCCACATTTTGGGACGCTTCAGCTCGTGCTGACCGGTCTGATCGTGGGAGTAGGCGGCCAGCTTGGTGATCTCGCCATCAGCTTTATCAAACGAGACATCGGTATTAAGGACATGGGTGCCGTGATTCCTGGCCACGGCGGCGTTCTCGACCGTATCGACAGCCTCATTTTCGTCGCGCCCCTTTTCTTCCACATGGTTCGATGGTTTTATGACATCGCCTGACGAAGATCATCTCGACCCAAGCGGAACCGACAATTGGGAGTATCGGCCGGCCGCCGGCCTGGATCAAAGCCTTCTCCAGAGATTGAGCGACTTCCCTCGCGAGCCCGAAATGATGGTTTTTGCTTTGCGAGCGGCGAGCGGTCTTGTCCTACGTGCATGGCTCCGTTTTTATCATCGACTGCAATTTGTCAACCGCGAAAACCTGCCGGACGAAGGATCGTTTGTGGTGGTGGCGAATCACAGCAGCCACCTCGACGCCCTGTGTCTGGTGTCGGCCTTTCGACTCAAAGAGCTCCACCGCGTGTTTCCGGCCGCCGCCGCCGACTACTTCTTTTCGAACATGGCGCGGACAGCCTTTTCAGCCATCTTTATCAACGCCCTGCCCTTCCACCGCCAGGTCGGTGGTGAACAGAGTCTGGCCGTTTGTAGAGCGCTCCTGGCCAACCCCGGCAACAGATTGATCATCTTTCCGGAGGGCACGCGATCGACGGCGGGCCAGATGAATCGTTTCCGGTCCGGTGTCGGGCGCCTGCTGATTGGAACCGGGATCCCAGCCGTTCCGTGCCACCTCGACGGGGCATTTACCGCCTGGCCAAAAGGCCGGACCGTGCCACGACCGAGAAGGATTCGGGTGATCATCGGCCAGGCGCGATCGTACGAATCTCTGCCCCCAACCCGAGAGTCGGTTCAGGAAATCTGCCAGGACCTCCACGGAGCTGTACGGAATCTGAGACCCTTGGAGTAGTCGACGCTGGCGGGTGCCACGGATCACAACCTCGATGGGTGCCACCCTTCCTTGCGTCGCTGTCCCAGGTCAGCCCGTTACCTGGCCGCAGCTCACGGGCGACGGGTGCCGATGGGTACGTTCACGATGATGATCGGCGCCGCCCTCGAAGTGGCACCTTCCCGGCGCCAATCGGAGGAGGTCTGTTCATGACCTCCACTTGAGGAAACTCGAGGTAACCCTGCTCCACAGTCCGGGTTCCGATCGGCGTACCTCGCGCCCCGTGCGGGAGGCAGAAGATCTCGGACTCCTCCCGGGTTGAGGTGGCGTTCCTCGCCGCAGCTCGCCGCCGAGGCCAGTGAGGTTCGTGATTTGGCGATGAATGATTCGCTTCTGCGGGCCGCTGAGGTTGAGGAACTCGGCGGCCATTCCGGCCGGCTTGTCCTGGCCTTCGTCGGTTCCGCGGATCCAAAGGACGCGAGCTACGCCGTGGAAACGCATCTGGTCCATAGGTGTTTCGAATCTGAACACTTGGTCGACTTCGAGTGGGAGGAAGGTCGAGACGAACATGCCGCCAAGAGAAAGGTCGAAGATCGTCTCGTGTTGGCTTTCGGATCCATCAACCGGGGTAATCACCACCCTCTGTATATATGGTATGCGGCGGCTGCGCAATTGAAGAGCCGGCTTTGAGTCTGTCATTTGAAGTGACTCCCCCATCAGATTTCGCCAAATGCGTTTTTCAAGATCGAATCCGCTTATAACAAGCATATCAAGGAAACAGTTGACTGTCTGATGGGTGCCACGGATGGGTGCCACGTTCACCACGATCGGTGCCAGGATGGGTGCCTCCCTTAGCATTCTTCCGAGTGCTACTCTCGAAGAATGAACAAACACTGCAGGCTGCGTCTTGCCGCGGTTGTGGTTGCGTTGCTCGCGGTTGCTACCGCCGCCCCCGCGTCCGATGCCGGTGATCGGAGGGCGACCTCATTGTGTCCGGAGGTGACCAACCCCCGAACCGTCGTGAACATCGATGGTGTGGAGGTTCGGGCGCCCGCGTCCTTTGAGGAGAGAACCGAGGCATTGGCGATGCTCACGTGGCTCGACCGCGACCAACGTCTGCAGTCCGCAATCTCGCTCGGATTGGACGGCGACGTCGCCGCCTTTCACCAGATTCTCGAATCACGCGATCTGGCGAATCTGTCCACCTACGGGAAGTTCTATGTCAACCGGGATCACACCGTGTGCATCGACCGCGAGATCGAGGCCGCGGTGTTGTCGAACATCGCCGATCCCGAGCTGCTCTCGTCCCTGACGGCGTTCTTCGAAAAAAACCTCTATCAGCGTCGAGAGCTCTTTGACACTCTCATCGATGTCGACTTTGATGACGGGAAACCGCAGGACTTCAACCGGCTGG
Source organism: uncultured bacterium (assembly GCA_965533305.1). Taxonomy (GTDB): domain Bacteria; phylum Acidobacteriota; class Thermoanaerobaculia; order Thermoanaerobaculales; family Sulfomarinibacteraceae; genus JAHECW01. The sequence goes on along the minus strand of CBESWV010000018.1, from coordinate 5,618 downwards.
TGATGGCGCTGCTCGCAACCCGCCTCGAAGGCATCGAGAACGACGTCCTGGCCCAGGCGAAACGCCACCTCGAACACAACACCCCTGTGAGAAAGCGAGTGCTGCCGGGCGTCCACAGGCGCTATGTGGAATTCTTCGGGGAGCGAGGCTATGAGCCGGCGATCGGCTACATGAAGACCCTGCTGCTTGCCGAGGGCTATGAGGAGACGCTCGACAGCTTTATTGCCGAGTTCTCACAGACCCGTTCCCGGGTGTACCTGACCCTGGATGGCTTCGCGTCGCCCGAAGTGGCCGAGATCTTCATTCGCCAGCTCCGCCGGGTGGTCGATAGCTGTCCCCCGAGGCTCGTACTTTTCGAGCTCGGCACCGTCGGCTCCTTTGCCGTCGGCCACGCGGCCACCGCCGAACAGCGACTCCGGGTCACCGAGTCCCTGGCGATGTTGCTCGGCCTGTGGCCGCCGTCCGAGCCGGTCTCGACGATAGGCAGCACCGACTACCGCACCCACAAGAAGCTCGTCGACCTCCTGTCAAAGCTGGGCACCACCGAATCGGCGTCCGTCCTCGTTGCCGATCTGGGCCGGCTTGCCGGGCTCGACGACCCCAAGATTGCCGATGCCCTGATGGTGTCGACATTCCAAGCCCTCAGGTCTCTTCCCGACACTACCGAGTTCGACGTGTCGGCCTTTCTGGCGGTTGCCTCCAGGCTTCCCGATCGATACCGGCTGTACAACGTGCCGGCCATTCTCGACGCGCACCCCGACCCTGCCGCCTTTGCCTTCTACCTCGATCAAGTGCGGTGGATCGTCGAAAACTGGGATGGATTCAAGACCCGGTATCTCATCGAACCGGACGCAGCTTTGGCGTTTGTCCTTGACCGCCTCCTGGCGGCCGAGGCACCCCAAGATCTCCTCCTGATCCGTAACGAGGTGGATGCGCTCTACCGGGAAGGCGAGCTCGAAGAGAGCCAGTACGTTGTCACCTCCGACAGGCTCAACGGCCTCCTGGGAGATGAGTCCGCGGTCTATCGCGGGCTCCAGGAAAACCGGCGCATCGCTCGGGATGCCGAGATCCAACGAGGGCGCGATGAACAGGCGGCCGAATGGGATCGAATCGTCGAAGAGAACCTCTCAGCCGAAGGAATCTTGGCCAATGTTCAGGCATTGGAACAGCACACCGGCCGGTCCAAGATGGCGATCTCGTGGCTGGTAGTCGCCGGCGCCGACGCCCTGGATCCGGTCCACGACGCGTTGGCTGATGCTGCGGTGCCGGACCAGTCCAAGATCGCTCTGCTCCAGATTTTGGGCGAGATCGGCGATCCCCGATCGATCCAACCCGTGATCGGCTTCATCAGAAGCAACGCCGACAACCGATCCTATCTCGGTGGGGGCCTCCGGGCGCTTGCGCTGATGCCGACCTCTCCAGAGACCTTCAACTTCGCTCGCGAGCTGCTCGAAGCCGGACGTTTACAAATGATGAAGCAACAGGCACTGGTCTATCTCGCTTCAGTCCGTGAATCGCGTGGCGCGGAGATCGCCCGAGCGTTTTCCACCCCGGACACCGATCCTGACGTGCGGGTGGCCGCCCTGCTCCTCGCCGCCAGATTGGGTGATTCCGAGGCCCGACCGGCCGCCGTCGAGATGCTCGTTACCACCGAAAACCGATCGTACCGTGATGTGTTGCTGCGCGCCCTGGCCGAGCTGTCCACACCTGAGACGTTTGAAGCGTTTGGTGATGCGAACCCAGCTCTCCGGGACACCGGATCCTTCCGTGACATGCAACCGCTGGTTGTGTTTCGGCACGCCGAGGGAGAACGAAAGCTCGAGGCGGCACGTCACCTGGTCAACTCCGGCCACCCGTGGGATCGCCGCGACGGGGTGGCCTTCCTGGTCGAAGAGGGCCACACCGAGGTGCTCTTCGGTTATCTGCAACACGGCCCTTACACCGGGCAGCCGCTGGTCGGGATCATCCTCTACTCTCCGCGCGGTGTGCAGATCTACGCCCAGATCCGCCGAATGGGTTATCTGGTCGAGGAGACCCCTGATGGATTGAAGCTCATCAACCAGCGTCCGTGATTGCCCGATGGCCCCTCCTTCTCGGCTATCTTCTCTGGTTCACAAGCTACGGGCTCTTCATCACCTTCGGCACCTTCGCGATGCCATGCGATGATGGGCCACTCCAACACGACGATGGAGGCAACTCACATGGGCACACAGTCAATATCGGCAAGTACAGCGCTCGACGTCCTGCATGATCTGGCGATCCAGATGCGGGACGGCCCAGGTAAGCCCAACTTGGCTCAAGATATCGTGGAGACCCTGGAAGCCGGCATGGGGTATGAGCTCCTGGCGGTGCTTGTCAAGACCGAGCCAAGCGAACGGCTGCAGCCCTTGGCGCTCAGCAGACAGGGACGGAATGCAGCGTTTGTGGAAGCCGACAAGGTCTACGTAAAATCTCGTTGCGCAGATGTCGCAATCGGCCTCACGAACTGGGTGGCGCGGACCGGTGACAGTGTTCGAGTTGGAAACGTGGCCGACGATCGACGCTACTTCGGTATTCGCGAGGAGATCAAATCCGAACTCTGCGTTCCATTGAAGGTGGGAATGGAGACCATCGGCGTTCTCAACACGGAGACGACCGCACCGAACGCTTACTCAGCCTCCGACGAGCGGTTCCTCCAGACGGCGGCGAGCCACATTGCACTTGCCCTCCAGTACAACCTCGAGAACGACACCACACGTGCACGACCAAAGGGGCACAGCGGGCGTCGTCATATCACGACAGCGTGTATGTATTGCCTCCTTATGAAGAATCGCGACGGCAGTTGGGTGCCGCCGGCCGATCATCTCCGGGACGAGTTCGAGATCCTCACCAGTCACGGCATTTGCCCCGACTGTTATAAACGTCTCAAGCGGAGACCGTCCCGATAGGTGCCGCCTTGCTGTGGGTGCCACGATGGGTGCCACGCTCAGATGGGTGGCACCTATCAACAGGTGACGGAAGTGGAAGTGTTTGCGCGGCACCCATCATGGGCTGTCCGGTTTTCCGGTGAAAGCTCGTGGTACACGGTGATGCAGAGGCCATTGTCTGCCAATCGCCCTCGACAGCAGGCCCGCGAGATCGGGTCGCTGCGATAGCACCGATGATCCCTGCGCGATTCACCGATCGAGGAGGCTCCATGCGTTTTATGTCCATAGTGTTTCTGCTGCTGACGTCGTTGCCGGCCTTTGCCGGAACTGTTTTCGAGGTAGGTCCGGGAGGCTCTCACTTCACGATTCAGGATGCTCTCGACGCGGCCGGCGCGCTGGGAGGCGCCTCGGAGGTCCGAGTCTCCCAGGGGATCTATCCTGAGAATCTGGTCGTTGTGTCCCTGACGGGGGGCGCAGACGTGATGGTGACCGGCGGCTGGGATGCGTCCTTTGTGCATCGAAGCGACGATCCCGGGTTAACGATCATCGACGGAACCCTCAGCAATCGCGTGTTGGCCGTCACCGCGTCCGCCGGAGTTCTCGTTTTCGAGGGCTTCACCCTCGAGAACGGAAGCCACAACGATGTTGGGGCAGGGGTCATGGTCGATCCGGGCTCCGGTGGTGATCTCGATATGATCCTCCGATCGTGTGTGATTCGGGCCAACCAACTCGTCAACTCCGATTCGGTCTTCGGAGGCGGAGTCTACGCCTACGCCAAAGGGACGAGCAGGATCGTCATCGACGCCTGTGAGATTGCTGACAACACCGCGAGCTCTTCCAGTTTCAATGCCGATGGCGCCGGTGCGAATCTGGTCGCCAACTCCGGCGGTCGGATAGTCTTGAGTCGCTGCCACATCCACGACAATACGGCGACGGGCGTCGGCCAGATCAAGGGAGCGGCCGTGTGGCTGCGAACGTTGGGTGACGCTTCCGGCGAGGTCGTCGACAATCTCATCGAAAACAACAGCGGCAGTTCCTCCGGCAGCGGCACTCCGGGTACCGGCCTCAACGCGACAACCTTCTCCACCGAGACGCTCGTCCTTCGCCGCAATGTTTTCTTGGGAAACACCGGCAACGACTCGTCTCATCCTCAGATAGAGCTTGACGTCGATGACGGCTCGATGTTGGTGTTCACCGACACCCTCGTTGCGGCCGCCGATGCTGCCGGTGTGGGCGCCTACTGCGGAGGTACCCTCCATGTCGCCAACCTCACCGTCGCCGAGCACACCGGCAACGGTTTTCTGGTCAGCCTCTACGGAACCGGTGTGGCTTCGGTGGACAACACGATCGCCTTCGGAAACGGCGGATTCGATGCCCAGCTCGACCCTTTGACGACCACCTCGGCCAACCTCTTCGGAATCGACCCGCTCTTCGTCGATCCAACGGTGAGTCTCGATTTTCGAGTCCAGCCGGGCTCTCCCGCCATCAACATGGGGAACGACTCTCCGGCGGCGGGGCTCGGACCGTGGGACGCGGACGGACATGGGAGTGTGCGTCGCAACGGGGTTGTTGACATCGGCGCCTTCGAAGATCAGACCGGTGTGCTCTTCGCCGATGGTTTCGAGGAAGGGATCGGTCGGTGGTCATCGTCGAGTTGACCACACAACTCCTCGACAACGAGCATTTCAGACTTCCTCGGTGCCAGGAGAAACTTTCTTAACTTTCTTGTTCTGCGGCTCGAAATTCTGCGAGTCGTTCGATCGCCTTCTTTGCCAGCGATCGATCCAGGGCGTCGATCTTGTCTGAATGGGTGCCAGATACTTTTTGAGATACGACTTATTTACGTCTGGATCTGAAGTCGATGCTCAGCGATGCGGAGTACGGCTGGCGCTAGGGCGGCGCAGATTCCAAGCCCAATCAAGAGCATAAATGCAATGGTCTCGAATCCCGCCCCCCGGACCGTCACCCGATACAGGGGGTCGAGGAAATAGAAACTCGGGGTGAGTCGACCGAGCCATGCCGGAAAATCGGCCCAGAACCAAGCGATCGCCGGGAAACCTAGCAGCAGGACGGCGACCCGAAATAGCACGAAGAGGGTGTTCGCGTTGGGAGCGAGCATCCCGAGCAACAAACCCAGTTCGGCGCACATGAGTGCCGCCAGACAGAGGACGACCGACATGGCGACCCAGGAGCCGGTGAAGCCTCCAGTTAACCACAGAATGAGTGTGCCCGAGAGCAGGCTTAAGCAAATGCCTAACAGGCCTTTGGAGATAAGAAGTTCAGAGAGCCGAGTGGGTGTCACCAGTAGGGCAGAGAGGGTTCCAGATTCGCGCTCCGCTACGAGAGTCGCCGCAGGTAAAAGCAACCCACACACCATGATCGCCAGTAGGACGACAACCGGTGCGAGCCGAGCGAGTAAGGGAATCGAATCCTGTCCGCTGGTCGAGATCATTCGAATATCGATGGGAAGGGTTTTTCCTACCACGTCGCGCACCAAGTCCAACAGGGTGGCCACCAGGATCAGCCGGGTACGAGGTGAGGAAGCGGCTCCGATTCTCAGTTGGAGAACTGGTCGCTCTCCGGCTCGGATAGCTCGATCGAGATCCGGTTGCAGCGTCAGGCCTACATCGACGTCGTTAGCACCGAGTGCGACCGCGAGATCTGCCGGGTTGGCATAGGTCGAGACGGCGATGCCCTCGAGTCGTCCCGCCG
>CBESWV010000017.1:0-30659 GCA_965533305.1 uncultured bacterium | reverse complement strand
GTCACCCCGGTCTTTCTCGGGTGGCTGGGGGAGGGGCTCGTGCCGCCCGATGCCCGCGTCCTCGACATGGGGACCGGCACCGGGATCCTCGCCATCGCCGCCGCTCGGACCGCCACCCGGGTCACCGCCGTCGATCGCAACCCCGCCGCCGTCGAGTGTGCCCGGACCAACACCCGCCGCAACCGGGTCGATGACCGCGTCGAGCTTCGTCTCGGCGATCTCTTCGAAGCGGTGGCCGGGGAGCTCTTCGATCTGATCCTGTGCAACCCGCCGTACCTCACGGGAGAACCCAAGAACGATCTCGAGGGGGCCTTCCTCGCGGGGGACTTCGCGGAACGCTTTGCCCGGGGCCTCCCCGAGCACCTCGCGGATGGAGGTCGCGCGCTGGTCATCCTGTCGACCATCGGCGAAGAGGACACCTTCATCGAGGCCTTCGAACGGGTCGGCCTCGAGGTCGAAATCGCGCGGCGGCGCGATCTGATCTCGGAGGTGGTGACCCTGTTCGCGGTCTACTCACCGTCCGTTGGGTCGCGGTCGAGATAGCCCAGAGCGCGCAACGCGTCGGTGGAGTCGCTCTCCACCGCGCTCGACCCACCCAGCTTTCGACGCAGTTCGAGATTGGCCCGTTGCCGAGAGGTCAGAACCTCCTCGAGCGATTCGACCGTTTCGCGGTTTTCCGCAGCCACGTCGGTTTGTTCCTCCGGATCGCTCGATCGCCGATAGAGCGCGCGTGGAGGCACCACGACCCGACTCCACCACTGGTCAGTCTCGATCTCGGGTGATCTGAGATAGGTCCAGTCAGAGGTTCGCACTGCGCCCCAGGTCGGTCCCTGCATGGGCGCCCACGCAAAGAGCTCGTCCGGCGGATCGATGGCGCCCCAACCCTGGAGGATCGGGCGGAGATCCCGACCCTGATGCGGGACCCCATCGAGATCGATCCCCACGAGGGAACACACCGTCGGCAGCACATCGAGCAGGCGCATCGGTTCGGCGATGGGTCCCTCGGTCGGAATCAGACCGGGAGCGACCCAGATCAGCGGCACCCGGAGGAGTTCGGTGTGGAGGTGGTGACCGTGATCTACCGACCGACCGCCGAGCACCCGATCATGGAGGTTCTCGCCGTGATCCGCGGTCACGACCACCAGCGAGTCCTCGAGCCGCCCATCCCGCTCGAGCGCTTCGAAGAGACGCCCGAGGTGGTGATCGGCCACCACCAGATCACCGGCGTACGCCGCCCTCGCGCGTTCCGCCGGGTCGTCCCCGGAGGCGAGAGGGGGGTGGGTGTTCGGCAGGTGGACCTCGTAGGTGTGGAAAAAGAGAAAGGTGGGTCGTGGATCGGGCTCGGCCAACCACTCGAGAGCGCGGTCGACTCCAGCCTCCACATCCGAGATCGGTCGGTCTGCCGGCTCGAACCACCGCTCGAAACCGTGATCAAAGCCATAGACCGAGCCCACGCCCCCGCCCGCGGTCACCGCCAGCGTCCGATAGCCGGCCCTCTGGAAGACCTCGGCCAGGGTCGACGCCCCGGCCGGCAGCGGCGGCACAGCCTGGGCCAACCAATCCGCCTCGGCATCCAGACCGTGCACCGCCGGTTCCAGCGAGGTCATCAGCGTCATCACACTCGGCGGTGTCCAGGAAGCGCTCGACCATGCCTCGTCACACCACCGGCCGCGCCGCGCAAAATCATCGATTCGCGGTGTCGCTTCGAGTGGGGCGCGGCCCGAGATCCCAACAAAATCAGCCCGCAGGGTGTCGATCACAACCAGGATCACATCGCGCCCGGGATCAATCCGGTCGGTGGTGTCGGTGCACCCTGCAACACCAATGCACGCCATCAGCATGAGGATGAGAGATCTCATTTCCGGCATTCTTGCATGGTGAATCAAAACCCGCTCGTTTCGGGCCGCTGATAGCGCATGATCCGGTGGAGCAGATCGAGCTCCAAAGGCCAGGCGTAGGCACGTGTGTGGTACCGCCAGGCCGAGGCGGCGCGCAAGAGCGTCCTACGCGCCGGGGTCAGACTGATCATGGTCGAGGTCGGATAGTAGGCGTTGAGCACACGTTCGAAGTGGCGGATCCTGCTCTGGAGACTGCGACCGACCCAAGGCATGGTATTGCTGCGCCGCTGAACAAAATCGAGCCACTCGGGGCCGGTCCAGTCCTCGAGGGTTTCAGGAAAGGCAAAGCCGCGCGCCTTCGCCTCGTCGTAGAGTTCGCCGGCCAAAGGCACCGGGGTGTACATGTAGAGGATGATCTCGGTGACCGGGTTGATCTTCTTGACCCGGCGGATGAAGTCCATGGTTCCGGTCGCGTCGGCCTCGGGATCGGGAGGATTGCCGAGGACAAAACTCAACTCGGGAACGATACCGAGCCCGCCGAGCTTCTCCACCAACTCGAGGGTCATCTCGGGCTCGAGGCGTCCACCCTTGTCCATCCGCTTGAGGGTCTCCGCCGAGCCCGACTCCGCGCCGAGGAATATCATCTTGAGTCCGGCGTCGCGCATGGCGCGCCAGCTCAGATCCGAGTACTTCAAAAGGGTGTCCACCCGGCCCTCGCCCCACCAGGCCATCTCGAAGTGCTTCACGCGATCGGAAAACTCGGCGACCCGGCCCTCGTCGACAAAGAAGTTGTTGTCGACGAGCTCCACCGCATCCACCCCCCACCGCCGGTGAAAGGTGTTGAAGACTTCGGCCACCCGCCGGGCGCTCTGGGCGCGCCACTTGCCGCCCACGAGGTTGACCACCGCACAGAAGTTGCAGAAGAAGGGGCAGCCATAGCTCGAGGAATAGCCCACGGTTCGGCGGCCCAGAAAGGTGTCGCGGAGGTAGCGCTCCATGGGCACCCGGTCAAAGTTCCAGTCGGGCAGCTTGTCGGGGTGGGGAACCTGCGCTCGATTGTTGGACCGCAGTGTCCCCGACGCGTCCCGCCACGCCAGGCCCTCGATGGCCTCCACGGGTCGCTCACCCTCGAGTGCTACGAGAAGGCTCAGAAAAACCCGCTCGCCGTGGCCGCGAACCACGTAGTCCACCACCGTTGACCTCAGACATGATTCCCAGTGCTGTGACGGGAAATAACCCGCCCACACAATGGTCAGCTCGGGGTGGCGCTCCTTGAGCTTCCGACAGACCGGTAGGGCGTGCTCGAGCTGCGGTCCCGGCATCACGGTAACACCCAGGATGGTCGCCGCCGCATCGAGACCCATGTGCTCCTCGATGGACGCAACTGCATCATCTACGAGATTGCCGTCGACGATGACATAGGAATAGATGTCCTCGATCACCGCGCCGACGGCGAGGAGCGACATGGGCAGCACCGGTGTCCGACCGGCGGAAGACCGGGGGTTGAAGAGAATGACCCGTTTCATTCCCGGTCCCCACCCTTCCGCTCCCTCTCCTCGCTCGAGCCCCAACCGCGACCACTGGCCGCCACCGCATCCTCCTCGTGCTGTCTGCCGGTGAGGGCCATTCCGAGACGACCCGCCCGCGCCTTGAGCGAGGAACGCAGCCCGTTGAGGATCCGACCCTTGCGCCGAGCGCGGTCGGCATTGACCTCGTTGACCATCCAACGAGTGGCGTGGCGATACCACCGCCGCGAGTGGCGACCCGCGATGCGGAGATCGCGATCGGTGCGGTCGGCCCACGACCGGTCGGAAACGGTCTTCTCAGCAACATCTCGAGCGTAGTCGGTTCCGCGGATTGGGTAGGCCACTGTGGTCAGGAAAACATCGGGCGCACTTGACTTGAGGTGTTCGATGGTGGCCTCGAGATCGTCGATGGTCTCTCCCTCGTAGCCGAGCATGATGAACATCCCGACCTCGATGCCTCGCGATTGCAGCATCTCGGTCTTGGCCTGGACATCCTCGACCCGGGTTCGCCGTCCCATCCGATCGAGGATCCGCTGCGAACCGCTCTCCGCACCGATCCACAGCCGTCGGCAGCCCATCGCGGCGAGGGCGTCGGCGACCGCCTCATCGATCCGATCGGCCCGGCTGATGCACTCGAAGGGAATCCGGAGACCGCGCCGGTCGAGCTCGACGGCCAGCGCCCCCACCCATGGGCGGTTGAGGGTGAAGACATCGTCGGTGTACCACAACTGATCGGGCTGATAGCGCTCGGCGATCCAGGCGACCTCGTCGGCCACGTCCCCCACCGCACGGCGTCGGTGGCTGCGGCCGTAGACATCGTGAGAACACCAGCGGCAGGTGTAGGGACAGCCCCGCGAGGTCACCAGTGAGACCGAGGTGTATCCGTGATGGTCGCGCCAGGTTCGAAGGTATCGGTCGAGGTCGATGGCCTCGCGGTCGGGCCAGGGCTGGGCCGAGAGATCGCGGATCTGCGCTCGGGGCGGCGTCTCCACCACGCGCTTGTCTCCATCGAGGAATCGGATTCCGTGGATAGCTCCCAGATCCTCGAGCCCCCACGCGGGCAGGTGCCGGAGGAGCTCCGAGAGGGTCTGTTCGCCCTCACCGACAACGACCACGTGGGCGCCGTGGGCGAGATAGTTCTCGGCGTTGGGCGCTGGTTCCGGCCCGCCCACCACAACCCGAATTCCCCGCTCGAGACACTCGGCGATCATCTCGAGCACCCGCGCCCGGGTCAGAAGAGTGGCATAGAGCCCGACCACCGCAGGTCGCTCCGCATCGAGGACAACCGAGAAGTCCACGGGCTCGGCAAAGGTCGCATCGTGGATCTTCACCGAGAAACCCTCGGCCCGGAGGTGCGATGACAGATAGAGCAGACCCAACGGCGGGTAGGGCATCATGATCTCCCGCTCGTGCTCGTCACGGGCCACACAGTAGCCGTGGGAGAGGAGGAGATCGCAACCGCGGTCGGAACCGCGTTGACTGTCGGTATCAAGACGAATCACAGAAGGGCATTATAGAGCCGTCGGATCGCCGCGTCCGATCGGGTGTGGGTTAGTCTTGGGGCGTGACCCGCGAACCACCCCCCGCCGCATTCGACGATGCCGCCGTTGATTACGACCGGCACTTCACCGAAACCCGAATCGGACGGGTGTTGCGCGACTCCGTGTGGCGGCATCTCGACGGTGTCCTCGTTCCGGGATCAAACGTTCTCGAACTCGGATGCGGGACCGGCGAGGATGCGCTGTGGCTGGCCGGCCGCGGCCACCGGGTGCTCGCCACCGATGTCTCGCCCGGGATGCTTGGGCAGGCGCAGCGCAAGATCGAGGCCGCCGGAGCCACCGATCGGGTGCGCTTCGCACATCTCGATCTGGCCGACATCACCGGCGCACCCGACCCACCCGAAGCACCCTTCGATGCGGTCTTCTCCAACTTCGGCGCCCTTAACTGCGTCGAGGACTGCCGCGACCTCGCGCGGGTGCTCCACCGCTGGCTGCAACCGGGTGGCCGCGCCGTCTTCGTGGTCATGGGCCCGGTGTGTCTCTGGGAGATCGTCTGGTATGGGCTCCACCTGCGGCTGAAGACCGCCACGCGACGGTGGCGCGACGGACGGGAGGTTTCAATCGGCGAGAACCACAGCCTCAGGGTCTGGTACCCGAGCCCGGCGCGACTGCGAGGTCAATTGAAACCCTGGTTCGTGCCTCGCCAGACCCTCGGGATCGGATCGGTGGTCCCACCGACCTATGCCGCGTCCATTCTCCGGAACCGGCCCGCGCTGCTTCATCGCCTGGACAACCTCGACCGACGATGGGCCCCCCGCCTGTCGGGGATCGCCGACCACTATCTTCTCTCTCTCGAAAGGTCTGACCATGTCCCGGGTTGAATTCGACTTCGTCTGCCCCGAGTGCCGGGGTCCCCTCGAGCCTGCGGGAAAGGGAAAGCTGAGATGTCCCGCCGAAGGCCACATCTATTCTCGGCGCGACGGCATCCTCAGCTTCCTCACCGACGAACGCTTCGAGCACTTCGGTCGGTTTCTCGATGAGTACCGGACGGTGCGTCAGGACGAGGATCGCGGCGTCGATGAAAGCGCGAGCTACCGTGCGCTTCCCTTTGCCGATCTCAAGGGTCACCACCGCACCGAGTGGCGAATCCGGGCCGCTTCCTTCGACGCCTTGATGCGGCTGGTGGTGGCGCCCGCGGCCGAGGAGCACGGCAGAGCGCTGACCATCGCCGATCTCGGCGCCGGCAACACCTGGATGTCCCGCCGGCTGGCCCTCGCGGGTCACCGGGTGGTGGCGGTGGACCTCCACACCGACCCCAGGGACGGACTCGGTGCGAGGGTCTTTTCCGACTTCGACTTCTCAGCCGTCCAGGCCGAGTTCGACCGTCTGCCCATCCCCGACGGGGCCTGCGACCTCGCGATTTTCAACGGCGCCATCCACTACTCGACCGACCCGGCCGCGACCACGACCGAAGCCCTCCGGGTTCTCAGGCCCGGAGGTGCCGTGGTCATCCTCGACACCCCGGTCTACCGATCGGCCGACGCCGGTCGCGAGATGGTCGCGGATCGCGAGAAGACCTTTCGTCGGCGTTTCGGCTTTGCATCGGACTCCATCGAGTGCCGTGGGTTTCTCACCTTTGCCGATCTCGAAGAGCTCGGCCACGCCCTCAATCTCGAGTGGCTGTGCCACAGGCCCTTTTTCGGTCTTCGTTGGGCCCTGCGACCCCTGTTTTCGGTCATCCGACGACGTCGCGAACCGGCGACTTTCCTCGTCACTTGGGCGCACAAAACCAATCGGGCATGAGCCTCGGTGGTTTCGACGCCACGGATTCCTCCGTTCTCAGTTGCTCTCTTCGGTGACGGCCGAAGGCCGGGTACGGGTCGTGAGAAACCAACCAAAGATCACCCACTGGGTCGCGGCGCCGGCGGCAAGCCCACCGATCATTCCGAAGACCGGCACCAAACCCAGGGCGAGAACGATATTGAACGCGGTTCCGACAAAGGTGACCACCACCACCCGTCTCTCACGACCGGCCTTGTAGAGCGAGTAGACCAACGGTAGGGTGCCATAGACCGGAAACACCGAGGCGGCGGCGACGACCAGGACCGACCACGGCAGATCCAGACCATAAAGGACGTTGAGAATCACCCATCCCGCAGGTACGGCGGCAACCGAACAGAGCAGCCCGGCCGCCATGAGTCGGCGAGAGGACCCGCGGTTCAATGAGTCGCTCGAGGCGTAGAGATCGCGGACGAATGGGGTGTAGGCGATGGCGGCGAGCCCCTGGAAAATGGCGATCAGGCTCACCGTCACCTGGTACGCGCCAACCTCCGTGTTGCTGAGGACGGCCGAGACCACATAAAGGTCGGCTTTGGAGGCCAGCAATCCACTGAGGCCCGCGAGAAAGAAGGGGACCGCCTCCGTGAGGTGGCGATGATCGAAAGTCGCTGATCCACCATCGAAAAGCGAGCCGAAAAAGGCGGCGTAGGCGACCACCACGCGCGCCGTCATCCCGAGGGCCACGGCCTTGACGACCAGGGTGACATCCATGGCGCCGCCACGACTCAGAAGCAGACCTGCGGTCACAATCAGACCGAAGAGCTCGGCCGCCACCGCCACACCAAAACGACGGCTGAAGAGGACCACGACCGCCAGTGACTGATGAGCGAAAGCAGCGCCCAACCAGAGCAGGGTCCAGCCGAGATCCTCGCCTCGAAGGCCCAGAACCAGAGGACCAGCGGCTGCAACGACGAGAAAGACACTCCTGGTGAGGAAAGACCGCCTCCAGAGCGAGCCGAGTGCCTCGGGGTCGCGACTGAAGGCCCGCAGCAGATACTCGTGGTTGCCCCAGGAAAGGATGTGGACGGTCAAGGTCACCAGTACCAACCGGACAACGAACTCGCCCCAGAGTTCGGCCGAGGCCATGGAGACGACCAGATACGAAACGACAAAGTTGGCAAGCGGCACGACCAGATGGCGGGCGCCGTTGCCGGCGACGATCCACACCCGGGCCCGGGTCGTCAGCACCTCCGGTGAGATCTCTCCCGCCAACTCGAGGCCGTTGGAACCAGGCAACTGCTGCGTCATCACGTTGTCCCCACGGTTCGATACAGCATCGCCAAGGCGTCGGCGGTTTCGTCTTCCGAAAACACAGTAACCGCCTCGGTCCCGGGTGGGTCAACCAGCGTGTCCTCAACCGCCGCAGCGAAGGCTTCCACAGACTCGCAGAGCCTCCATCGATGAGACGCCCGGGCTGCTCCCACCGGCCGAGAAAGCACCGTCATGCCGTTGGCCAGGGCCTCGGAGAAGACAAAACCGAAACTCTCATAGCGGGCGGGATGGACGAGGATCTTCGACCGGCGCATCTTTTCGAGCACCGCCTCCCGCGGCAGTTGACCTTCGAGGCGGACACGATCCTTCAGACCGAGCTGGAGAACCTTGGCTTCGAGGGTCGGGCGTTGCGGTCCGTCACCGATGAGAACCGTCCGACACTGCCGCCCCGATTGCTGAAGTTCGGCCGCGGCGCGAAGCAGCACATCGAAATCCTTGTTCTCGGTCAGCGAACCCACCCCGAGGAGATCGATGGGACGGTCGTTCCACCCCGGTGGGTCCCCCGCCGGAGGATCGAGCCCCCAGGGGATCACGTCAGCTGCGAGGCCACAGGTGTGCTCGAGCTCTTCGGCAGCACGCTGAGAGACGGCGGTCAGCCGTGCTCCACCAAGGGGCAGGACCTTGAGCCACCGGTTGGTCGGCCGGGCATCCTGACCCATTACGGTGGCGACGAACGGCAGACCCAAACGGCGCGCGGACCACCATCCCACCAGGGCGGTGTCGCTCAGCCACAGAGCGTGAACCACATCAAATCCATCCGGGTCACGCCTGCGTCTGATGGTCCGCGAGGCCCGATGAAGGGCGGGAAGACGCAGCGGCAACCAGTGGTTGTCGGCGCCCACGGGCTCCACCGCGATCCCGTGCCAGACGTACGGTCGACGAGTCGCGGGATAGTGGAGCGCCACCACGGTGATGCGGATCTGGGGATGCCGGCGACCCAGTCTCCTCAGGGCGATCTGGAGAGGCGCGATGCACGAAGTATCAGCCTCGTCCCGCGGGAAGCCCGGAGTGACGAGAGCGACGCGGCAGTCAGGGCCCACGACGCCCTACCTCGATGCCACACCCGTGCCGGCCGCCGGGTGTGGTTGGTCGCGGGTGGTCATGGGTGCTGGAGTCGGCGCAGCCGGAAGCCGTCGATGAGGGACATGGGCAGATAATAGGCGGTGGCGAGGGCGGTTCGCAGCTCCTTGCGATCGGCGCGCCACGGGGTCTTGAGCAGACGTCCGATGCTTCGGAAGCCTCGTTTCCGCTGAAAGACCTTGTGGACATATCGGTGGAGCCGTTTGTAGAACCCCGCACAGTAGGTGCTTCGATACATGAGATCGAGATCGTCCGACTCGGTCCAGTTCGTCTTGTCGACCAACTGTGAGGCCACCTCGTCATAGAACGGGGTGCCGGGCAGAGGATAGGAGACCGAAATCCCGATCTCATCGGGCATGAGATCCAGAACCATCCGGATGGTCTTGTCGATGTCGTCACGGGTCTCGCCGAGATAGCCGAACTGGAGAAAGAAGGCAACCCGGACACCATGGCGCTGGAGCAGCCGCGTCGCCTCGTAAATCTGCTCGACCGTGACTCCCTTGTTCATGGCGTCGACGATGCTCTGCGACCCCGATTCGGCGCCGATCCATGCGGTCTCGAGACCGGCTCGGGCGAGATCGGCGACGACGCCGTCGCGCAGCACCGAGTCGACCCGGGCCTGGATGGAAAACCTGAAATCGAGTCCGGCCGTCTCGACCTCGTCGGCGAACCGACGGGTCCACTCCGGCTTGAGACCGAAGATGTCGTCACAGAACCAGATGTGGTCGAAGGCGTTGTGTTCTCGAAGGAAGCGGAGGTCATCGACCATACGTTTCGGCGAATGGACGACATACTGCGAGCCCCAGATGGGTTTGGCGCACCAAGAGCACGAGTAGGGACAACCCCGAGACGAGACGAGGTTGAGCGACCAGCGCCCCCACCGGGCGCGCCACGCCCGCTCGTAGGGCTCGAGATCGATGGCGTCCCATGCCGGCCGCGGCAGGGCGTCGATGTCCTTCAGGGTCGGGCGACGGCCGGTTTCGACCAACTCGCCGTTCACCAACAGCGCCAGCCCTTCGATCTCGCCGATATCATCGGCGCCGCCCGCCCACGCTTCGATCACCTCGACGAGCGCCGCCTCGCCCTCACCGAGGATCACCGCGTCGGCTCCGCGATCGAGATAGCGCCGTCGGTGGTCGGTGGCATCGGAGCCGCAGACCACCACCCGGCAGCCGCGCTCCTTGGCCCGCCGGATCATCTCGAAGGCGGCATCCTGCATCTTCGACAAACACATCTTGGTCAGATAGTTGAAGCTGTCGTCGTAGACGACGAAGACCTCGGGGTCGAAGCTTTGAAGCGCGCCATCCACGGTCTCGGGCCCGGTCGCGAACATGGTGTCGTGGATCGCGATCTCGTGCGCTCGCTCACGAAGAACTGCCATGGCGTAGAGGGTCGCCAGCGGCGGGTAGGGCGTCTGATCCTCCCACTGCTTCCGGTCGAGCCGGAGAAAATACGAGTGACTGAAGAGAACCCTCACGATGCGGCCGAACCCCGATCTCTGATCGACACACCATGGCGTTGTTCGAAAGCTTCGATCTCGTCATCGAG
The DNA here is from genome assembly GCA_965533305.1 of uncultured bacterium. Classification (GTDB taxonomy): domain Bacteria; phylum Acidobacteriota; class Thermoanaerobaculia; order Thermoanaerobaculales; family Sulfomarinibacteraceae; genus JAHECW01. The sequence goes on along the minus strand of CBESWV010000017.1, from coordinate 20,057 downwards.
GCGACGAAGGACCCGTTCCTGAAACCCTCTCGGGTGGTGTTTGGATGCGTGCTTCTCCGACCGCAGGGCAACCTCGTGCCGGACATCGAGATGACCATAGCGGCGTTTGTTCCGGCCGCTGATCAGACGATGGCTCCAATCATCTCCCCGGCGCCCGCCGAGGAAGTCGATCAGCCTTTCGGCCGCCGACTTTAAGAAACCGCCGGCCAACGGGGCCACCCCGTCGCCGCTCCGCGGTTGCCAATTGGGAAAATAGTCCTCGACCCAGGAGTTGGCTTCGATGAACCGACCATAGATCGATGGGTTGACGGCGGGGAGCAACCAGGCGATCTCGGTGGCGGTGAAAACGTCTCGGTCGGGAATCGAGAGCCGGTCGGCGGCAAGAAGATAGTTGATACAGAACCGGTGGTGGGAGTTGAACAGGACGAGCTTCTTGAACCCCATGAGCAGCAACCGGCACAACCACACCCGATCGGGCTCGGTGAAGACGAAATAATCGAGGTCGTCGCCCTCCTTCATGACACCCTTGGAGAGGGTGCCGCTGATGGCGACCCCGCGGACAAAGGGAAAGCGGGAGATGAAGCGCGACCATCTGTCGGCCCGCGGAAGCGCCTCCCGGGCCCTGGACTGATCGGCGACCCGCTCATCCACGTGCGACTTCTCACCGACAAAGAAGAACCCCCGATCAGCACCGATGAGCGATCGCTCGACCAGGTCGCGAGCCGCACGCTCGACATCGGCGAGCCCAACCCACGGGTGACTCGAGAATCGCAGAATCTCCGCCGCGGTGAGCGGATAATCAAAGATGTGGTAGTACAACAAGGTGCGCACCACACTTTGTTGTCCGGCGGGAAGCTCGTGTTCCGCGAGAACGGGGGCAGTTGATTGGATCGTGATTCTCCAGGGTTCAAACACGACCGCGGGGTCGTGGACAGATCGATCTGATTCGATGACTCCCACCGATTCTAGCCGTGACGCTCCGAGACTTCCATGACCGAAACCACCAAACCTCCGATATCCGTCGATCCGCGGCCCTGGTTCCATCGCCACCCCGTGATGGCGCTGGTTCTTTTCAACCTGGTTGTCTTCACCGCGGCCGGGGTGCTCATCGAAGCGGCCTATCGCGGCCAGTGGATCGATTTTCATCGCGCCGAACTCGAAGCCTTCAACCCTCCCGGAGCGCTCGATGAGAGCTCCCGGCCGACCATCCTCGCCCTGGGAGACTCGTTCACCGCCGGCCGGAACAACTGGCCCGGAGATCTCCAGACTCTCCTCGGCCCCGATATTCGCGTCGTCAACTCGGGAGTCGGCGGGAGCACGATCCGTCAGATGCGGGCCATCGCCGATGGGAGGATCCTGCGTTTTCGACCCCAATGGGTGATCTGTCAGATCTATACCGGCAACGATCTCTCGGATCTCCGTCATCCCATGGCAGCTTCAGAGATCGGGCCGCTTCGCCGGCTCTACTGGCTTGTCAATGATCGCGGGGTGATGTCGCCGTGGTTCTTCAACACCCGGATGCGGCTCGCGGCCGATCGGCTCGCTCCGGTTTCCCGGCTCCAGCCCGCCGAGAGGGAACGCCTCATTCGGGAGATGGAGGCTCGTCCCTTCTCGGTTGACGAATACAGCCCCCGAAGCCGGATACTCTTCGCGGCCAACCCGACCCTGATCTCGGATCAGATCGCCGTCACCGGCGAGATGGCGGACGCCTGGTCCGATTATCGAGAGAATCTCGAAGGTCTCATCCGAAGCTGCACCTCCCACGGAGCCGAGCTCGTGTTGGTGGTGGTTCCCCATTGCTCCCAGGTCAGCCCGCTCTACGCGGAACGATTCAGAATGCTTGGTGCGCGTTTTCCCGACCCGACGCTGCTGCAGACCGATGAGTATCCGTTCGTCCAACACCTCCGCAAGACCGCGGCCGAACACCCCGGGGTCCGGGTGCTCAACATCCTACCGACCCTGCGCAGCACCGAGGCCGCTGGCGAGAGTCTCTTTCTTCCCAACGACCCCCATCTCAACCCCGCCGGCCGGCAGGTCGTGGCAGGAATCGTTATGACCGAGTGGGATTCGCGATAGGCTGTCCCCCGAATGTCGTCCAAACCCACCGTTTCCGTAATCATCCCGGTCTATCGTGGAGAGGCGTATCTTTCCCGGCTGCTCGCCTCCATCCGACGACAGAGCCTCAAGTGCGACGAGCTCTGGCTCGTGGTCACCGATTCCACCCCCGAGGTCGAGACCCTCGCTCGATCGGCGGGCGCCCTTCATCTCCCCGTCGAACGGGCCGACTTCGATCACGCCGGCACCCGATCGGAGGCCGCGGCGAGGGCCACCGGCGAGGTGCTCGTCTTTCTGACCCAGGACGTGCTTCCGGCCCACGACACCACCCTGGAGACCCTGGTGGATTCGCTGCTCACCGATGACCGGATCGGCGCCGCCTATGGTCGCCAGATCCCCGATGAGGGCGCCCTCCCGGTGGCGAAGATCAAGCGAATCTTCAACTACCCCGATGAGTCCACCACCAAGAGCGCGGACGACCGGACGAGGTTCGGTCTGCGGACGCCGTTCATCTCAAACGCCTTTGCCGCCTACCGAAGAAGCGCCCTCGAAGAGATCGGCGGTTTCGGCCGTCGCGAACTCATCTGCGAGGACTTCTGCGCCGGTGCAGCGCTGCTCACCGAGGGCTGGTCCATCCACTACGAGGCCGGCGCCGTGGTCCACCACACCCACCACTTCAGCCTCGGCCAGGAGTTCCGGCGCTACTTCGACATCGGCGTCGCACACCACCGCCATCGGTGGATCCTCGACCGGTTCGGTGGATCCGATCGCGAGGGGATGCGCTATCTGGGGGTGGGCATCCATCATCTCAAGAGCCACGGCGAGTGGTTCAAGATCCCGGGGTTCATCCTGCGGGGCCTCACCGGCCGGATAGCCTATCTCCTCGGCCGGAGCCACGGGCGGATCCCACGCTCGTGGTGTCGATCCATGTCATCGTTCCCGGACTGGTGGGACCGGGTCGACACACCTCAGGGGAGTGAATGAGCACACACGGTCGCGATCTTCACTGGAACGAATACGGCCACGCCTTGATGGCCCGGGAACTCAAGGCGGTGCTCGATCATCCTCCTCGGGAGATCTCGGGAGAGGACGGGGCTCCGGATCGACGATGAAGAGTGAAAGACCGTCGTGGGTCGCGATGAGCTCGAGGCCCGGGTCCCGCTGCAGCGCCCCGTAGTTTGACACCGGAGATCGCTCCCGCCATTGATCCTCGATGGCGTCGACGTCGACGAGAAGGTAGGCGGGTCGGCCCTCATCCACGACCGCTCGGATGGCCCGGTGATCGAGATCAAAGAGTTCGATGGTCTCGATCTCGCTTTCGAAGCGGAAGGTGGCGGTGAACCAGAATGTGATGAGGCGGGCATCGTCCTCGACCAGACTCTCGACCCAGCGGACGATCTGCAGGTGATGTGCCTTCTGACGGATGAGGTCGACGGTGTAGAGCCAGCCGCCGATCGCGGTCCACCCCACCCCGAGCACCGCCACAGCGGCAATCAACCGTTGCCTGGACGGCACGAGCTCACCGACTCTCCACACCCCGAAGGCGGCGAGCATCGCCAGCGGCGGCAGGTAGGTCAGGGTGAATCGCGGATTGCGCAGGGCGATCCCTCCGAGAAAGACGAGGACCACCATCGCCCAGCCGACCACCAGCGCCACCTCCCGCCACGGACCCGAGCGTGACCTGATCGACCCGAACGCGGCCCAGAGACCGGGAACAAGAAAAAGCGCCATGATCGGCGCCAGGACCGACGGGTGGGCGGGAGCGACGGCGTAGTAGACCGCCGGTGGTACGGCGAAGGTCTGGGTTCCCTCGGTTGAGACGGTTGTTCGCTGAAAAGCGTGGGCCGGATTCCACCTCGCGGCCTCGAAATCAACCATAAAACTCGGAGTCGCGGATCCGTACTCGACAAGGACCGGCGAGAGCACGATGAGCGTTGCCACGGCGGCCGCCGCGGCGTGCGCCAGGGCTCGGCCGCGGGGCAATCGAACGAGGGCGGCCAGGGCGTAGAGGGTCACCGGCACCGCAACCAGACCCATGGCCCAACGGCAGAGGATCGCTACGGCCGCCGCGGCGGCGGCGGTGACCAGCCAGGGAGCACGCCCCGACCGGCGGTACTCCATCACCAGCAGCACCGACGCGGTGGCGGCGGCGAGACCGCAGGCGTCGGACATGACGAGCATGCTGGCGCGACCCAGATGGCCGTTGAGGGCGACCAGCAATCCGGCCGTCACCGCGAGCCAGGGCCGACCCGGCCACACGCGTTGAGCCAGCACGGTGGTGAAGATCGCCGCAAGGAGACCGGCCGAGAAACTGAGCAACTGGCCGACCCACGGAGCGGGGCCGAGGACGAGCACTCCGGCGGCCACGAGATAGGGGTATCCAGGGGGAAAGGGAAAGGGCGGCGGGGGAAAGGCCAACGCTCCATCGACCACCAGAGAGTCCACGACATAGCCGAAATAGGCGTAGGCGTCCTGACCGATGAGGCCGTTGAAGCCGGAATTCACGACCAGCGCGACGCGGGCGAACGAAACCGCCGTCAGCACGAGCGCAAACAACAGCCATGGATACCGAGGACTCGTTGGGTTCACGATGCTCATTATCCCAGTAGAATCGCCCGAATGATAATTTCTGACCATGCGCCGTCGGAGATCGTTGATTGATGGAGCCCACAAACGAATTCACCACCGATCGGGCGGAGAGCCTCGCGGCCGAGGCCTGGGGGCTCGATGTCCGCGCCGAATCCCTGGTCGGATTCGCCGACGACAACTTCCGACTTCAAACCGAGGACGGCAGACGGTTCGTCCTCAAGATCTCTCCTCCCGGCACGAGCGAAGAGTGGATTCAGTGCCAGCTCTCGGTCCTGCTGCACCTCACGGCGAGTCCCCTGGCGGACGTCGTTCCGCGGGTGATCTCCACTCGAAGCGGGCAGACCCTTCTGCCTCTCGATGGGGAGTCGACCCAGCCCCGGTGGGCACGGTTGATGTCGTATCTCGAGGGAACGCCTCTGGCCAAGGTGGCCGAGCGCCCGCCGGGTCTTCTCGAAGAGATCGGGCGGACCCTGGCGCGGTTGGATCTCGCCCTGGCCGATTTTGATCACCCGGGGGCGCACCACGACTTCGATTGGGATCTGTCGACCACCCCGAAAAACGCCCACCTCATCGCCGATATCGACAACCCGTCCCGTCGGGCGCTCGTTGAGACCCACCTCGTACGATTCGACGCACAGGTCACACCAGTTCTTTCCGAGCTCGAACACGCGGTGATCCACAACGACGGCAATGACTACAATCTGTTGATCTCCGAGGCTTCAATCGGAGACCCGCGGCTTGCCGGTCTCATCGATTTCGGTGATGTCCTCTACACGGCCACCATCGCCGAGCTCGCCATCTCGTGCGCCTATCTCATGCTCGACCGCGACCGTCCACTGGAAGACGCGATTTACATCATCCGGGGATATCACTCGATTCGCCCGCTCACCCGGCTCGAGGGCGAACTTCTTCCTGATCTCATTGTCGGGCGTCTGTGCACCAGCCTGCTCTTTTCCGCGAAAGGCCGGCGGTCGAACCCCGACAACGCCTATCTCCAGGTTTCCGAGGCGCCCATGTGGCGACTGCTTGAAGGGATGACCATGGATCAACGGGACATGCTCAGGGAGACGATCGCCAGGGTCTGCCGCCCCGCGCCCGACCGGAGCGCAGAAGAAATCCTCGCGATCCGTCGGCGCCACGTGGGTCGTAACCTCAGCGTCTCCTACTCGGAGCCGCTCAAGATCATCCGTGGATCCGGCCAGTACCTCTACGACGATCGGGGCCGGCGATTCCTCGATCTCGTCAACAACGTCTGCCATGTGGGTCACTGCCACCCCCATGTGGTCTCTGCCGGTCAGCGACAGATGGCCGAGCTCAACACCAACACCCGCTATCTGCACGACCACCTGGCCGAGTACGCGCTCCGACTCACCGCCACCCTCCCCGACCCACTGAGCGTGTGCTTCTTTGTCTGCACCGGAACCGAAGCCAATGATCTCGCCCTTCGCCTCGCGCGCACCCACACCGGGACGAAAGAGATCATCGTCCTCGAGCACGCGTACCACGGCCACTCGCCGTCACTCATCGAGATCGCCACCTACAAGTGCGAGGGACCGGGTGGCGAAGGGCTCGCCGAACACGCCCACAAGGTGGCCATGCCCGATCCGTACCGCGGGCCGCACCGCGGCCCCGACGCCGGCTGGCGCTACGGCGACGACGTCGCCAGGACCGTCGCCGGGCTCGAGCGGGCAGGTCGACCGCCGGGCGCCTTCATGGCCGAGTCGCTCATCGGTTGCGGCGGTCAAGTCATTCCGGCCCCCGGGTTCATGCCCGAGGCCTACGCCGCAGTTCGCGCCGCCGGCGGGGTCTGCATCGCCGATGAGGTTCAGGTCGGCTTCGGCCGCGCCGGAAGCCGCTTTTGGGCCTTCGAGGCACTCAATACCGTGCCCGACATCGTCACCCTCGGCAAACCCATCGGCAACGGCCACCCCATGGCCGCGGTGGTCACCACCCCCGAGATCGCCGAGTCCTTTGTCACCGGGATGGAGTACTTCAACACCTTCGGCGGCAACCCCGTGTCCTGCGCCATCGGCCTCGCGGTTCTTGAGGTCATTGAATCCGAAAGCCTCCAGCAACACGCCCACAATCTCGGCGAGCAGTTCCTCAAGGGCTTCCGTGAGATGGCGCCCCGCCACCCGCTCGTGGGTGATGTCCGTGGTCTCGGACTCTTTCTCGGAGTCGAGCTGGTTCGCGATCACTCGACCCTCGAACCGGCCGACACCGAAGCCTCCACCGTGATCGACGCCATGCGTGACCGCGGTTTCCTCCTGTCCACCGACGGCCCGCTCCACAACGTCATCAAGATCAAGCCACCCATGGTGCTGACCGCCGCGGATGTGGCGACAGTGCTGGAAAACATCGACGAGATTCTGACCGAGGTGGAGGACCACCGATGAAGAACGCCGTGCTCGAGGCCTACGCGCGCATCGAACCCCACATCCGGCTCACCGAGTGCCGGCGGTCCGCAGCACTGAGCGAGGTCGCCGGGGCCGATGTCTGGCTCAAACTGGAGAACACCCAGATCAGCGGTTCCTTCAAGCTTCGTGGTGTGATGAACCGGCTGTTGACGCTTGTGCCTGACGAAATGGGCAAACCCCTGGTCGCCGCATCCACCGGCAATCACGGCGCGGCCTTCGCCCACGGGGTCACCCGGCTCGGTCTCGAGGGTCTGCTCTTTCTCCCGAGGAACACCGCGACAAAGAAGCTCGAGGCCATCAAAGCCTCCGGCATTCCCTACGAGCTGGTCGGCGACGACTGCGTCGAAACCGAGAACCACGCCCATGCCCATGCTGAGGCCAACGGTTTTGTTTGGGTCTCGCCCTATAATGATCCCGCCGTCGTTGCCGGTCAGGGCACCATCGGTCTCGAGCTTCAGGAGCAGGTTGCCGACCTCGATGCGGTGCTCGTTCCCGTGGGCGGCGGTGGGTTGGCGGGTGGAATAGGAGCCTTCACAAAGGCCGTCGCCCCTTCCACCAGGATCATCGGTTGCGAACCAACAGCCTCGGCGGTCATGCACGAATCGATCAAAGCCGGGCGCATCGTCGAGATGGAAAGCCTGCCGACTCTGTCGGACGCCACTGCCGGCGGGATCGAAGAGGGCTCCATCACCTTCGATCTCTGCCGGAAGTACGTCGATTCGTATGATCTGGTCGACGAGGATGAGATCGCGGCCGCCATCCGATTCCTCCACGACGAGGAGGAACTCACCGTCGAGGGCGGCGCCGCGTTGCCGGTGGCGGTCATGCTTCGCCGGCCCGAAACGCTGCGGGGCAGGACGGTGGCGCTCGTCATCACCGGGTCGAAGATCGACGAGGCGGTGCTCGAGAGAGTTCTCGGCCGGTAGGCGCGGGCCCATCGCAAATACGCGAGCGCGCTCAGACGCGACGCGGTCACGAACGCATCGCCGCTGCAACCCACAGATCACACAGATGGACGCAGATCCTTAAGGAATCTTTGGATTTCACTCGGAGTTGTTGTCGGTTCACGGTCTATGATGACCGGGATCGCCGACGGGAAGATGCAACCCACGGTCAACGTTGACCGTACGGAGTGAAGGGGCGAATCCGGATGGGGGTCCATCTCCGAGCCCCGCCAATCCGAAATTGAAAGCGAATACAGCATGAGTCAATACGTACGTTCTTCGTGGCATCGCCAGGCCGCGCCGCTCGCGGCCGTCGCGCTGCTCGTCCTGACCGCCTGTGGTGGCGCCGAACCGGATCAACCCGGCCCCGGACGACCGGGCGGGGGTCGAGGTCCGGGCGACGGCCGTCCGGCTGGGCGACCCGAGCTGCCGACCATGTCCGTGGCGGTTGAACCGGCCGCGCGCGGCGACATCGCTACCTACTACCGCGCCACCGCCTCCCTCGACCCCGATAAGCGGGCCGATATTCTCGCCCGGGTCTCCGGGATGGTTGAGCTCCTCGTGGCCGAAGAGGGCGACCGGGTCTCCAGGGGCCAGATTCTGCTCCACATCGAGGATGCCGAGTATCGCCACCGGACGACCATGGCCCGGGTCGATCTCGAGAAACAGCAGGCGCGCCTCAGTCGGGCACAGAAGATCTTCTCCCAGGGTCTGAGTTCGGCGGAGGACTTCGACACCATCCGAACCGACACCGCCTCGGCCGAGGCCGCCCTCGAGCTCGCCGAACTCGAGCTGTCCTACACCGAAGTCCGCGCCCCCTTTGACGGCCAGGTGGTCCGGCGCTTTGTCGATGAGGGCCAGACCGTGTCCAACGGCACCGCGCTCTACTCGCTGGCCGACATGCACCGCCTCCTCGCCCGGGTCTTCATCCCGGCCAAGGAGTTCCGCAGCATCCAGCCCGACCAGCCGGTCCAGCTCGTCGTCACCTCGTCCGGCGACCGCCTCAAGGGCCGAATCGACCTCGTCAATCCCCTGGTCGATCCCGAAAGCGGCACCATCAAGGTCACCGTCGAGGTCCGGGATTACCCCAAGACCACCCGCCCCGGCGATTTCGTCGAGGTCTCCATCGTCACCGACAGCCACTCCGACAGCCTGCTCGTGCCCCGGGTGGCGGTGGTGACCGAACGAGGCCAGCAATCGGTCTATGTCGTCGATGGTGAGACCGCCCATCAGCGGCCGGTGGAGATCGGCTTCGAAGACGATGTCCGCGCCGAGATCGTCTCCGGTCTCGAACCCGGCGAAATGGTGGTCATCCAGGGCCAACGCGCGCTCCGAGACGGCCAGCCGGTGTCGGTGCTCGACGCCCTCGAACTCGACGCCGAAACCACCGAAGAGCCGCCGGCCGAGCAAGCCGGCTGATGCGATCACTGGTCGCTCTCGCTGTTCGGCGCCGGGTCACGGTGCTCATGTGCGCTCTGGCTCTGGCCGCCTTCGGCGTGGTCGGCTACCAACGTCTGCCGCTCGATCTCCTGCCCGATATCTCCTATCCGTCGCTCACCGTCCAGACCGACTTCCCCGACACCGCGCCCGCCGAGGTGGAGAACCTCGTCACCCGACCCGTCGAGGAGGCGGTCGGGGTGCTCCGCGGGCTGCGAACCGTCCACTCGGTCTCACGTCCCGGCGTCTCCGAGGTCACCCTCGAGTTCGACTGGGGCGCCGATATGAATCTGCTGCTCCTCGATGTCCGGGAGAAGCTCGACCGGCTCATCCTCCCGGTCGAGGCCGAAGACCCCATCGTCCTGCGCTTCGATCCGTCGCTCGATCCGATTCTCCGCATCGCCCTCGGTGGAACCGGCAACCTCACCGAGAGCCGCCGGCTCGCCGACCGCCGCCTCAAGCAAGCCTTCGAGAGCATCACGGGTGTGGCCTCGGCACGGATCAAGGGCGGGCTCGAGGAGGAGATCCACATCGAGGTCGACCAGGAGCGTCTCGCCGCGCTCGGCATTCCCCTCGAGCGGGTCCGCCAGGTGGTGGCGGTCTCCAACATCAACCTCCCCGGCGGGTCGCTGCGCGGCACCGACACTCAGTTCCTCATCCGTACGGTCAACGAGTACACCTCGGTAGAGGAGATCGGCGGGCTGGTTCTATCCGCCGCCGGTCCTTCGCAGATCCGGGTGCGCGACATCGCCGAAGTGAGCTGGGGCGCCCGCGAACGTGAAGAAATCATCCGCGTCGGCGGGATCGAGGCGGTGGAGATCGCCATCTACAAGGAGGGCGACGCCAACATCGTCACCACCGCGCGTTTGGTCCGCAACGCCCTGCCGGAGATGACAAAACTCGTACCCGAGGGCTATGAGCTCACGATCCTCTTCGACCAGTCCAGATTCATCGAGCAGGCGCTGGTCGAGGTCCGCTTCACCGCGGTGGTCGGCGGCGGCCTGGCCATTCTGGTGCTCTTTGTCTTTCTCCGCGATCCCCGGTCGACGGCAATCATCGCCACCGCGATCCCGCTGTCCGTGCTTTTCGCCTTTATGGCCATGTACCGGCTCGATGTCTCGCTCAACATCATGAGCCTTGGGGGCCTGACGCTCGGTATCGGGATGTTGGTGGACAACGCCATCGTCGTCCTCGAGTCCATCCACCGCAAACGCCATGAGGGTCTCGGCCGGACGGCGGCGGCCATCGAGGGCACCACCGAGGTCGGCGGCGCGGTGGCGGCCTCGACGCTGACCACCGTTGCAGTCTTTCTGCCGATTATCTTTGTCGAGGGAATCGCCGGTGCACTCTTCGGCGACATGGCCATCACCGTCACCCTGAGCCTCTTGGCTTCGCTGGTGGTGGCAGTCACCCTCATCCCCATGCTGAGCGCCATGGGCGGAAAGGAAACCGCGGCCACGGCCCCCACTCGGGCCATGTCCTCCGAATCCGGTCTCGGCGCGGTGACCCGGTTCTACGACATGGTGCTGCGCACCGCCCTCCGCCGCCGGTGGTTCACGATCGCCGCCGCGGCGGTGGTCTTCGCCCTCTCAGTCGCCGCCATCGGGAGACTCCATACCGCACTCATCCCCGAAATCTCGCAGGGTGAGTTCTACTTCGAGGCGACCCTGCCAGAGGGCACCCCGGTTGAGGCCACCGACCGCGTGCTGCGGCAAATGACCGCACCCATCGAGGGCGATCCCGAGGTCGCGGTGGCCTACGCCACGGCGGGCAGCCGGCTCGTCTCCGGTGGCTTGAGCCTGAGCACCACGGCGGAACACTACGGCCAGCTCAACGTCGTGCTCGCCGATCGCAACGACGAGACCGCCGAACAACGGGTGGCCAACCGCCTGCGCGCGGGCTTCGCCACCATCCCCGAACTCGACACCACCTTCGGTAAACCGACCTACTTCAGCCTCAAGACCCCAGTCGAGATCATCCTCTTCTCCGACGATCTCGAGGCGTTGTCCGACTGGGCGCCGGTGCTCGCGGACAAACTGGCGACCGTGCCGGGTCTGGTGGATGTCCGGTCCTCCCTCGAGGAGGGCAACCCCGAGCTCCAGATCATCTTCGACCGCGATCGGTTGGCCTCGCTCGGGCTCGACATGCGCGTCGTCGCCGAGACCCTGCGCGACCGGGTCCTGGGAACGGTCCCCACCCGCTTCCGCGAGGCCGACCGGCAGATCGACATCCGGGTGCGGAACCTCGAGCAACAGCGACGAACGGCGGACGATGTCCGCAATCTCATGATCCCGGGCCCCGACGGCCTCCAACTTCGGCTGCTCACCGTCGCCGAGATCCATGAGGATCGCGGGCCGGCGGAGATCCACCGTGTCCAACAGCAACGGGCCGCGGTCTTGAGCGCCAATCTCGAGGGCCGCGGCCTCGGCGCGGCGGTCCGCGACATCGAGGCGTTGCTCGCAGCCAACCCACCGCCGGCGGGGGTCTTGGCCGAACTCGGCGGCCAGGTCAACGAGATGCAGACCTCCTTTGCGAGCCTCCGCTTCGCCCTGGCGCTGGCGGTCTTCCTGGTCTATCTGGTCATGGCCGCCACCTTCGAGTCGCTGATCCACCCCCTTGTCGTCCTCTTTACCATTCCATTGGCGCTCGTCGGTGTGGTTGTCGGGATCCTCGTCACCGGCATCGATGTCAGTGTCATCGCCCTCATCGGCGTTGTGATGCTGGTCGGGATCGTGGTCAACAACGCCATCGTCCTCATCGACACCGTCAATCAGCTCCGGCGGAGCGGAATGGCCAAGCTCGAGGCGGTCATGCGCGGCGGTCATCTCCGACTGCGGCCCATCCTCATGACCACGCTGACCACCGTCCTCGGGCTGCTGCCCATGGCGCTTTCCCTCGGCGAAGGCGCCGAACTCCGTGCACCCCTGGCCATCACCGTCTCCTTCGGGCTCCTGCTCAGCACGGTGCTGACCCTGGTGGTGATCCCAGCGGTCTATCTGGTGGTTCCCTCGCGGGTCCGAACCGATGAGGAGGAGGCCGAGGCATGACGCTTCCCGAGCTCGCCATCCGCCGCCCCGTCACCACCCTGACCATCCTCGCCTGCGCCGTGGTTCTGGGCCTCGTGGCGCTCAACCGGCTCCCCCTTGGCTTTATGCCGGAGGTCAACGAGCCGGAACTCATCGTTCAGGTGCCCTTCCCCAACGCGACCCCCGAGCAGACCGAACGACTCGTCATCAGACCTCTCGAAGAGGTCCTGGGCTCGGTCAAGGGCGTGATCAACATGTGGTCCATGTGCGACGCCAACGGCGGCCGGGTCCGGCTCAATTTTGCCTGGGGCCACGAGATGAGTCTCGCCCGGGCCGAGGTCATCGAACGCATCGATCGGATTCGTCGGGATCTCCCGGACACCATAGGCGACATCCGCGTCGGCGGCAGCTGGAACTCCGCCGAGGAGGACTCTCCCATCCTCGAAGGGCGCCTGTCGTCGAAACGCAATCTCTCCGAGAGTTACGATCTGCTCGAACGCAAGATCGTCCGCCCGCTCGAGCGGATCGCCGGTGTCGCCTCGGTGAGCCTCGACGGCGTCAACCCCAAGGAGGTCCGGATCAACCTCCGTGTCGAGGATCTCGAGTCGCACGGGCTCGATGTCCGGGACGTGGTAAGAGCCATCTCGGGCTCCAACTTCGACCTCTCAACGGGCGTTCTACGATCCGACGAGAGGCGTCTCACCGTCCGTACCGTGGGCGCCTTCGAAACCGTCGAAGAGATCCGCGCGCTGCCGCTCCGTGGCGACGGGCTGCGACTCACCGATGTCGCCGATGTCCGCTATGAGGAGCCGCCGCTCGAGTACGGCCGCCATCTCGATGGCAACTTCGCCATCGGAGTCACGGTGACCGCCGAGGCCGGCGGTAACGCGGTCGTGATCTGCGACGAGGTCCGGCGGCGGGTCGAGGACATGAACACCGACCCCGAGCTCGAGGGGGTCAAGTTCCTGATCTGGTTTGATCAGGGTGCGGAGATCCGCAAGACCCTCAGAGACCTGGCATTCACCGGATTCTTCGGTGGCCTGTTGGCCGCACTGGTGCTCTTCGCCTTCCTCCGCAGAGTCTCCATGACCTTGGTCTCGGTGCTCTGCATCCCGTTCTCGGTCATCGTTGCGTGCGGCGCCATTTGGGCCCTGGGCAAGACCATGAACACCCTGACCCTGCTCGGGCTCATCGTCGGCATCGGGATGCTGGTCGACAACGCGGTGGTCGTCATGGAGAACATCTACCGCCACCAGCAGCGGGGACTGAGCCGGCGCGACGCCGCGCTCGCGGGATCGCGCGAAGTCTCGCTGGCGGTGATCGCCGCCACTCTGACCTCGGTCATCGTGTTCCTGCCCATGATCTTCAACAAACCGTCAGAGATGAACATCTATCTCCGTGAGCTCGCGATCACGGTCTGTCTCACCCTCCTCGCCTCACTCTTTGTCTCCCAGACCATGATCCCGCTGGCCACCTCGCGCTTGATTCGCTCGAGGTCCCGAGGTCGTGCGCCTCTCATGCTCTGGCTCGAGAACCGTTATGAGACCCTTCTCGCGTTCTTCCTCAGGCACCGCTGGCTGACCCCGGTCATCGGGCTCGCGGTCATCGCCTCGACCTGGTTTCCCTTCAGCCACATCGACAAGAACTTCGATGCCAACCAGACCGAGCTTTTTGTCCAGCTCCGCTACGAGTTCTCCGAACCCTTGAGCCTCGAGCGCAAGGAGCGGGCCGTCTCCATCGTCGAGGACCGACTGGTCCCCTACCGCGACGAACTCAACGCCGAGCACATCTACAGCTTCTGGTCCGACCGCTTCTCGCTCACCCGACTCTATATGAAAGAAGGCTTCGCCAACGATACCGACATGGCGGTGACCCGCGCCAGGCTCCGCGAACTCCTACCCGAACTTCCCGGTATCAAGCTCGAGGTCCAGGACCAGGCGGGCCACGGTTTTCGGCGCGGCGGCGGCAAACGCATCGCCTTCCAGCTGGTGGGTGAGGACACCGGCGTGCTCACCGAGCTCGCCGCCGATGCCAAACTGCGGCTTGCGGAGATCCCGGGCCTCAATGATCCCTGGACCAGCACTCAGACCGGTGGGATGGAACTCTTCATTGATCTCGACCGTGAGCTCGCTGCACGCTACGGCGTCCCCCTCAACCAGCCCGCCGAGGTCGTCTCCCTGACCTTCCGCGGTCGCCGGCTGCCACGCTTCCGGACGCCATCGGGTGAGCGCGAGATGCGGCTCACCCTCGACGAGCAGGAGAACGAGAGCATCTCTCAGCTCCACACCCTGCCGGTATGGACCGCCGATGGCGAGAAGATCCCGCTCGCGTCCATGGCCGAGTTCCGTATGGAGCCCGGTCCCAACCGGATCCAGCGCGACAACCGCCGGACCAGCGTCTGGGTCGGCGCCCGCTATGGCGAGGGCACCATGGAGGACTACCTGCCCCTGGTGCGGACAGCCATGGATTCCATGGATCTTCCCTTCGGCTACACCTGGACCATGTCGGAATGGGCCGAACGCCAACGCGAGCAATCGCGCGATTTCCTGATCAATCTCCTGCTCGCCCTCGGTCTGGTCTTCGCCGTCATGGCCGGTCTCTTCGAGTCGGTGCGCCAGGCATTCGGTCTCATGGTGGCCCTGCCCTTTGCCCTTGCGGGCGCCTTCTGGGGTCTATGGCTGCACGGAACCGACTTCGACCAACCGGCGGCCATCGGGCTGCTGCTGCTCATCGGGGTGGTGGTCAACAACGGCATCGTCATGATCGAGCACATCAATCTCTACCGCCGCGAGGGAATGGACCGCACCGAAGCCATGCTCCGGGGTGGCCGCGAACGGCTGCGGCCGATCCTCATGACCGCCATCACCACCCTCGTGGGGCTGGTGCCCATCGTCGTCCAACGTCCGGCGCTTGGTGGGGTCTACTACTACTCCATGGCCATCGTCATCATGGGCGGCCTGGTGGTCTCGACGTTTCTGACCACCCTGCTGCTGCCCACGACCGCAGCTCTGTCAGAAGACGGCTTCGCTGCCATGGGCCGCGGAATTACGTGGGTTTGGCGCCGCCTCCAACCGTGGAGGTACCGCGCGTCGGAGAGCTGACGAACATAATTATGAATTCTCAATTATGAATTATGAATTTTGCTGCACCGGCCCGATCACGACTCCGGTCGGTTGCGACGTCATTCAAAATTCATAGTTCACACTTCATAATTCTATCTTCGACATGATCTTCTCCTGAATCCACCTGCCATCGAGCCACTGGAGCGGCACATCCGGTCGAGGCAAATTCCGCGTACCTTCAATAGAACGCGTGCACCGCCCACATCAACGGCGTCAGACTCCGTGTCACCGGGTTGGCTACGTCATCGACCCTGAAGGGCAACCAAGATGGTCGCCCCCACAATCATCGCAGTCGCTCTTGTAGGGGCATGCTTCCAGCATGCCTTTCAGAGTCCTGGTAGGACCTTTGCCTTCTCCACTCAGTCAGACAACCAAAAAGCTTACGCGTGCCTCAGAGTCTTCGAATCGCGAGTATTCCGACCATGCCGAGGAGCATCACCAGGATGACGACGCCGGCCGGGCGGAGGGCCGGGATGGGTGTGATCCGCTCGATGATCTGAAGGGTGTGAGGGTCCTCCTGTGGTGACCAGATGTCACCCAACCTCGCGTGCACCTCAAACCAACCGGATACCGGATCGATGATTCCGACATGAGCAGCGTGCTGGATTGAGGGCGGGCCTGTACCGCATGAATACCCGCACCAGAGGATATCCCCGATTGAAGCAAGACCCCACACCCCACACACGGTGTACGAAGTCGCGTAGTCCCGAATGAGGGTCGCCTCAAAGGTCACCGGATCGATTCTCCAGAACTGATGGCTGTTTCCGGCGAAGAACGCCCCCTGGTGATACTCGATGGTGCTGAGTCGATGATCGAATTGGGCGAGCAGGGTCAGACCACCCGTCTCCAAATCCACTTCGTAGAGAACAGGGAACTGTTGAAGACCGGAGTAGAGGACGAACAACCTTCCCGAGGGCCCGAACGTCAGGTCATCCCAAGGAAAGATATCGAGGGCAAGGGTCTGCAACACATCGTAGTTGCCGTTTTCGAGGTCGAGGCTGACCAACTCGTTTGACCCACTGAACATGGTCAGGCAGCGGCCATTCTCGTCCATGGCTGAACCCACTGGATAATCATCAAAGTCGGTGATGATTGAAAGCGGGACCATTGGGTCGAAGCTCGGAAGAACGATACTCTCCAGGTGACCCTCAGGACCAAAGACATAGGCGGTCCGCTCAACGGCTGGTGAGTTCGCGGCGAAGCCCAACACACCCACACACAGAGCGAGGAACCATCGCGCAGATCTCAAGATAAGCCTCCTGTTGTGCCCATCGAGGATAACACTCAGACGGCCTCAGATGCCTCACCGAACCTGATTCTCCCAGTGCGTTCCCCGAGAGTGCCCCCCAAACCATTGTCTGGCCCTGACGATCATCGCCACTGGAAGGCGTTCGCTCCAAACAATGATCTAAAGCGGCACATCCGGTTGAGGCCAATTCCGCGTACCTTCAATAGAACGCGTGCACCGCCCACATCAACGGCGTCAGACTCCGTGTCACCGGGTTGGCTACGTCATCGACACTGAAGGGCAACCAAGATGGTCGCCCCCACAATCATCGCAGTCACCCTTGTAGGGGCGTGCTTCCAGCATGCCCTTCAGAGTCCTGGTTGGACCTTTGGCCACTCCACGAAGTCGAGCGATCCATCCATTTCGCGTCGCCAGCTCTCAGAAGCGACGGCTCTGCGCCTCTGCGTCAACTATGCGATGTCTTCGTGACCCCTTCGTGTCTTGGCGTCGCCTCCAACCGTGGAAATACCGCGCGTCGGAGAGCTGACGAACATAATTATGAATTCTCAATTATGAATTATGAATTTCGCTGCACCGGCCCGATCACGACTCCGACCGGTTGCGACGTCATTCAAAATTCATAATTCATAATTCATAATTCTATTTTCGACATGATCTTCTCCTGAATCCACTTGCCATCGAGCCACTGGAGCGGATCCACCGACTGGCCGTGGACAAAGATCTCGAGGTGGAGGTGGTCGCCGCCGGCGAGACCCGTGGTACCGCTCCTGCCGATGATCTGACCTCGTGCGACCGCATCGCCTTCGGCCGCCTCGATGGATGACAGATGGCTGCACAATGACAAGAGGCCGTAGCCGTGATCGATGATCACCGTATTGCCATAGAGACTCATCCAACCGGTAAAGACCACTCGCCCCGCGTTGGGGGCCGGAACCGGAGCCATCGAGGTGGAGGCGAGATCGAGCCCGAGGTGGGTCTGACGATCCACCTTGCGGCCATCGTAGACATAGTCCCGAGTCTGGGCGAAATTCGCTTTGAGAGCAGAGTTCGCCATCTGGAGAAACGGACCCGACCAGAGCAGTGCCGGCTCACTGCTGTGCGAGATCTCAGCCACCCTTCCTAGTTCCGCCTCACGGAGCTCGCCGTTGATGATGAGGTACTGGTCGAGCAGGGTTCCGGAGTCGTCGAAACCCGGTGTCCGGCTCGCTATGGCGGGGACGACTCGTTCGAGGAAACCGTCATCCAGCCGGATGGTATCCAGGCGCCGGGGGCGCGGCTTGAAGAGATCGAGAAAGGCCATTTCAACCCGGTTGCCGGCATCGTCCTCGGCAAAAAGCCTGATCTCGGTCTCGTCATCGAGATCCCACGGCAGGGCATAGATGGCAAAGCGGTCGTCCGGGTCGCCCCCCTCGCGGGCGGATCCGGGAGACTCATGGGTCCCGGCGCGGACCCCCGACCGAACGGCCGTTTCACCCACGCGGTACACCACGGCGCCAGAGCCGCCCTGTTGGCCATAGTGCTGCGACGACAGGAGCTCGAGGCGAGGCGGCCGGAGCCGCACCGGGAGTACGAGTTCCGCCACCACGGACTCGGCGCGGCGCAGGAAACCCACCGCGCGATCGGCGGTCGCCCGCACGACGACATCGTCATCGTCGAGCCAGTCCAGGGTGGTCGTACCGACGATCGCCGTCAGCTCGACCCTCGCCGTCCCATCAGCGCTCGACCAGGGCACGAGTGAGCCCCGAATCAGCTCCTGCCGATCCAAAGCCTCGACCCGGTCGCCCTGGATGAGTTCGAGACGGATCCCGCCGAGACCATGAACGGGCTCGGTGAAATGCGCGATCACGCTCGTCGCCTTGCCGATGGCCGGCCGATCGGTCGCGAGTTCGACCACCGGCACCGGCCCCCTCCGCAGGGCGAGCCAGAGCCCACCGCCGATCACGGCGGCCATGAGCATCACTAGAAAGAACCGAGCCTTCTTCCGTGGTTTTCGAGCGCCAAGCTGCATGAAGTCTCCCCATGTGATCCACCGCAAGGATCGAAGAGAGAGGATATCTCAGTTAGGGAACGTTGCGTGGAACCCGGATCACAACGACTCACGAGCGGCGCCGCCAACTCTATGCGCTACAAGCTCCTATGGCGATGTCGCACTCCACTCGGTGGTGTCGCCCGACTCGAATCCGTCAACGAAGATCGGGGGCTCTGCGCCGGTCTCGATCTCCATCCGGATGATCCAGTCGCCCATCACCCCGAGTTGATTGGCGAAGAACCACGCCCCGGGGGGGTTCGCGTAGATGTAGTTGGCGTTGGGCACGTAACCATCGAGGTCGTTGGCAATGCCGGGGGGAGAGTTTTGGAACCACTCGAGCTCGACCCGAATGCTGCCGCTCGTGATCACGATGGCCTGCAACGAAAGATCGAGCTCATTGAGGGCATCATCCGCCCCGGTGACCTGAACGATCTCCTCATAGATCAGCGCTCCGGGGAGGACCGTTCCCGTGTTGTCTTCATTGATCCTCAAGATCACGAAACCGGAGGTCGACGAAGGGCAGACCAGCATCCGGACCTTTTTGACCTGGTACGGATAGTCCGCGGGATCCGCGGTCAGCTTGACTGCTGCGGACTCGCCCTCGACAAAGCCGATCTGGCACGTGACCGAGCCTGATCCGGCGAAACTGTCGTTGGAGAGCTCCTTGATGGCCGCCGTAGCCGGGGCTGCTGCGGTCAGGGCGAGGACCATCCCGATCCACCACCCGGAGATTGCCTGTCGACGACGTGTCCATTTCTGTTTGGCCATGACCACCTCCTCAGCGACGACCCATCATCGAGTATAGCGTGCGGTTGAGTCCGAAACCGATGCCTCGGTCTTGACCGAAATCCGAAAGAGGGTAGGCTCGGGGCAGTGTGCGGGTCCCGGTAACGGACCGCACCGAGGAGACCTTTCATGCGCACCATCATCGAGCCCTTCCGCATCAAGATGACCGAGCCGCTCAAGATCACCACCCCCGCCCACCGGGCGACGGCCCTGGAAGCGGCCCACCACAATGTCTTTCTCCTCGACGCCGAGGACTGCTGTATCGATCTCCTCACCGACTCGGGCACCGGCGCCATGTCCACCGAGCAATGGGCGGCGATGATGCTCGGCGACGAAAGCTACGCCGGTAGCCGGTCGTGGAAGCGCTTCGAGGCGAGCGTTTCTCAGATCACCGGGATGGAGC